>DASPTT010000072.1:0-42451 GCA_035623275.1 Acidimicrobiales bacterium
TGCCGGCCGGCGCGGCCCGGGGCCGATCGGCCCCGGGCACCTCGTCGGGCCCGAGCGCCCCCAGCGTCCGCTCGGTCGAGCTCCCCAGCGGGGTCGAGGTCCCGGTGGCCGACTGGGTGGTGGCCGAGAACGCGCGCCCGGGCACGCTCGACTGGCTCATCTCCTCCCCGGTGCACGGGGCGACCATCGAGGGGTACGCCGACACGGTGAGCGCGCCACTGGGCGCGACCGTGGGGCTCTACGTCAACACCTCCAGCCCCACCTTCCACGTCGAGGCCTACCGGATGGGCTACTACGGCGGCCTCGGGGGGCGCCTCGTCTGGCAGTCGGCGGAGGTGGCGGGGACCGTCCAGCCGCCGCCGGTGTTCACCCCCGGGGTCAACACCGTGGAATGCCGGTGGCCGAAGTCGACGACCCTCCCCATCGGCGCAACATGGCCGCCGGGCCAGTACCTGCTCAAGCTGGTGGGCTCCGACGGGGAGCAGGCCTTCGTGCCGCTGTGCGTCCGTGACGATTCGAGCAAGGCGGCCTTCGCCGTCGTGAACTCGGTGACGACCTGGCAGGCGTACAACCGCTGGGGCGGACGCTCCCTCTACTACGGGCCCGACGGCAGCGGCGGGACGACGCGGTCGCGGGTGGTCTCCTTCGACCGCCCCTACCAGTACTCATGGGCGTGGGGTGCCGCCGACTTCATCGGCAACGAATTCCCGGTGGTGCACCTGGCCGAGCGCCTCGGGCTCGACGTCACCTATCTCACCGACGTCGACCTGCACCGCGCCCCCGCCTCGCTGCTGTCCCACGCGTGCGTCATCAGCCTCGGCCACGACGAGTACTGGTCGACGGCGATGCGCGACGGCGCCGTCGCGGCACGCGATCGCGGTGTGAACCTCGCCTTCCTCGGCGCCAACCCGATCTACCGCCACATCCGCCTCGAGCCCTCGCCCCTGGGCGACCTGCGCCACCAGGTCTGCTACAAGACGGACTTCATGCGCGAGGACCCGCTGTGGGGCGTGGACCCGCCCGAGGTCAGCTCCAACTGGGAGACCGGCCCGGTCCCGTGGCCCGAGCAGCAGCTGGTCGGCATCCAGTACGCGGACGTGGGCGCGGACGCCGACATGGTCGTCGTCGAGCCGGACGCATGGGTCTTCGCCGGGACGGACCTGGCCCAGGGCAGCCGCCTCGCCGGCGTCGTCGCCGGCGAGTACGACCGCTACCAGCCCAGCCTGCCCGGGCCGCGCAACGTGACCATCCTGGCCCACTCCCCCGTCCTCAACCGGGGCGCGGGCGCCGTGTCGGACATGTCGTACTACGCGGTCGACGGCGGCGGGGGCGTGCTGGCCGTAGGCACCGCCTCCTTCGTCAACCTGCTGTGGAACACCTCGCTGGTGCCCACCGACGTCGTGCGCAGCAGCGGCAAGGTCGACCCGGTCGCGCCGGTGCTCGAGCGGATGATGGAGAACGTCTTCTCGGTGTTCGGCCGGGGGCCTGCGGGGGCCGGCCAGCCGTCGACGGCCAACTGGCAGCGCTTCTACTGAGCTGACTGCGCCGGGGCTGACTGCGCCGGGGCCGCGAGCGCCTGCTCGATCACACCCCGGAACGCCGCGCGCGACGGGCCCAGGGAGAGCTGCGCCACCTGGTCGGCGGCCGCATCGGCCATGGCCGCGCGCAGCGACTCGTCGCGCACGACGCGGTCGACGGCGGCCGCCACCCGCAGCGCCTGCTTGTCCGGGAGGACCAGGCCTGCGTCCCCGACCGTGTCGGGCACGGCCGCCGCGCCGAAGGCCACGATCGGCAGCCGGTGCATCATCGCCTCGAGCAGGGGCACGCAGAAGCCCTCGTGGTCGGACAGGCAGACGAACACGTCCGAACCCTCGTAGTAGGCCACCAGCTCGGCGTGGGGCACCGACCCGACCATCTCCACCGCGTCGTCCACGCCCAGCATCGACGCGAAGCGCGCCAGTGCCTCGGGGTAGGCGTCGCCGATGGCGCCGCCGACGATGCGCAGGCGGGCGCGCGGGTCGTAGAGGCGGCGGTACACGGCCAGCGCCTTGAGCAGGTCGTGCTGGGCCTTGTGCGGCGCCACCTTGCCCACGAACAAGAGCCCCGTCCCGCCCTCGGCGCGCGCCCGGAGGAGGCGGGCGGCCACGACGGGGTCCGGTGATCCCGCCAGCGCCTCGAGGTCGATCATGAGCGGAGCCACCGCGGTGGCGCCGTACCCGGCGGACCGCAGCTCCTGCTCGTTGAAGGCGGAGTCGGCCATGGCGAACCGGGTGACGGGGGCGAGGCGCACCAGCTGGGAACGCCCGAGCCGGAGCTCCTCGGCCACCGAGGGCTCCCAGGCGCGCAACAGCTCCGCCGGCGTGATGTTGTGGTAGTCGACGAGCTTGGGCTCGGGGCGCTTGGCGAAGACCTCGCCGGCCGGGCTGCCGATCGAGAGCTGGTAGAGCAGCCACCGACCGGTGGGGTCCTCGTCGCCCAGCTCTTCGAGCGGCCGGCCGTCGCGCAGCACGTCGGCCGACGCGTTGGCGTAGAAGATGTCGGAGACGAAGCCCATCTCCCGCAGCACCTGACGCGCCGCCGTGGTGTGCTGGCCGATGGCGTCGCGGCTGGCGAGCGTGGGGATGACCTGGTCGATGCGCCGGACCGCCGGCGCGTGGCCGGGCCTCACGGCGCCGCGAGGACGCCCGCGACGACGTACTCGGTGTCGTCGGGTCCTCCCTGGTGCACCGTCACCGGGTCGAAGCCGCTGTGCCCCATGAGAAAGGCCCACGTCTCGGGGTGCAGGGGACGACCAGGGGCGAGGTCCGCCAGCACCGGCGAGGCGCTCGCGGCCCACGCCGCCGGCGAGGCCGACGCCACCAGGAGCACGCCGCCCGGGGCAAGCCGCTGGGCGGCCATGGCCACGAGCTGCTCGCACTCCGCCACGGGGAGCACCTCCACCCCGCCCTCGGCAACGACGCCACCCAGGGTCCCGTCGCCCATGTCGGCGAGGTGCTCCAGCAGGGACACGGCCAGCACCTCGCGTGGCGGACCGTCCGGGCCCCCCGGACCCGCCGAGGGATCGGTGCCGTACGCGTCGATGCCGGCGCCAGCGAGGGTCTCGAGGAGCGCGCCCGTCCCGCAGTCGCCGTGGACGACGCGCCCGGGGGCGTCGGTCAACGACGACAGGGCGACACGTCCCCACCACGGCGCCCGGTCCGGCCCCTCCCGACGCGCGGCCGTCGGCAGGGGGAGCGGCGACGCGGCGCGCTGGGTGCGGGCGCGCAGGTCCTCCAGCTCCTCGGCGAGCACCGCGACGGCACGGGCCACCGCGCCCTGGAAGCGGGCGATCTGCGCGACGAAGAACCGCACGTACCACCCCACCGCCTTGCGCACCAGGCGCTTTACCATGCTCCCGCCCGGTCGCTGCGACGCCACGGGGACCTGCGGGTCGATCACCGCGGCATCGGCCACCAGGGACGTGACGGACCGCAGCCGTCCGGTGCTGCCCGGCGAGGGCGCCAGGCGGCGAAAGGCGCGGTCGAGAGCCCGGTCCTCGTCGGGAGCCACGGCGCCCGCCTCGACCCGGCGTCGCACCTCGCGCTCGACCTCCTCGAGCGCCCCGGTCACGACGGCATGGCGCTCGGCGGCAGGACCCTCGACGGCCCCGTCCGCCGTGGGCGGTCGGCCCTCCTCGGCGGCGCCGGGCGAGCAGGTCACGACGTTGGCCTCGGGCGGCGCACGGCGGGCGAGCATACCCGCAGGTGCGCTCCCGGCCCCGTGCCCCGGAGACGAAGATGCAGGTCGCCAGGCGTTGATGATTTGTTCGTCAAGAAGAGCAGGCGTGGCGACGATAGTCGTCGGGTGCAATCCCTCCGTGCATTCCTCCGGCGCGCCGGCCGACGAGGCACGCGCACACCGGCCGCCTTCGTCGCCAAGACCGCGGCCGCCGCAGCCCTCGTCGCCGGCGTCGCATCGGGTGCCCTGCCCGGCGCCCACCTCCCCGCCGCCGCGGCGTCGGGCCTGTCGATCAACCAGACCTGGTCGGTGGTCCTCCCCGACCAGGGCAACGCGATCGTCTTCTCGTCGCCCAACCTGGCCACGCTCTCCAACGGTCCCGACGTCGTCGTCGGCGACCGCGGGGGACATCTGTGGGCCCTGAACCTCTCCAACGGCTCAGGGGTCCCGGGCTGGCCCTACAACACGCCCAACCCCATCGACTCCTCGCCGTCGGTGGCCCGAGCGCCTGGCTCCAACCTCGACGAGGTGTTCACCGGGCTCGGCCAGGTCGGCGTCTCCTCCGCCGGCGGCTACCAGGCCGTGAACCCCGACGGCTCGTCGAGGTGGTGGGTGGGGACCCCCGGGAACTTCCCGGTCACCTCGGGCATGGCGGTCGGCTACCTGCAGGGCGACGCCGACGTCGTGGGCTCCTCGCTCAGCCAGGAGGAGTACGCCATGGACGCCAACTCGGGTGCCGTGCTGAACGGCTTCCCGTGGTTCCAAGCCGACAGCTCGTTCTCGACGCCGGCACTGGCCGACCTCTACGGCGACGGCCGCACCGAGATCATCGAGGGCGGTGACTCCACCGCCGGCAACGCCTACGGCGTGCAGTACCAGAACGGCGGCCACCTCCGCATCCTGAGCCCGACCGGCAACGCCGGCACCGGCGCGCCGGCGGGCGGCCTCATCTGCCAGTACGACACCGACCAGAACGTCATGTCCTCGCCCGCGGTCGGCAACTTCCTCGCCGGCGGCGGGACCGGCATCACCTTCGGGACCGGCACCTTCTACGGCGGCGCCTCGACGACCGACGACATCATGGCAGTGGACGCCAACTGCAACCTGGTCTGGAGCACCAAGCTCGACGGCTACACCTCGAGCAGCCCGGCCCTGGCCGACGTGCTCGGCAACGGGGGCCTCCAGGTCGTCGAGGGCACCAACAACGGGTCCGGGGGCGGCTCCGTGTGGGTGCTCAACGGGAACAACGGCGCACCCGTCTGGCACACGGCCGCCGCGGGCATGGTCATCGGCTCGGTGGTCACCGCGGACCTCACCGGCGGCGGGTACCAGGACGTCATCGTGCCGACCACCGCCGGGGTGCAGGTCTTCGACGGCAAGTCCGGCGCCCTGGTGACCACGCTCGGCTCCGGCATGGCCTTCCAGAACTCGCCGCTGGTGACCGACGACCCCAACGGCACCATCGGCATCACCGTCGCCGGCTACAACGGCACCAACAACGGCGAGGTCGTCCACTACGAGGTGGCGGGCTCCAACGGGAACACGGTGAACGAGGTCGGCGCCTGGCCGCAGTTCCACCACGACCCGGCCCTGTCGGGCAACGCCAACCCCTCCTCCGGCCCGCCCGGGTCCGTCGAGCAGTTCGTGGCCGACCACCTCAACGGGCACGTCTGGAACGCGTACAACGAGACGGTCAACGCAAACGGGCCCACCATCACCGGGGGCTCGAGCGTCCTCAACGACCCGCGTGACGGGCTCCTGCACGACTACGTGCGCGCCGACAACGGCGATCTCGTCGAGTACGTCGACAACGACGTCGGCGGCCAGCTGTGGAACGCCTACGACCTCTCCTTCGGCTCGGGCAACGGCGGGACCATCGGCAACGACCCCGACGTCATCTACGACCCGGCCGACGGGCTGATCCACATCTACGTCCAGGCGTCGAACGGGGACCTCACGGAGTACGTCGACGACAACGCCAACGGGCACCCGTGGAACGCCTACGACCTGAGCTACGGGGCCAGCGGTGGCACGCAGATCGCGGGGACCCCGAGCGCCTTCTACGACCCGGCCGACGGCCTCATCCACGTCTACGTGCGCGACGTCTACAACCACCTCGTCGAGTACGACAACGGCCACGTCTACGGCGCCCCCTGGAACGAGTGGGCGCTGTCGGTGGGCGCCAGCGGCGGCGGTCCCGTCACGGGCACGCCGAGTGCGTTCTACCTGCCGGTGGACGGGCTCATCCACATCTACGTCCCCGGCCCGGGCGGCGACCTCGTCGAGTACGACAACGGCCACGTCTACGGCGCCCCGTGGAACGCGTGGGACCTGTCCTACGGCGCCACCGGCGGCCAGCCCATCACCGGCACGCCGAGCCCCTTCTACGACCCCGCCGACGGCCTCATCCACGTCTACGCCGAGACGCCGGGCGGCTACCTCGTCGAGTACGACAACGGCCACTACGACGGCGTGCCCTGGAACTGCTGGGGCCTGTCGGTGGGTGCCACCGGCGGCAGCCCCGTGGCCAGCTCGCCCAGCGCCCTGCTCGACCCCAGCGACGGGCTCATCCACGTGTACGTCCGGGCCAGCTCCGGGCACATGACCGAGTACGTCAACGGCCACTACGACGGCGTGCCCTGGAACGCCTGGGACCTCACCGGCGGCTCCGGTGGGCCCCCCGTGATCGGCGACCCGACGGCCCTGGTGGTGGGCGGCATGCTCCACGTCTTCGACGCCAGCGGCTGATCAGGCGGGCGGCCGGCGGCGGCCCCGACCTCGACGCCCCTGTGGGCCCCACGCCCCGCCCGCCGCGGCGGGGCGTGGCGCGTCCCCCTGGCTACGATGGTTCACCTGGGCGGGCCCGGACGACGGGCCCGACCGAGCCCGAGAGCCCGACCGAACGAGCCGCTGCCACGTGGTGATGCCCCGGTGACCACTCAAGCCAAGTTCCGGCCCCGCGGCCGGCGACTGCGCGTGCCCGTCGTGGCGGTCGTGGCGGCGACGACGGCGGTGACCCTCGCCCTGCCGGCGCTGTCCCGGGCCGCCGCCGCCAGCCCTGCCGACGGCGGCCTGGTGCGGTTGCGCGTCGCCCCCGACCCCGTCCCCGCCGGGGCGCGCGACACCGGCGACCTGTCGGGCGCCACCCCCATCGCCGGCGACGTCGCCCTGGCCCCGGCGGACCCCGCGGCCCTGGAGCGCTTCGTGGCCGCCGTGTCCGACCCGAGCTCCCCCCTGTACCGGCACTACCTGGCCCCCGGCCAGTTCGGCCCGCGCTTCGGGGCCTCGCTGGCCACCGTCCACGCCACCGAGGCGTGGCTGCGGGCGCAGGGCTTCGGCCACGTGTCGACGGCCTCCAACCGGCTCTCCGTGCACTTCGCGGCGTCGGCGTCGCAGGCCGCCGCCGCCTTCGGCGTGCACCTGCGCCACCTGCGCCTGGCCTCGGGGGCGAGTGCCTTTGCGGCCGACGCCTCCCCGCTCGTGCCCAAGTCGCTGGCCGGCTCCATCGTCGGTGTGCTCGGCCTCTCCGACACGGCGCGGCCGCAGCCCCAGCTCGTGCCGCAGGCGCGCGAGACCGCCACGCCCGGTGTGGCGCCGTCGCCGGCCGCGGGGCCGGGCGCCCGGCTGCTGGCCACGACGCCGGCCTCACCGTCGCCCCGAGTCCAGGCGAACGTGTCGGGTCCGTCGCCGTGCTCCGCGGCGGCGAGCGCGGCGACGACCCTCCACTCCTACACGCCTGACGAGCTGGCCAAGGCCTACGGCCTGAACACCCTCTACTCCGATGGGGAGCTCGGCGCCGGCGTGACCGTGGCCGTCTACGAGCTCGAGCCCTACACGCCGAGCGACATCGCGTCGTACCAGAGCTGCATGGGGACCTCGGCGGGCGTCTCCACCGTCACCGTGGACGGCGGGCCCACGGGCGGCCAGCAGGGCGAGGCGGCGCTGGACATCGAGCAGGTGATCGGGCTCGCCCCGCTGGCGAGCGTCCTCGTGTACCAGGGCCCCAACAACAACACCGGCGGCCCCTACGACGTCTACAACCAGATCGCCACGGACGACAAGGCGCAGGTCGTCACCACCAGCTGGGGCCTGTGCGAGCAGGACGCGGGGGCCACGCTCCTCAACTCGGAGAACACGCTCTTCGTCCAGATGGCCTCACAGGGCCAGTCGGTGTTCGCGGCGGCCGGCGACCGTGGAGCCGAGGACTGCCAGCCGTCGACCGCCCTGGCCGTCGACGACCCCGCCAGCCAGCCCCACGTGACGGGCGTGGGGGGCACGTCGCTGACGGCGATCGGCCCGCCCCCGGTGGAGACGGTGTGGAACGACGGCACCGGCGAGGCGGGCGGCGGCGGCTTCTCGGTCCAGTGGCCGCGGCCGTCGTACCAGCCGGGACCGGCGACGTACCGGGCGGTGCCGGACGTGTCGGCCGACGCCGACCCCTCCCACGGGATCACCATCTACTGGGAGGCGACCTGGGGCTCCATCGGCGGCACCAGCGCCGGCGCCCCGTTGTGGGCGGCGCTGACCGCGCTGGGCGACCAGGGCTGCACCAAGGCGATCGGGGAGGTCAACCCCAAGCTGTACCCACTCGGCTCGGCGGCGTTCCACGACATCACCACCGGGAACAACGACACCACCGGGACGCACCCGACCGAGTACGCAGCCGGGCCCGGCTTCGACGAAGCCTCCGGTTGGGGCACGCCCAACGCGCCGTCGATCATCACGGGGCTCCAGCCCTCGGGCGGCTGCCCGGCGGTGACCTCGGTCGCGCCCGCCAGCGGCTCAGGCGCCTCGGGGAACTCCGTGACGATCGACGGGACGAACCTCGCCGGCGCCACCAGCGTGCTCTTCGGCGGGGTGGCCGCCTCCATCACGAACGACACCGCCTCGTCCGTCACCGTCAGCGCCCCCGGGACCTGCTCGACAGGCACCGTGGACGTGACCGTGGTCACCGCCAACGGCACCTCGGCGGTCGTCCCCTACGACCAGTACAGCTACACGAGCAGCGGATGCCCGCCGGTGCCGTCGGGGCTCACGGCGCTGCCGGGTCCCGCCCAGGTGGCCCTCAGCTGGACCTCCGACAGCGGCTCAGGGCCGAACGCCGCCTCCGGGTACAAGCTGTACCGCTCGGTGGGCGGCGGGGCCTTTACCTTCCTCGTCCAGCTCGGCGGCGCGTCGAGCGACAGCTACACCGACAGCGGGCTCACCGACGGCACGACCTACGCCTACGAGATCACCGCCTACAACGGCACCGGCGAGTCGGCAGCGTCGTCGGCCGTGGACGCCACGCCGCCGGGCATCCCGGCCACGCCGAGCGGGCTGGGAGCGTCCGTCTCCGCGCCCTCGGCGATCGGCCTGAGCTGGACGGCCGACACCCCGACGGCGCAGGTGCCGGTGACCGGCTACCGCATCTACCGCTCGAGCGACGGCGGGAGCACCTACCCGCTCCTCACCACGGTCTCCGGCGCGGCCAGCAACTCCTACCCCGACACCGGCCTCACCGCCGGCACGACCTACCGCTACGAGATCACGGCCTACAACGGCAACGGCGAGTCCGCCCAGAGCGCGGCCGTCAGCGCCACCGCCTGGACCACGCCGGGCACACCGGGCAACCTCGGCGCGGTGGCCGGCAACGGCCAGGTGGTCCTCGGGTGGACGGCCGACACGCCCACGTCGGCTGCGCCGGTGACCGGCTACCGCATCTACCGCTCGAGCGACGGCGGGAGCACCTACCCGCTGCTCGCCACGGTCAGCGGCTCCTCGAGCAACGGCTACACCGACAACGCGGTGACCAACGGCACGACCTACAGCTACGAGGTCACGGCCTACAACGGCGTCGGCGAGTCGTCCGCGAGCGGGCCCCAGAGCGCCACCCCGACCGCGCCGCCGTCGCCCATGGTCGGCACGGCCCCACCCGGCTCGTGCACCGGCTCGGGTCCGCTCGACCAGTTCACCGCCGACCACGCCGGCGGCCGCGTCTGGAACGCGTACGACCTCTCCTCGTGGGCCGGCGGCCCCGCGGCGGCCGGGTGCCCCAGCGTCGTCGACGACGCCGGGGACGGCCTGCTCCACGTCTACGTGCGCTCGGTGGCGAACGACGTGGTGGAGTACGTCGACAACGCGGCGGGCGGACGGCTCTGGAACTCCTACGACCTCACCTTCGGCGGCGGCAACACCTCGCCGGTGGGCAACAGCCCCGACGCCTTCTACGACCCCGCCGACGGGCGCATCCACATCTACGTGCAGGCCGTCGACGGCGACCTCGTCGAGTACGTGAACGACAACGTCGGCGGCCATCCCTGGAACCAGTACGACCTGAGCTTCGGGGCCAGCGGCGGCGGGCCCATCGTCGGCTCCCCCAGCGCCTTCTACGACCCCGCCGACGGCCTCATCCACGCGTACGTGCGCGACACGCACGGCAACCTCGTCGAGTACGACAACGGCCACGTCGGCGGCGTGCCCTGGAACGCCTGGGGCCTGTCCGTGGGGGCCAGCGGCGGCGGCCCCGTGACAGGCACGCCCGACGCCTTCTACCTTCGGACCGACGGGCTCATCCACGTGTACGTGCCCGGACCGAGCGGCGATCTCGTCGAGTACGACAACGGCCACGTCTACGGCGTGCCCTGGAACGCGTGGGACCTGTCGTACGGGGCCAGCGGCGGCGGCACCATCACCGGGACGCCCAATGCGTTCTACGACCCGGCCGACGGTCTCATCCACGTGTACGTGACCGCGTCCAACGGCCAGCTGACCGAGTACGACAACGGCAACCTGAACGGGCACCCCTGGAACGCCTGGGGCCTGAGCTTCGGCGCCAGCGGCGGCGGGCCCGTCACCGGGTCGCCGAGCGCCCTGCTCGACGCCGTCGACGGCCTCATCCACGTGTACGCCCGGGCCACCAACGGGGACCTGGTCGAGTACGTCAACGGGAACGTGGGCGGGCACCCCTGGAACGCGTGGGACCTCACCGCGGGCTCGGGCGGGCCCACGATCGCCTGCGACCCTGCCGCCGTGGTCTTCGGCTCCACCATCAGCGTCTTCGCCGCCTCCTGAGCCGGGCGGGTGCCCGACCGGCTGGGGATCCCCGGTGAAGTCGGCGCCGTCGGGGCCGGCGGCTCGGGCCCAGGTCGCCGCACAACGCTCACCCAAAGTACCGAATTGACCACGTGATGCATCAAACGGCCGGGGTTCGCGCCCGATACCGCATACGTGGTTTCGCTCTGGCTGAGGCTGCGGCCAGGGGCGGGAGCCGACACGGCGACGCTGGGGTTCTCCCGGCGCGCCCGGTTCGGCCTCGGCCTCCTGGTGATCGCCGCCCTCGTTCTCGGACCGGCGGTGAGCACCGGGCCCGACGGGCACACCATGGCCAAGGCGCGCCACCACGTCCCGCCGCCGGCCACCAAGGGCGGCCCGAGCGGGCCCAACAACCCGCCCAACAACATCCCCCCGAACCCCGACTTCCTCCAGTCCTGCCAGGGGGGCACCTACGACAACAGCGCGGGGTGCACCAACGCCACGCTGCAGGCGATCGCCAACGCCCGCGCCCAGGAGGGCCTCGGCGGCATGGTGCTGCCGGGCAACTGGTACTCGCTCACCGCCCAGGAGCAGCTGTTCGTGGCGACCAACCTCGAGCGCACGGCGCGCGGCTACCCGCCACTGGCCGGCATGGCCACCGCCCTCGACCAGGCCGCCGCGCAGGGCGCGGCGCAGAGCCAGGACCCCACGCCGCCGTCGGGGTTCCCGTGGTCCACGTGGGGCAGCAACTGGGCCGGCGCCGTTGGCAACTCGCTCGAGGCCATGTACTTCTGGATGTACGACGACGGGATGAACTCCGGCAACATCGACTGCACGCCCTCCAACCAGAGCGGGTGCTGGGGCCATCGTGACAACGTGCTGTTGAACCTGGCCTGCCAGCCCTGCGACATGGGCACCGGCTACGTGGGCACCGGCTACCAGGGCTACCCCTCGTGGGCCGAGCTCCTGGTGGACACCTCGGGGAGCCCGCAGCTCGACTACACCTGGGCGCAGGCGCAGAACTCGGTCCCGGCGGCCGAGGGAGGCACGCAGCCGGCCGACCCCGACCTACAGGAGACCGTGGACGACCACGCCAACGGGCGGGTCTGGAACACCTACGACCAGACCTACGGCACCAACGGGCCGGGGATCCTGGGCACCCCCAGCGTGGTCCAGGACTCCCGCGGCCTCGTCCACGTCTACATCTGGGCGTCCAACGGTGACCTCGTCGAGTACGTGAACGACGACGCGCACGCGCCGCAGCCCTGGAGCTTCTACGACCTGAGCGTGGGCGCCGGTGGCGGCCAGCCCGTGGGCGGCGTGCCCGACGCCTTCTACGACCCCCACGACGGCCTCATCCACGTCTACGTGCAGTCGGCCGGCGGGGACCTGGTCGAGTACGTCAACGACAACGCCAACGGGCACCCGTGGAACATGTACAACCTCAGCTTCGGGGCGAGCAGCGGGTCGCCGGTGGCGGGTGGGCCCAGCGCCTTCTACGACGCCCGCGACGGCCTCATCCACGTGTACGTGCGCGCCGTCGACGGATACCTCGTCGAGTACGACGACGGCAACGTCGGCGGGCACCCCTGGAACTGCTGGATCCTCTCCGCGGGCGCCAGTGGCGGCGGCCCCGTGACCGGGACGCCCTCCGCCTTCCTCGACTCCCAGGACGGCCTCATCCACGTGTACGTGCTGGCCACGGACGGCGAGCTGACCGAGTACGACAACGGCAACGTGGGCGGGTACCCGTGGAACGCCTGGGGCCTGAGCTTCGGCGCCAGCGGCGGCGGCCCGGTGGCGGGCACGCCCGACGCCTTCCTCGACCCCTCCGACCACCTGATCCACGTGTACGTGCGCGGGGCGGACGGGTCGCTCCAGGAGTACGTCAACGGCAACGTCGACGGCCACCCCTGGAACGCCTGGGGACTGTCCCAGGGGGCGAGCGACGGCGGGCCGATCCTGGGTGCCCCCTCCGCCTTCTACGACCCCGTCGACGGCCTCATCCACGTCTACGTACGCTCGGGCGCGGACCACCTCATGGAGTACGACAACGGCAACCAGGACGGCTACCCCTGGAACGCCTGGGACCTCACCACCGGCGGCGGCGGCCCGACGATGCAGATCGACCCCGACGCAGTGCTGGTGGGCAGCACCATCCACGTCTTCGCCGGCGGCGGCTGAGCGACCCGGCGGCGGCCGAGCTGGCGGGGCGGCGCGGTCTCAGCCCCGCGTCGCCCGGTCGATGACACGACGGCGCAACGGGTCGACCACCGCCCGCACCGGGCGGCCCACCTTGGCCGTATGGCGGCCGAGCAGCCGGCGGAGCAGCCGCGCCAGCGCGTGCTCCGCGCGGTACACCACGCGCTCGGCCACGCCCGCGGCGTGCGCCGCGTGCTCGCCCGGCAGCCACTCCCGCGGCCCGGGGACGGTGACGGCGCGAGCCGCGTCGGGATCGCCGGCGAACACCTCGCCGCGGCGCTCGGCCGGCGCCACCACCTCCACCCGCGCCGCGGGGAGGCCCAGCGACAGCGTGTCGCGCCGCGCCGCCTCGCTCTCGACGCACACCCGCGCCGCGCGCGCCCACAGCGGGCGCGCGGGGGCCAGCGCCCCGCCGAGGCCGTCGGGGGCGAGCACCTCGATGCGCCCGAAGCCCGCCGTGGCCAGCGCCAGCAGCCGCGCCTGGCGCCGCATGCGGCGGGCGTCGGTCCCCACGCCGAAGGGCACCCCCGGCTCCACCGAGAGCACCAGCACGTCGGCCTGCACGGCGTGGCCGCGCCGCGCCAGCGCCCATGCGCCGCGCCAGCCCTGCAGCGGCGCGGTGTGCTCGGCCGCGCTGGGCCGGGGCGACACCACCACGACGCGATCCCCGGCCGCCAGGGCCTGGCGCGCGGCCCGCAAGGCGGCTGCCGAGGACGCCCCCGGGGTGGGCGGGTAGCTCCCGGCGACGAGGACGCGCCGGCTCACGGCGCGTGCTCAGGCTCGCCGGCCGCCCGACGCTCCTTCGCGGCCAGCACATCGGCCTCCATCCGGTCCAGCACCGCGTCCCAGGAGTACTCGCGCTCGACATAGGCGCGCCCGGCGTCGGCCAGGGCGGCCAGCTCGCCGGGGGCCTCGGCCACCTGCACGAGCCGGCGGGCCAGTTCGTCGACGTCCGCGAAGAGCAAACCCCCGCCCGAGCGGGTGCAGTGCCAGGCCACCACCTCGCTGTCGGCCCGGGCCAGCACCGGGGTGCCGGCCAGCCACGCCTCCATGATCGAGCGCGAGAAGCTCTCCATCCGGCTCGGCTGCACGTAGGCGGCCGCGGCGGCGAAGGCGTCGTCGCGTTCGGTGGTGGGGAGGAACCCCAGGTCGACCACCCGCCCGGCCACGCTGGCGGGGGCCCGCACCTCGCCCACGCCGATGGACACCAGGTCGAGGTCGACGTCGTGCTCGGTCACGGCCCGGGCGAACGCGTCGAGCAGCCAGTCCCACCCCTTGCCCGCCTCACGCCGGCCCGCGTAGAGGACGAAGGGCCGGCGGATCCTGTGGCGGCGCCGGAACCCGTCGGGGTCGTAGGCCGCAGGGACCTCCACGCCGGCGCCGGTCACGGTGTGGTGCTCGGCCAGGGGGCCGACACGGTGGGCCAGCTCGTGCTCCGGCTCGGAGAGGAACCACAGCGACGCCGGCGAGCTCAACGCGTGGCGCACCACCGCCAGCCGGGCATAGCCCTCGTCGTGGAGGCAGGGCATGACGATGGCCCGCTCGGGCACGGCGCGCACGCCGGCGAGGGTCGTCCAGAACAGGTACGGCGAGAAGACGACCGCGTCGTACTCGTGCCCGTGGGCGAGGAGGTGGTCGAAGATGCCCGGGGCCCGGAAGTGGAAGCCCAGCCAGCCCACCTGTTCGTCAGGGGTCGGCACCCCGCCCGCCTCGACGAGCCGCTGGGCCCGCAGCGCCACCCGGCTCTGGTCCCGCACCGCCGGGAACCGGCGGACCACCACGCCGTCCTCCTCGGCCACGCCCAGCGGCAGGACGTTGCGCCACGTGAAGTGGTCGACGGCGGCCGTGGTGAGCACCTCGACCCGCCAGCCGCGCCTGGCGAAGCCGATGGCCGCTTCGCGGCTCACCGCCTCGGAGCCGCCCACGACCTGCGCACCGAAGCGCGGCGGCACGAAGGCGATGCGGCCGCTCACGTGCCGCGCCCCGCCGGGTGGACCACGATCAGCTCAGGCTGGCGGCGCGGATGTCGGCGCGCAGCGTCAACGACACGCTGCCCGTGGCGCGCCCCGGGTTCATGACCTCGAAGTGGTCGCTCTGGTCGCGCCAGTCGTAGATGGTGGCGCCCTTCCGGCTGCGCACCCCGATGCTCACGCCGTAGGTGCCGTCGAGCAGCGGCACGCTCTCGAAGGTGAGGTCGGCCCGGCCCGATCCCGCGGGGGCGTCGTAGCGGTGCTCGAGGATCTCGGTGTCCGAGCCGAAGACGAGCTGGCCGACCCGGTCGCGGATCTCGATGACGAAGACCACGTCGTCCACCGGCTCGATGGCCTCGAAGGCCACGTGCACCGCCAGGGGCTCCCCCGGCAGGAGATAGGGACGCGACCCGCTGCCGGGGTGCTCGAGGTCGATGCCCGTGATGGTGATGGGACGGGGCGCGCTCGGCAGCGGCTCCTCTGGCTCCTCCAGGGCCACCGGGAGCTCGCCGCTGGCCTCCATCATCTGCTCGCGAAACAGGCGGATCTCCTCACCGGGCAGGCCGTAGCCGAGCATGCGGCCCTGGTCGAGGACGATGGCCCGGTCGCAGATCTGGCGGACCAGGTCCGCGGCGTGGGTGACGAAGAGGATGGTCCGGCCCTCGTCCTGGAAGGACTTGATCTTGTCCAGGCACTTGCGGGAGAAGTTCTCGTCGCCGACCGCCAGGACCTCGTCGACCACGAGCACGTCGGGCTCGACGCTGACCGCGACCGAGAACCCGAGGCGCACGTACATGCCCGACGAGTAGTACTTGACCTGGTTGTCGATGAACTGCTCGAGCTCGGCGAAGGCCACGATCTCGTCGAAGCGCCGCTGCACCTCGCGCGTGGAGAGCCCCAGGAGCGACGCGTTCAGGTAGATGTTGTCGCGCCCGGAGAGCTCGGGCTGGAAGCCCGCCCCGAGCTCGAGCAGGGCGGCGAGCTGGCCGCGTACCACGACGCGGCCGTCGGTGGGCTGGAGGATGCCCGACACGCACTTGAGCAACGTCGACTTGCCCGAGCCGTTGCGCCCGAGGATGCCGACGGTCTCGCCCTCGGTCACCTGGAAGGCGACGTCGCGCAGGGCCCAGAAGTCCTCGTAGGGGTTGCGCCCGGCCCGCAGGATCCGCTCCTTCATGGAGTTGACCTTCTCGTGGTACAGGCGGAACCGCTTGGACACGCCGACGACGTCGACGGCGATCGGCTTGGTCACCCCGTGGTCAGAGCTCCTCGGCGAAATTGCCCTCGAGCCGGCCGAAGACCACGAGCGAGCCGAGCACAAGGAGGGCCGACACCCCGGCGACCGCCAGGTTGAAGGTGGCGTACCAGGCGGTGCTGTGCTCGGGGAGCAGCGGCACCGGTGTGGTCGCCCCCGGCGGAGTGTAGGTCGAGACGTTGTAGAGCACCCGCTGGAAGGTCAGCACCACCGGGACGAGCGGGTCGGCCACGTAGATCCAGAAGAGATGGTGGCGCTGGAGCCCCGACTGGACCTGGTGGAAGACGTAGACGATGGGGATGGCCCAGAACCACACCATCAACATCACCTGCACGAGGTGCTCGACGTCGCGGAAGTAGACGTTGACGGCGGAGAGGAACACGGCGAGGGCCGAGGTGAACACCAGCAGGGCCACGAGCGCCGGCACGAGGAGCCACATCTGGCCCCACGCAGGTGAGTGCTGGAGGACCACCAGGAACAGCACCATCACGAGCGCCTGGAAGAAGAAGAAGACGGTCGACGAGCCCACGGTGGAGAGCGCCAGGATCTCGCGAGGGAACGAGACCTTCTTCACGATGCCGCCGTTGCTCACCACCGCGCTGGTGGCCCCGATGATCGCGGTCTGGAAGAGGTTCCAGACGAGGAGCCCCGAGAACAGGTAGATGGCGAACTGGGGCACGCCGTTCTTCAGGACGACCTTGAAGACGAGGAAGTAGACGATCAGGGTCAACGCCGGGTTGAGCATCGACCACAGGAAGCCGAGCACCGAATTCTTGTACTTGACCTTGATGTCCTTGCGGGCCAGGAAGATGAACAGCTCGCGCGACCGCCACAGCTCGACGATCCGGGCGCGGAGGCTGACCCGGGCTGCGACGACGCGGGTGGTCTTGGGTCCGCGGGCCGCGGCGCGCTCGAGACGCGCCTCGAGCTTGCGCTCGTGCTCCTCCTCCGGCGACAGCTCGGGTGCTGCCGCTCCCGAGCCAGGGCCCGGCCCGGTCTGCAGGTCGGTCACGTCGTGGCTCCCGCCCCGGCCCTAGCTGCGCTGTGCCCCGGCGCTCGAGTGCTCGATGACGCGGTCGATGAACCCGTACTCCCGGGCCTCCTCGGCCGTGAACCACCGGTCCCGGTCCGAGTCCGCCTCGATGCGCTCGATGTTCTGCCCGGTGTGGAAGGCGATGCGCTCCGCCATCATGCGCTTGAGGTAGACGATCTGCTCCGCCTGGATGGCGATGTCGGCCGCCTGCCCCTGCATCTGCCCCGAGGGCTGGTGCATGAGGATCCGGCTGTGGGGCAGCGCGAAGCGCTTGCCCGGCGTGCCCGCGCACAGGAGGAACTGGCCCATGGACGCGGCCAGTCCCACGCAGATGGTGCTCACGTCGCAGCTGACGTACTGCATGGTGTCGTAGATGGCCAGGCCGTCGGTGACGGAGCCGCCGGGCGAGTTGATGTAGAGGGCGATGTCCCGCTCGTGGTCCTCGGCCGCCAGCAGCAGGAGCTGGGCGCACACCATGTTGGCGACCACCTCGTCGATGGCGCTGCCGAGGAAGATGATCCGCTCCTTGAGCAGTCGCTGGAACACGTCGGCCGAGGCGGCGTCGGGGGGGTTCGAGCGCATCACGGGGGAGATGTCGGCCGTGGCCGGGCGCGAGAGGTCGAGAGGCATGCCCCGAGGCTACCCGGGATGGAGCCCAGGGACGGTCAGCCCGCCCGCCTAGGCTCGGGTCCGGCACGTCGCCGCCGCCCCGGTGCCGTGCACCGCTCGCGGGCGTGGCGGAACTGGTAGACGCGCCGGGTTTAGGTCCCGGTCCCTTCGGGGGTGGAGGTTCGAGTCCTCTCGCCCGCACCACCCGGGCCCGGCGCGGGCCCGCCCCCGGCCGGCGCCAGGACCGGCCGAAGGGCGTCGAGCACGGTGGCGTCGTCGATCGTCGAGGGGACGGGCTCGTCGCGCCCGTCGGCGATGCCGCGCATGGTGGCCCGCAGGATCTTTCCCGAGCGGGTCTTGGGGAGGGCGGCCACCACGTCCACCCGTCGCAGCGCGGCCACGGCGCCGATCTCGTCTCGGACCCGCTGGACGAGCTCGGCCTCGATCTCGGCGTGGTCACGCCCGACCCCCGCCTTCAGCACGACGAAGCCGCGCGGCACCTGACCCTTCATGGGATCGGCCACGCCGATCACCGCGCACTCCGCCACGTCGGGATGCCCGGCGATGACCTCCTCCATGGCCCCCGTCGACAGCCGGTGCCCCGCCACGTTGATCACGTCGTCGGTGCGGCCCATGACGAACACGTAGCCGTCCTCGTCGATGTAGCCGCCGTCGCCGGTGTGGTAGTGGCCGGGGTAGCGGCGCATGTAGCTCTCGACGAAGCGCTCGTCGTCGCGCCACAGCGTCGGCAGCGTGCCCGGCGGCAGGGGCAGGCGGATGGCGATGGCCCCCTCGACCCCCGGCCCCACCTCGCGGCCGTCGGTGCCGAGCACCCGCACGTCGTAGCCGGGCACGGGGACGGTGGGCGATCCCGGCTTGACCGGCAGGGGCTCGAGCCCCATGAGGTTGGCCACGATGGGCCACCCCGTCTCGGTCTGCCACCAGTGGTCGACGACGGGGATGCGCAGGTGGTCGCTGGCCCAGGTATAGGTCTCGGGGTCGAGCCGCTCCCCCGCCAGGAACAGGTACCGGAGGGTGGAGACGTCGTACCCGGCGAGCAGCGCCGCCTTCGGGTCCTCCTTCTTGATGGCCCGGAAGGCCGTGGGCGCGGTGAACAGGGCCCGCACCCCGTGGTCCCGCACGACCCGCCAGAAGGCGCCGGCGTCGGGCGTGCCCACGGGCTTGCCCTCGTAGAGCACCGTGGTGGCGCCGGTGATGAGCGGGCCGTAGACGATGTAGGAGTGGCCCACCACCCAGCCGACGTCCGAGGCGGCCCAGAAGACGTCGCCCGCGTGGGTGTCGTAGACGTTGGCCATACTCCAGGCCAGGGCCACCGCATGCCCGCCGTTGTCGCGCACGACCCCCTTGGGCTTCCCCGTCGTCCCCGAGGTGTAGAGGATGTAGAGGGGGTCGGTGGCCGCCACCGGCGTGCAGCCGACCGGCGACGCGCCTGCCATGGCCTCGTCCCACTCCACGTCGGCCGGGCCCAGCGCCGCCTCGACCTGCGGTCGCTGCAGCACCACGCACGACGCGGGGCGGTGCTCGGCCAGCTCGACCGCCCGGTCGAGCAAGGGCTTGTACTCGATGACCCGGCTCGCCTCGATGCCGCAGGAGGCGGACACGACGACCTTGGGCCGCGCGTCGTCGATGCGGATGGCCAGCTCCTGCGCGGCGAAGCCGCCGAAGACCACCGAGTGCACCGCCCCCAAGCGGGCACAGGCCAGCATGGCCACCACGGCCTCGGGGACCATGGGCATGTAGAGCACGACGCGGTCCCCCGGCACGACGCCCAGCCCGTGCAGCACCCCGGCGAAGCGGGCGACCTCGTCGCGCAGCGCCCGGTAGGTGAACGTCCGGGTCGTCCCGGTGACCGGGCTGTCGTAGACGAGGGCGGCCTGCTCGGCCCGGCCGCCCGCGACGTGGCGGTCGAGGGCGTTGAAGCAGGTGTTGAGCACACCGTCGGGGAACCAGCGGGTGAACGGGCGCCGACCGTCGTCGAGCACCGTCTGGGGCACCCGGTCCCAGTCCAGGGCCCCGGCCGCCTCGCCCCAGAAGCCCTCGGGGTCCTCCAGGCTGCGGCGGCGGGCGGTGCCGTAGGCGCCGGGCGGGGTGGTGCCGTAGGCGCCGGGCGGCGGGTCGGGGCCCATGGCTCGACGCTACCGAAGGCCCCGGCCCCCGGCGCAGCGCCGTTGGGCCCCAGTCGCCGCCGGGGGTGGGGTGGTTTTGACCCTCGTCCACGGCTTCGGTCATGCTGCCCGGGTCCACAATCCGGTGTCATCGTGACGCTCGACCCGGGCGGGTACACGGGGCAGGGCCGGGATCCAGGAGGTCTCCAGATGGGAATGCTCGACGGCAAGACCGCGATCATCACGGGCGCGGGACGCGGCATCGGCCGCGAAGAGGCCCTGTTGTTCGCGGCCGAGGGGGCCAAGGTCATCGTCAACGACGTCGGCGCCGCCCGGACCGGCGAGGGCGCGGACGTCCACCCGGCCCAGCAGACCGTCGACGACATCACCGCCGCCGGCGGCGTCGCCGCCCTCAACACCGACGACGTGAGCTCGTGGGCCGGCGCCGAGCGCCTGGTGGCCCAGGCCGTCGACACATGGGGCCAGCTCGACATCCTGGTGAACAACGCCGGGATCCTGCGGGACAAGATGAGCTTCAACATGGACGAGTCCGACTGGGACGACGTCATCCGCGTGCACCTGAAGGGACATTTCGCCATGTCCCACTTCGCCGCCGTGCACTGGCGCAACCGCTCCAAGGGTGGCGAGGAGGTCCACGGCCGGATCGTCAACACGGCCTCGGAGGCAGGGCTCTTCGGCAACGCGGGCCAGGCCAACTACGGCGCCGCCAAGGCCGGTATCGCGGCGATGACCATCATCCTCGGCCGTGAGCTCGAGCGCTACGGCGTGACGGTGAACGCCATCTCGCCGCGCGCCCGCACCCGGATGACCGAGGACCTCTTCGGCGAGATGGCCAAGGTCGAGGAGGGCAAGTTCGACGCCTTCGGGCCCCAGAACGTGGCCCCGCTCGTGGCCTTCCTGGCCTCGGACGAGGCGGCCGACGTCAACGGCCAGAACTTCGTGGTCTTCGGCGGCTCCGTGTGGGTCATGAAGGGGTGGTCGCCGGCCGGGTCCGTCACGCGGGACCACGGGTGGACGCCCAAGGAGCTGGCGGACGCCAAGGGCGAGCTGTTCAAGGGCCTCAAGTCCGGGCTCCCGCCATTCAGCTTCTTCTAGGCCGGCTCGCCTGGGCCGGGCCGGCTCGCCTGGGCCGGGCCGGCTCGTCGGCCTGGCCCGCCCGGCCGGCTGCCCGACCCCGCTCGAGCCCACCTCCCGGGGCCCCGCCGGGCGGTATGCCCGGAAGCGGGACCGGGGGGCGGATAACCTGCCTGCGCAGTCGACCGTCCGTGCCACGCGACCCTGGGGGGAGAGATGAACCAGCAGCCCGACGCCGCATCCACCGGCCCGTCCACGACCACTCGCCGGCGACGCTGGGGCTGGACGACAGCCGTCCTGGCCACGGCGGCCGTCGCCACGGCCGCCTGCTCGAGCTCGAGCAGCTCCACCACCCCCCCGCCGAACCCGGCCACGGCCCAGTCGGACATCGGGGTCGTCTACGGGACCCTCTTCAACCTGGCCAGCAAGAACGCCAGCAAGATGGAGGCAAGCATCCAGGGCGGCTCGGCGCTGACGACGGCCATCAACGAGGCCCTGTCGTCGCCGCTGTCGACCTCGGCCACCGGTGCCACGGTGACCTCCGCCACCATCCTGTCGTCCAGCGACTGCCAGGCGGCCAAGGTGCCGTCGCCCTGCGCCAAGGTCACGTACTCGATCCTGGGACCGGGCGGGCAGGTCCTGCTGCCCAACTCGACGGGCTACGCGGCCTACGTGAACGGCCACTGGCTGGTGGCCAAGGTGACCATCTGCGGGCTCTTCGAGCTGCTCTACCAGACCGAGAACAAGACGGGGACGCCGCCGGGCTGCTGACCGCCTAGCGACCGGGCTCCGGGCCTGGCGCTCGGCCCGACTCGTCGCCGCCTTCCGCGGGGCTGAGCGAGGTGGCGCGCGCCGGGAGCAGGGTCGAGATGGCATCGGCCACCTCCGCCACCGGTCCCGCCGCCACGACCCGGCCGTGGACCAGGACGACGGCCCGGTCGGCCAGGGCCAGGGCTCTCGGCACGTGCTGCTCGATCACCAGCAACGACGTCCCTTCGGCCAGCACCCGGCGCAACGCCGCGAAGACCTCGTCGACGACCACCGGGGCGAGCCCGAGGGACAGCTCGTCGACGACCAGCAACCGCTGCGGGAGCGCCAGCACCCGGGCCAGCGTCAGCATCCGCTGCTCGCCGCCCGACAGCGTCCCCGCCGCCTGGTGGCGCCGCTCCCCCAGCCGGGGGAAGGCCTCGTAGGCGCGCGTCAGCAACGCGGGCGTGCGCCGCGGCCCGGCGGCCCGGCGAAAGGTGAGGGCCAGGTTCTCCTCCACGGTCAGGGTGGCGAACACCGACCGGCCCTCGGGCGCATGGGCCAGGCCCAGGCGCGCCACGCGCCATGCCGCCAGCCCGCCGATGTCCCGGCCGGCGAAGCGCACGCTGCCGCGCGTCACGGGCACGAGGCCCGAGACCACGCGGGCCACGGTGGACTTGCCTGCGCCGTTCGCCCCCACGAGCGCCACCGCGCCGCCTTCGGGCACGGTGAACGACACGTCGAAGAGGGCCCGGTAGGGGCCGTAGGCGGCGTCGACGTGGGAGAGCTCGAGCAGGTCGCTCACGGCGCGCCCTCCTCACCCAGATAGGCGCGGCGCACGCCGACGTCGGCGAGCACCTCGTCGACGGGCCCGTCGGCGATGAGGCGGCCGAAGTCGAGGACGACGAGGCGGTCCACCGTCGCCGCCACCATCTCCAGGTCGTGCTCGACGAGCAGCAGCGCGATGCCCCGCTCGGCGTGGACGCGGCGCAACAGCGCGACGAGGGCCCGGGTCTCGGCGTCGTCGAGGCCCGAGGAGGGCTCGTCGAGCATGAGCAGCCGGGGTTCGCCCACCAGGGCGCGGGCCACCTCCACCAGCCGTCCCTCCCCCAGGCTGAGGGCCTCCACCGGCAGATCGGCGCGCGCGGCGAGGCCGACCAGCTCGAGCAGCTCGTCGGCGGCGGCGAGCTCCTCGTGCGTCGGGCGCCCCAGACCGAGCACGTCCTTCCACAGATGCCCCCGTCCGCTGCGCACCCGGGCGGTCACCAGGAGGTGCTGGCGCGGCGTCATGCCGGTGAAGAGCTCGAGGCGCTGGAAGGTGCGGCCGATGCCCAGGCGGCTGCGGCGGTAGGTGGGCATGCCGTCGATCCGCACGCCGTCGAGGGCCACCGTGCCGGTGTCGGGGCGCACCAGCCCCAGCAGGCAGTTGAACAACGTGGTCTTGCCCGCGCCGTTGGGACCCACGAGGCCGACCGCCTCGCCCTCGTCGACCCGCAGCGACAGGGTGGCCAGGGCCCGCACCCCGCCGAAGCCCTTGGAGACGTCGATCGCCTCGAGCAGGGCCACCGTCACTCCCCCCCACTGAACGCCGCGCCACGGCCGGCGCGACGCCGGCGCACGTACACGACGACCTGTTCGACGCGGTCCACGAACCAGCGTTTGCCGAAGGCGACCACGCCCTCGGGGTGGCGCACGTACGTCAGCGCGGCGAGTCCGAACACCGCCGCGATCAGCGAGCTGTAGCGCGACGGAAGGTTGCTGATCAGCTGCTGGAGCACGGTATAGGCGATCCCGGCCTCGACGGCCCCGGCCACCGTGTGCACCCCGATGACGGCCACCACCACCACGAACACCAAGGAGAACTGGTAGTTGAAGTCGTGAGACGACACCGTCTGTTGGAGCGATCCGTAGAGGACGCCGCCGATGCCCGCCAGCGCGGCGGACAGCGCGAAGGCCACGATGCGCCGCCACGAGACGTTGACCCCGATGGTGCGCGCGGCCACCTCCGATCCGCGCATGGCGGCCAGCTCCTGGCCCGTGGTGCCCCCGCGGATGAGGATCAGCGCGCCGCCACAGAGCACCAGGAAGAGGGTCGCCAACCAGAAGAAGCTCCCGCCCGCGCTGAAGTTCACGGCGTCGATGGTGGGCCGGGGCACGGTCACACCGCTCGCACCGTTGCCCGCCCACGAGTAGGCGAAGAGGATGTTGTCGGCCATGAGGGCGAAGGCCAGGGTCACCAGCGCCAGGGCGATCCCGCCCAGGCGCAGGGTGGGGACGGCCACCACCGCGCCCACCGCCGCGGCGATGAGGGCGCCGGCCACCAGCCCGGTGAGCACGGGCGTGCCGTGGTGGGCGGCCAGCTGGCCGGCGGTGAAGGCGCCCACGCCCGCGAAGGTGGCCTGGCACAGCGAGATCTGGCCGGCCATGCCGGTGATGAGCGTGATGGAGAGGAACACCACCGACAGCACCAGGCCCTGCGTCAGCGTATAGAGCCAGTTGCCCGACACCCAGGTGAGGGCCGAGATCACGAAGACCACCACCACCAGGGCGCCGAAGGCCCGCACCCCGAGGGTCACCTCGGTCATGCGCTCGGGCGGTCGCAGCGAGGGCGGCGGCGGGTCGCACGCGGCCAGGGGGTCCTCGATCTCGCCGCGGCTTCGGAACGAGGGCATGGCCACGAGCAGGATGACCAGGACCACGAAGGGGAAGGCAGGGCGCAGGCCCGAGGCCAGGATCGTGCCCGACGGCAGATAGCCGCCCACGATCTCCTGGCACACGCCGAGGAGGATCCCCCCGAGGAAGGTGAGGGGCAGGCTGACGAAGCCGCCGAAGGCGGCGGCGGCGATGGCGGCCACCAGCAGGTCGGTGAAGTTCGTCGGCGTGAGCGCGGCGAACACGGGGGCGAGCAGGACGCCCGCGAGGGCGGCGAAGAAGCTCGACAGCATCCACGCCGACGCGCTGACACGGTCGGCGTCGATGCCCGCCAACTCGGCCATACGCGGGCTCTCGACGACCGCCCGCATGCGCAGGCCGAGCCCGCCCGAGCGGAAGAGGAGGGCCAGCCCCAGGGCCGAGACGGCGGTCACGATCACGGTGGCGATCTCGAGTCCGTCGACGGCCAGGCTGCCCATGTGGAAGTACACCCGGCCCGCGTTCAGCAGCAGCGACGGCGGCCCGAGGAGCTGGCCCCCGCCGAAGATCATCTGGGTGATGCTCGGCAGCGCCAGCAGGAGCCCCAGCGCGGGCACCAGCTTCACCAGGGTGGGCTCGGTCCGGGTGTAGCGGAAGAGGAACCGGTCGAGCACGAAGCCGATGGCGGGGCCGAGGAGGACCACGGACACGGCGAAGGCGGCCCAGATGGGCCAGCCGTGGCGCCGCGTCTCGTAGAAGACGACGGCCGAGACATAGGCCTGCGCGCCGAAGGCCAGGTTGAAGACCCCCGAGGCCTTGTAGGTGAGCACCAGGCCCATGGCCATGAGCGCGAACACGCAGCCGTAGGGGATCCCGGGCAGCGCGTAGGACAGGAACTGGCTCATCGGCGGGCACGCTCGGGTCGTCGACCACGATGGGGATGCCGTACTTGTGGAACGCGGTGATGACGGTCTGACACCCCTGCTGGGCCTCGGCGATGCTGTAGGACACGATGGCGGCCGCGTGGACGTGGTGCTGCTCGGCGAGGAACACCGCCTGCAGCTGCGGAGCGGTGAAGTCGTTGTAGGACCCGGTGTTGCCGTACATGGACGGCCCGGCCATCCACTGCGAGTTGGGGTTCACGTTGAGCCCGAAGGTGGGTACGTCGTGCGAGGCCAGGTACGAGGCACCGGTGAACGAGGGTGTGGCCACGCCCACCACGGCGAACACGTGGTACTGGTCGACCAGGGCCCGGGCCTGCGTCGGTGACCTTGGTCGTCGCGTTCCCGCACCCGGCCAGCACGCCGGCCAGCACACCGAGGGCGGCGAGCGTGCGAAGGCCCCACCCGGTGCGCGTCGACGCCAAGAAGCGACCCCCTGTGGGACGGACGGTGGATGGGACGTTGGCTCCTCGACCGACCCTACCATCGCGCCCCGAACGCCAATCGTCCCCTCGCCTCGGCCCGTCCCGCCCGGTGCGCGCGGACCCGCGCGGCGCGTGCCGCCCGGTGCGCGCCAACCCGCGCGGCGCGCGATCGCTCAGCGGCGCGGCATGCCAGCGGGGCGGCCGATCCGGTGGATCAGCCCCGAGACGGCAGCGAGGCCGTCGCCTCGCCGACCACCTTCACCTCACCGTCGGCGTTGGCCAGGCTGCACTCGAGGTCGACGAGGTGCTTGCCGTCCTCGTCGCGCTTGGCGGTGACGACGATGCTGGTGACGAGCTCCTCGCCGGGCCAGGTCTGGCGGCTGAAGCGCACCTGGTAGTGGGTGAGGGTGCCCACGCCCACGTAGTCCGTCAGCGCGGAGGCGAGCAGGCCCATGGAGAACATGCCGTGGCCGAAGACCGAGGGCTGGCCCGCCGCCGTGGCCAGGATCTCGTCGTGGTGCATGGGGTTGTAGTCACCCGATGCGCCGGCGTAGCGGACCAGGTCGGTGCGCGTGAGCGTGTGGCGCTTGACCGGCGCCTCGTCCCCCTTGTCGACGTCCTCGTAGTAGAGGGTGCTCTCGCCCATCGTCGCCTTGCCTCCCTGGTCGTGGCGCCGCCCGCGGCGCCTGTCCATTGTCGTCACACCGGCGGACCGGCCCGCAGCTTGTGCGGCCGCCGCGCGCGCTGTCAACCCGTGGGACCGCTGGGCTCGGGGTCCCTGGGGAGGCCCAGCAGGCGCTCCCCGATCACGTTGCGCTGCACCTCGCTGGTCCCCCCGGCGATGGTGAGACAGCGCGTCGAGAGGAACCCACGGCTCCAGATGGCGGCGTCGCCCTCGGTCGTCGCCCCCTCGGGCCCGAGCAGGACCAGGCCCAGCTCCTGGACGCGCTGCTCGTGCTCGGCGCCGAGCAGCTTGCGCACGCTGGCCTCGGGGCCGGGCTCGACCCCCGACACCGAGCGCAGGGTGGTGCGCTGGCCCAGGAGTGCCACCGACTGGGCCTCGGCCAGCAGCGCACCCAGGCGGTCGAGTGTCACCATGTCGTCGGCCAGGTGCGGGCGCCCCGAGAGCCACCCCAGGATGGCCTCGATCCCCCACCCGAAGGTCATGCCCGAGGACATCGACACGCGCTCGTTGGCCAGGGTGGTGCGAGCCAGGCGCCAGCCGCCGTTCACCTCGCCGACGACGCAGTCGCCGGGCACGAAGACGTCGGTGAGGAACACCTCGTTGAACAGTGCGTCCCCCGTGATCTCCCGCAGTGGGCGCACCTCGATGCCCGGGCTGCACATGTCGACCAGGAAGTAGGTGATCCCGGCGTGCTTGGGCAGGTCGGGGTCGGTGCGGGCGAGGCAGATCCCGTAGTCGGCGCGCTGGGCCACCGACGTCCACACCTTCTGGCCGTTGAGGACCCAGCCGCCCTCCACCTCGGTGGCCCGGGTCGACAACGAGGCGAGGTCGCTGCCCGCCCCGGGCTCGCTGAACAGCTGGCACCACACCAGCTCACCGAGCAAGGTGGGCGTGACGAAGCGCTCCTGCTGCTCGGGCGTGCCGTGGGCGATGATCGTGGGCAACGCCCATGCCCCGACGGAGAGGTTCGGGCGCTGGAGCTCGGCGGCGGCGAACTCCTGGTCGATCACCAGCTGCTCCACCGGCCCCGCGTCGCGCCCGTAGGGGGCGGGCCAGTGCGGGGTGAGCAGCCCCAGCTCCACCATCGCCCGCCGGCGGTTGCCCTTGCCGGCATCCTTCGCCCGGGCCACGAGCGGGCGGACCTCGTCCCGGATCGCCTCGGCCTCCGGCGGCAGCTCTGTCGAGAGCGAGCGTCGGCTGCCGGCGAGCACGGCGCGCGCCGCCAGCGTCCGCAGCGCGGACGAACCGCCGAGGACCTGGCGCAGGCTCAAGGAACGGCGCAGGTGCATGTGCGCGTCGTGCTCCCACGTGAAGCCCATGCCACCGAGGACCTGGATGCACGACTTTGCGCACTCGACATAGGCGTCGAGGACGATGGCGCCCGCCAGCGCGGCCGACAGCCGGCGTTGGCCCACGTCGGGGGCGTCGGCCGCGGCGGCTGCATCCCAGGCCAGTGCCGTGACCTGCTCGACCGAGACGAGCATGTCGGCGAGCTTGTGCTTGATCGCCTGGAACTGGCCGATGGGGCGCCCGAATTGCCGGCGCGTGATCGCGTGCTCGGTGCCGACCTCCAGGCACCAGCGCGCGCCGCCGGCGCACTCGGCCGCGGCGATCACCAGGGCGAGATCGGTGACGACGGCCGTCTCGAGCTCCGGCAGCTGCCACTCGTGGCCGACCAGGTGCCCGTCGAGATGCACCACCCCCAGCCGCCGCGTCTGGTCGAAGCTCGCCACCGGCTCGACCGCGGCACCCGGTGCGTCGAGGTCCACCACGCACCACACCACGCGCCCCGCCGCGCCGTCACCCTCGGCCCAGGGGGACGTGCCAGCGGTCTCCACCACCGGTGCGACCACCAGCCGGGCGAGCATGACGCCGAGGACGGGCCGCAGCGTGCCCGACACCACCAGCGCGCCGGTGTCGTCCCTCCGTCCCTCGAGGGTGCCGCTGCCGGTGAGCGCCACCGTGGCCGGCATGGTGCCGTCGGCCAGCCCGGCGAGCAGCCGGCGCCGCACCTCGTTGTCGGGGACGGCGCCGACCACGGCGGCCGCGAGCATCGTGGTGATGACCGGGCCCGGCGCGGGGACGCGGGCCAGCTCCTCGACGACCACCGCCAGCTCCGAGAACCCCGCGCCTTGGCCGCCGTGGGCCTCGTCCACGTGGAGGGCCAGCCATCCCTGGTCGGCCAGGCTCTCCCAGAACGGCGGCAGGGTCTCCTTGTCGGCGTCCAGCAGCGCCCTGGGCACCTCGGGTCCGCAGCGGGACTCGGCCCATCGCCGGACCGTGCGGCGCAGCTCCTCGTGGTCCTCCCCGATGCCGATCGGCATGTCGACTCGCCCCTTGCCCTCGGGTCGCCTCGTCGGGCCCGGTGCTCCGGTGCCCACCGACGAACTAGAACACGTTACGCCCCGGGTCGGGACCCGGGCCAGGTGGGGCCGGCCGCTACTGGAACAGGCCGATGGCGTGGTCCAGCGACCACACCTGCCAGCCGTGGAGGCCCAGGGCGACCACGGCGGCGAGGATCATCATCAGGTTCTGCCCCTGCTCCGCCCAGTCGTGGATCATCAGCACGAAGTACAAGAGGTTCAGGGCGATGCTAGCGAAGAGGGCGATCGGGGTGAGGAACCCGAGCGTGATCCCGAGACCCAGCGAGAGCTCGGCCATGAGCACGACCCAGGTCATGGTCTTGGGGTGGGGCCGCACCACCGAGTCGAACCCCGTGCGCACCACGGCGAAGCGGTGCTTGCCGGCGATGTCGGCCGCCCAGTTGATGCCGGCCTGGCGCTTGATCCACGCGGTGAGGTTCTTGTGCCGGAAGCTCTCGAGCCACCACAGACCGAGACCGATGCGCAGGACCGCCGCCCACTGCGCGGCCGTGAGCCACGTCGTCGTCGTCGTACTCATCGCGCCGGGGTCACGCCCGGTGGATGACGTTGAAGCGCGACGTGACGACGGGCTCGCCGGTGTGCCGGTCCTTCCAGACGGTCTCGGTGACCACGAAGGTCATCGTCCTGCCCTTGGAGTCCTTGGTGTACGCGTCGACGACCGTGCCCTCACCGTCGAGCACGTCTCCCACGTAGACGGGCCGGTGGTAGACGAACTCCTGCTCGCCGTGGAGGATGATCCCGCCTTTGGCCATGAGCGGCCCCAGCACCTCGCCCATGGGGTTCCCGGTGGGCTTGTCGTCGGGCTGCAGCTCGGGGAACTCCCCCCACGTGTTCATGACGAAGGGGAAGGTGGGCGGCGCGGGGATGGCCGGGAGGCCGGCGGCGGCGGCGGCCTTCGGGTCCCGGTAGGCCGGGTTGTCGTCGCAGACGGCAGTGGCGAAGTTCGACACGGGCCCGCGCTCGACGACCACGGTGGCCTTGTTCATCGGCGTGCCGATGATCCTCTTCAGGTCCTCGTCCGACATGCTCGTCCTCCTGTCCGGGCCGACACCGTAGCCGGGGCCCGTCCACGGCGGCGAGTGAGGGAATCAGGATCGACGGCCTGCGTTCCGAGCCGGCCGGCGAGGCCGGCCCAGGACGAGCCCGGCGAGGAACATCGACAGCCCGAGCACGGCGACGCCCACCACGACGAGCCGGGTGCCGGCCCACGGCTTCCCGGTGTGCACCGTCGTGGCCCCCGACAGCGGTGCGGGCATCGTCTGCGACCCGCCCGGGGTCGTGGCTCCGGGGACGTCACGGAAGGTCACGGCGACCGTCGCCCCCGCGTCCACCACCACCTGCTGGGGGGCGGCGCCGGCATAGCCGGGGGGCACGGTCGTCTCCTCGACGACGTAGCTCCCGGGCGCCACGCCGGCGATGGTGCACGAGGCGACGCCGTCGACCACCGATCCGATGGTGCAGGCCCAGGCCGTGGCCGCGCCCGGGGCGCCTCCGACGTCGGTGTAGAGGGTGAAGCCGGCACCGGCGAGCGCCGTGCCCGCCTCGTCGGTCTTGGTGACCGTCACCGCGCCGGTGGTCGGGGCCGGCGGCGGGATCTGCGCGTCCACGAACGTGACCGCGACCACCGCGTCCGAGACCACCAGCACGCGCTGGGGTGCACCGCCGGCATAGCCGGGGGGCACGGTCGTCTCCTCGACGACGTAGCTCCCGGGCGCCACGCCGACGATGGTGCACGAGGCGACGCCGTCGACCACCGATCCGATGGTGCAGGTCCAGGCCGTGGCCGTGCCCGGGGCGCCTCCGACGTCGGTGTAGAGGGTGAAGCCGGCACCGGCGAGCGCCGTGCCCGCCTCGTCGGTCTTGGTGACCGTCACCGCGCCCGGGGCCCGCTCGTCGACGAAGGTCAGCGCGCTCGTCGTCTCGGCCTTGACGGTCACGAGCAGGGGGGCCGCAGCGACATAGCCCTTCGGCACCGTGGTCTCCACCACGAAGTACGTGCCCGGCGTGACCCCTTGGCCGGTGCTGCACGACGAGGCCGTCGTCGGGATCTGGCACGACCACCGGGTCGGGGGACCCATCAGCCCGTGGTCGTCGGGATAGAGGGTGAAGCCAGCGCCGCCGAGCCCTCTGCCGGCCTGGTCCGTCTTGTGCACCGTGACCTGGCCGGTCGTCGCCCAGCGGGGGCCGGGTGCGGGGCTGGCCGCCGCGCCGGTGGCGACGGCCAGGGCGCCGGTGGCCAGCACGAGGCCACAGGCCAGGAGTGTTCGGGAGACCGCCCGTCGTGTCCGCATGTTCACCGCCTCCGTCCGTCGATCACGCCCGGATGACCGGAACACAACTCACTACTGTTAGTGACGTTACGAGCACGCGCGCTGCACGATGAGGGCCACAAGTCACATCAAGGGGTGAAGGACTCTCTCAACGCGGTCGAACGCCGCGCGGGCGAGCCCGGTGCCGTCGAAAATCGCGCTGACGGCGGCGGGCTCCGGCTGGGTCAGGGCGGCGAGAGCAGACCCACCGCCAAGGCCCGGAAGGCGCGGCCTCGGTGCGAACAGGCCTGCTTCTGCGCGGCGGTCATCTCCGCGAAGGTGTGTGTCGAGCCCGCCGGCACGAACACGGGGTCGTAGCCGAACCCGTTGGCCCCTCGCCGCTCGCGGGCGATGTGGCCCTCGACGATCCCCTCGGCCACGACCTGGCGACCCCCGGGGAAGCAGGCCACCGCCACGGTCCGGAACCGGGCCGCACGCGACGCCTCGTCGATGGCGCCGGCGGCGGCGAGCTCGGCGAGGAGCTTGGCCACGTTCTCGTCGTAGGTGGCGTGCTCGCCCGAATAGCGCGACGAGCGCACCCCCGGGTCACCGCCCAGCGCGTCGACCTCGAGGCCCGTGTCGTCGGCCATCGCCGGCAGCCCGGTGGCCTCGAGCAGCGCCAGGGCCTTCAGCCTGGCGTTCTCCTCCAGGGTGTGGCCGGTCTCGTCGACCTCGGGAACGTGACCGGGCCTCGCCACGAGCTCGATGCGGCCGTGCGCCACGTCGTCGACGATGGCGGCGATCTCCACGGCCTTGTCGGGGTTCGCCGTGGCCAGCACCAGGCGCAGCACCCCTTGGGCGCTGCCGCCACCGTTGCCGCTCACCTGTGGCACCCTCGCCACACCGTCCGGGTCGGCGCCGAGGGGGTCAACGCGCGGTGGGCGGCTCGGCCAGCACCTCGCGCTGGACCTCGAGGAGCGTGGCGATGCCCGCTTCCGCCAGCTGCAGCAGCTCGTCGAGCTCGCCCGCGCTGAACGGCGCCCCCTCGGCGGTCCCCTGGACCTCGATGAAGCGGCCGGATCCGGTCATCACCACGTTCATGTCCACCTCGGCGCGCGAGTCCTCCGCGTACTCGAGGTCCAGCATGCACGCGGCGTCGACGATGCCGACCGACACGGCCGCGCAGGCGTCGGTGAGCGGCTGCGTGCGCAGCTGCCCCCGCTGCTGGAGCCGGGTGAAGCAGTCGTGCAGAGCCACGTAGGCGCCGCAGATCGACGCCGTGCGCGTCCCGCCGTCCGCCTGCAGCACGTCGCAGTCCACCGTGACCTGGAGCTCGCCCAGGGCGACCAGGTCGGTCACGGCGCGCAGCGAGCGGCCGATGAGCCGCTGGATCTCCTGCGTCCGGCCGCTCTGGCGGCCCTTGGCTGCCTCCCGCCCGATCCGCTCGGCGGAGGATCCCGGCAGCAGTGAGTACTCGGCCGTCACCCATCCCCGCCCGCTGCCGCGCATCCACGGCGGCACCCGGTCCTCGACCGAGGCGGTGCACAGCACCTTGGTCCGGCCCATGGAGACGAGGACCGATCCCGGGGCGAAGACGGTGAAGTCGCGCTCGAAGGTCACCGGCCGCAGCTCGTCCACGGCGCGGCCGTCGGGCCGCAAGGTGCGCGGGTCGCGCTCCGCGGGGACCGGGGTCGGCGCCGGCCCGCTCACAGGGAGTACCCGTGGCCGACGACGGCGGAGGTGACCGGCGCGCCGAACGTCTCGCTCGCTTCGGCCTCCACCGCGGCGCGCGACACCATCGGCCATCGATGGGTCAGGACCAGGCGCCGGGCGCCCGCCCGCCGCGCCGAGGCTCCCGCCTGTCTCCCGCTCATGTGCACGCCCGGCTCCTCGTGGTTCTCCGTGAAGGTCGCCTCGCACAGGGCGAGGTCAACCTCCGGCCCGAGCGCCTCGAGGGACCAGCCCGGTCCGGTGTCCGAAGTGTACGCAAGGGTGCGACCGGGTCCTTCGACCCGCACCGCCAGGGTCACGGGGGGATGGTCGGTGCGCGAGAAGCGCAGGCGCAGGTCCCCCACCTGCGCGCCGTCGCCGTCGCCGACGGCGCGCCAGTCGAGAACCCCGTCGGTGTCCTCGAGCACGAGCTCGCGTATGCCCGGCGGCGCCAGCACGGGGATGGGGGCCGGTGGCGGTCCCACGGTCCACTTGGCCGCGGTGACGAAGCCGGCGACGTCGCTCCAGTGGTCGACGTGCTCGTGCGTCAGGACGATGGCGGACAGACGCAGCGGGTCGCAGAACCGCTGGAGGTTGGCGAAGGTCCCCGGCCCGGCGTCGATCCACACGGCGGTGCCGCTCTGCCACGAGCGCACGAGATAGCCGCTGGCGGCGCCGCCGGCCCCGGCGTGTGAGCCGTCACATCCGAGGACGGTCAGGGTGAGCGTCATCCCGACGCGACGTCCCGGGCCGGGCCCGTCTCGTGGGCCGGCGCCGGCGGGGGCTCGGGCCACGCCAGCCGGCCGATCTCCCCGAGCTCGCCGCCGAAGAGGCGGCTGCCCACGGACCGGAACCACGACAGGTCGCCCGAGGAGTAGGCCCGCAGGTCGCCGTCGTGGCCCGGGGCACGCCCCACGCCCTCGGCGGCCAGGATGGCCCGGACCTCGAACGCGGTCTCGTCGGCCGAGGACACGAGCACGACGTCACGTCCCATCACGTCCGCGATGGTGCGCGCCAGGAACGGGTAGTGGGTGCAGCCGAGCAGCAGGGTGTCGATGCCGGCATCGCGCACCGGGGCGAGGAGCCGCTCGGAGAGCACGGCCACCTGGTCCGACCGGGTCTCGCCGCGTTCGACGAACTCGACGAAGCCCGGGCACGCGGCGCACGTCAGCTCCAGGGGCACCGTCAGCGCCTCGGTCGCCCGCTGGTAGGCGCCCGACGAGATGGTGCCGACCGTGCCGATCACGCCCACCCGCCGGTTGCGCGTCGCCTTGGCCATGGCCCGCACCCCCGGCTCGATGACCCCCACCACGGGGACCGACAGGGTGCCCCGCAGGGAGTCGAGCGCCGCCGCCGAGGCGGTGTTGCAGGCGACGACCACCAGCTTGACGTCGTGCTCGTCGACCAGCCACCGGGCGATCTGGGTGGCGAAGGCCCGCACCTCCGACAGCGGGCGCGGGCCGTAGGGATAGCGGCCCGTGTCGCCGACGTAGACCACGTGCTCCTGGGGGCAGAGGTCGATCAGGGCCCGGGCGACGCTGAGCCCGCCGAAGCCGCTGTCGAACATCCCGATAGGCCGGCGGTCCATCCCCGCGAGGCTAGGGCAGCCCGGCCCTGGCGGCGGTCACCCGAAGGGGAGCTGGGGGGCCTCGGCCAACGAGGGTCCCCCGGCCGAGCGCCGGCCGCGGACGGGAAAGACCTGGTCGGGGAGGAACGAACGCACGTGGTGCTCGCCGTCGCGCCCACCCGCCACCTCCACCGACTCCGCCCCGTTGCGCTCGTTGCGCACATGGGCCCGGAACACCCAGTGCAGGCCGCGCCCGGTCACGCCCGCGATCTCCACGGGGTCCCCGGCGCGCAGCCCGTTCCACGTGTCAGATCGGTGCAGGTGCGCCGGGAGCGCCTGGACGGTGGACTTGCGGCGGCGGGCCATGGGCGTTCGTCAGAGGGGCGTTCGTCAGAGGGGCGTTCGTCAGAAATAGATGGTGCGCTTGGCCCGCTCGGTGACGACGTCGATGTCGTCGGTCCACGCGCCGGTGGACAGGTACTTCCAGCCGCCGTCCGCCGAGACCACGACGATGACGCCCCGCTCGATGGACTGCGCACAGCGCGCCGCGCCGGCCATGGCCGCGCCCGAGGAGATCCCCGCGAAGACACCCACCTCCGCCAGCCGCCGGGTCCACTCGATGGACTGGCGAGGGTTGATGATGGTCTTGCGGTCGAGCAGGTCGGGGCCGCCCAGGTCCGTGAAGATGGGCGGGATGTAGCCGTCGTCCAGGTTGCGCAGGCCGTCGACCATCTCGCCCGCGGGCGGCTCGACCGCCCACACCTCGATGTCCGGATTGCGCTCCTTCAGGAACCGGCCCACACCGAGGAGCGTGCCCGACGTCCCGAGGCCGGCCACGAAGTGCGTCACCTCCGGGCAGTCCCGCCAGATCTCGGGACCGGTCCCCTCGTAGTGCGCCTTGGGGTTGGCCGGGTTGGCGTACTGGTAGAGGAAGACCCACTCGGGGTGCTCGGCGTGGATGCGCTCGGCCATGCGCACCGCGCCGTTGGACCCCTCCTCCCCCGGCGACTCGATGATGTGCGCGCCCCACAGCTCCAGGAGCTGGCGCCGCTCCGGCGACACGTTGGTGGGGAGGACGACGTTGAGCGTGTAGCCCTTCACCCGGCACACCAGGGCGAGGCCGATGCCGGTGTTGCCCGAGGTCGGCTCCAGGAGCGTGGCCCCGGCGGTCAGGCGGCCGTCCTTCTCCGCCTCCTCGACCATGGACAGGGCGACCCGGTCCTTGACCGATCCGCCCGGGTTCTGGCCCTCCAGCTTGACGAGGATGCGGACGTCGGGGTTGGGGCTGAGCGTGGACACCTCGACCATCGGGGTGTCCCCGATGAGGTCGAGGACGCTCGACGCGTAGGCCACGACGCCCGCCTCCCCCGAAGCCGCCGACCGGCGCCCGGGCGCTCAGCCGCCGGCCACGGCCGGCAGGATCGAGATCTGGTCGCCGCTCGTGACCTTGGTGTCGAGCTGGTCCAGGTAGCGGACGTCGTCGTCGTTGACGTACACGTTGACGAACTTGTGCAGGGTGCCCTCGTCGGTGAGGACCTGGCCGGCCATGGCCGGGTACGTCCGCACCAGGTCCTCGAGGACCTCGCCGATGGTCGACCCGTTCGCCGTCACGGTCGCGTTGCCGCCGGCGGCCGCCCGCAGCACGGTCGGCAGACGCACTTCCACGGCCAATGCCTTCCCTCCAGTGTCGGCCGCGGCGGGATGGCCCGTCGAGGCGATTCCTGACTGATTTGCTGGTGATTCTACCGGCCGTCGACGAGGACCGGCTCCTCCTCCACCCGCCCCCCGATGATCCGGTACGACCGCACCACCGGGTGGGTGTCGCGCAGGGACACGAGCACGTAGTGCCAGTCGGGATAGAGGGGGTTGGCCTGCGCGATATCGGTGGGGGAAGGGTAGGCGTCGGTGTGGGTGTGGGAGTGGAAGACGGCGATGACCTGCTCCCCGAGGGACTCGGCGCGCTCCTCCACCCGCTGGAACTCGAGACCGTCGAGCGCATAGACCTTGGCCGAGGCGGCGAGGTTGCGGGTCGGGTAGCAGGTGGAGACGGAGCCCGTGGCGGGATCGCCCCCGAGCAGACCGCACGCCTCGTCGGGCAGGCCTCCGAGGCAGTGGCTCACCATCTCGGCGTGCACGGCCGCGGGCAGGCGCAACATGGGGTCAGAGGGTATCGGTGCGGCGGACAGGCCGTATACCCTCCGCTACCCTCCGCTACCCTCCGCGCATGGCCAAGGGACCCGGTCGCACGCAACGACGCGAACCGCGCGCGGATGCGCCGCGCCCGGTGGCCCGCAACCGCCGCGCCCGGCACGAGTACGACATCCTCGAGGTCCTCGAGTGCGGGATCGCGCTGGTGGGCAGCGAGGTCAAGTCCCTGCGCGCCGGGCGGGCGTCGCTCCAGGACGCCTACGCGCGGGTCGAGGGCGGTGAGACCTGGCTGTACGGGGTCCACATCCCGCCCTACGAGCACGCCGGGGCATTCGGCGCCCACGACCCCGACCGCCGGCGCAAGCTCCTGTTGCACCGGCGCGAGATCGACGAGCTGCTGGGCCGCACCCAGCAGCAGTCGCTGACGCTCGTCCCGCTCTCCATCTACTTCAAGGACGGCAAGGCGAAGGTCGAGCTCGCCCTGGCCAAAGGGCGGCGCCTCTACGACAAGCGCCACGCCATCGCCACCCGCGACGCGGCCCGTGAGGCCGAGCGCGAAGCGGCGCGGGCCGCGGGCCGCGGCGGGTCACGGGGCTCGCGCCGCGGCGAGGACTGAGCCCGCCGGCCGCGACCCGCCGCCCGACCGGCGCGCCGAACCCCTGGTGGCCGCCCATCGCGTGAAGGGCTCCCGAGACCCTCCGGGACGTACCCGAGACCCTCTGGACGCAACGGAAAACGCTCGGACCCCGACCTACACTGCAGCTGGGCGGGGAAAGCCAGGTCGAGATCGTGACCACCACCGAAAAGACCCAGACCAAAGCGGCCAAGAAGGCGCTGTCGGCCCAGGAGCGAGCGGCCCAGAGCGCGCGGCTCAAGGTCGAGCACATCGACCGCGAGCAGGGCACGGAGCGGGGCAGGGCGGTGCGCAAGGCGATGCCGCGCTCGAGCCACGCCGACTGGATCCCGCCCTCGGGACGCCGCAGCCCGGTCGACATCCTGGCCGAGCAGGCGACCACCCGCGAGCCCGACCTGATCCCCATCCGCCACGGGCGGATGATGGTCTCCCCCTTCACCTTCTTCCGCGGCGCCGCCGCGGTCATGGCCGCGGACCTGGCCCACACGCCGACCACGGGGATGCGCGTCCAGCTCTGCGGCGACGCCCACCTCCTCAACTTCGGCGGGTACGCGTCGCCGGAGCGGGAGCTCATCTTCGACGTCAACGACTTCGACGAGACCCTCCCCGGCTCGTGGGAGTGGGACGTCAAGCGCCTGGCCGCCAGCGTCGACATCGCGGCACGACAGGTGGGCTTCACCAGCCAGGATCGCCGCGCCGCAGTGGAGCGGACGGTGCGCGGGTACCGGACGGCCATGCGGGAATTCGCGGCCAAGACCGAGCTCGACGTGTGGTACGCGCACCTGGACGCCGAGGGACTGGCGGCCCGGGTCCGGGCGGAGTCGGGGCGCAAGATCACGCCCGTTCTCGACGCCGCCTTCGCCAAGGCCCGGACCAAGGACTCCATGAAGGCCTTCGCCAAGCTGACGTCCGTGGTCGACGGCCAGCTCCGCATCACCCCCGACCCGCCCCTGGTGGTGCCGCTGCGCGACCTGGTCGACCCGGCCCTGCGGCCCAACTACTGGGAAGAGCTGCAGTGGATCTTCCGCTCGTACCGCCGGACCCTGCAGGGGGACCGCCGCCACCTCCTCGAGCAGTACCGGATGGTCGACATGGCCCGCAAGGTCGTCGGAGTCGGGAGCGTGGGCACGCGCTGCTGGATCATCCTGCTCATGGGCCGTGACGACAACGACCCGTTGTTCATCCAGGTCAAGGAGGCGCAGGACTCGGTACTCGCCCCCTTCGCCGGCAAGAGCAAGTTCAACAACCAGGGCCAGCGTGTGGTCGAGGGGCAGCGCCTCATGCAAGCTGCCAGCGACATCTTCCTGGGCTGGATCCGGGTCATCGGTCTCGACAACAACGAGCGCGACTTCTACGTGCGCCAGCTCTGGGACTGGAAGATCTCGGTGAACCCGGACAACGCCACCCCCGACACCCTGGGCCTCTACGGCGAGGTCTGCGGCTGGACGCTCGCCTCCGGCCACGCCCGTTCGGGCGACCGCATCGCCATCGCCTCCTATCTCGGTGGTGGCCCCACCTTCGACGTGGCGGTGACCGACTTCGCGGAGGCCTACGCGGCGCAGAACGAGCGCGACTACGCGATCTTCACCGACGCCGTGAAGGACGGGGTGCTCGAAGCGACCATGGGGCTCTAACCACCGGGCCCCGTCTCGTCCTCGGCATTGTCGGCCTCGGCCGCCTCCGGTTCGTCCTCGTACTCCTCCTCGACGGTCGCACGCCGGGCCCGCAGCAGGGCGCGGCGCCCGCCGACGCGCGGCTGGTACATGGCGACGAGGCGGGCCACCAGAATGACCAGGAACACCTGGCCGACGAGGGCCTCGGTCACGGCCATGGTGCGGGGGAAGCCGTTGGCCGGGGTCAGGTCGCCGTAGCCCACGGTGGTCATGGTGATGAAGCTGAAGTAGACGAAATCGGGCGTACCGTGCTTCCCCGACTGGGCGAAGAACGAGTTCCCGCCGATGAGCTGCACGGCAGAGTCGGCGTAGCCGAAGACGAGCCCGAGCAGCACGTACACGCTCACCGCGCCGAGGAGGGTCTCCACGGTGACCTCGCGGTGCCGGAGGATGCGGCTCAGGACGGCGAACGGCGTGGCCAGGATCAACAGGGCACAGATGAGAAAGACGGTCCCGGTCGACTTGTCGCCCGCCAGCAATGCGCTGACGATGGCGCTGCCCAAGGCGACGACGCACGCCACCCGGACCACCCGCAGGGCGGTGCCCCGGACGTGGGAGGTGTGGAAGCCGAGGAGCGCGGTGGCGCAGATGAAGGCGGTGGCGACGAGGTTGGCGATGTCGCCGGTCCACCCCACCGACAGCAGGATGTAGTCGACCAGGACCAGGAACAGCAGCAGGCCGTAGCTGTCCGACGCCCTGGCCGCCTCGCGCAGGACGCCCCGCCGGATGATCGGCAGGTCGGTCGGGCGCTCGGCCGGCGTCTGTGGCGTGAGGTCCTCGTCCATCGGTCGTTCGTGGCCGCCCCCGGTGGCCCCTCCGCCCCGGCGGATGGTGCCCCCGATGCCTCCCATGATGGCGCAACCTGGGCGTTGCGCGGCCATGCCGGGTCACCACGGCCAGGCCGTCCGGTAGAATCGTGCTCGAGATACCCATCGAGGGGGTGATTGGCTTCGACTCTGGTCGTCGAGGCGGGAGAAGCGAGCCGTGGTCCCCGGAGCCACGTTAAAGAGCCGGGACACAAAACAAACGCCGAGCCTCAGCTCGCGCTGGCTGCTTAATCAGTAGCCCGTCCGTCCGGTCTCAGCCCTACAGGCCGGGTACGGGCGTCATCTCGTAGGGCTCACCCGAGCGGTCCTGCCGAGCGGCCGCCGGGGACAATCTCGCTCGGCTGGGGAGCGGTGACAACGCCGGCGGCGGCACCGTTCCCGAGACTGAGCTGCCGGCTGCGCTCGGAGAAGGCCCGTCGAGAACCCAGAGGACGCGGGTTCGATTCCCGCCACCTCCACTACATGATCAGTGCCGTGACCTGCGACGATCCTCGAAGGATGAAGCGCGAGCAAGCTCAGGACACGAACGGGACACGCTGGGCGATCCGTGGGTCCGCCCCACCGAGTTGTCCGCCTAGAAGCCCAAGGGTTGAGCGATACCAGACGGGTGTGAGCACCGCTGCCAGTAGCGCAACACCGGCATGTTCGTGCGGTCCTGTCAAACAGAGACCCCGCACGAAATTGGGAATCTCGTGCTGGTGTCTACCAACGTTCATAGCCTGCACCTCGCGAAACATGAATGCGCGGCGCTCAGCAACCGGGCGGGACCCCGGAGACACCAGATTCTGAGTAGAAGAGCTCGAGAAGGCCGCAGATAGTGGCCTTGGCCACGAGCCACTCGCCACTCACGTATACCGCATAGCCGCTGGATGGTGTCGGGAAGAGAGGCTGGCCGTTGATGCCCAGGATCTCATAGCTCACCTTGGCGCAAGGCGACGGCAAGGCGTCCTGGCTACAGGTTGAGGCGCTGAGCACCTGGCCCCCGACCACTCTTGCACCCGTGGCTTCCTTAGCTAGCTGGGACGACAGCGCCTGCGATAGAGCCTGCTTGAGAGACGAACCATCCTGGATGGCTGCCGTCTTGCTGGAGATGTTCTTGTTGGCGAAGTTGAACAAGGTGCTGTACTGCTTCGAGATCTGCGTTAGAAAGTTGTATACAGTCACCGTTGGTGTGCTCGCACCACAGGCTGCCAACAAACAGGCGAGCGCTACCGCCAGGCCGCCCAAGCCGCCAACTCTGCGCATGGAATTCATGCCACTGCCCACCCAGTCATCATGACGCCCGAGGTTGATGGCACCAGCGTCGAAGGTTTCCGGCCGCCCGCCGTCCGAAGGCCCCGCAGTCACCCTCCGTAGCATTCGACCAGGCTGACCTCACCCCATAATCGAAATTCCTGGGCAGTTGAGCGTCCTGCGAGGGGTGAGCGGTAAGTGATGCGACCGTGCCTGGCCGGCTTCTTGACACGGCCCCGCCCCTTCAGGAATGCCGAGCGACCGTGCCTGGCCGGCTTCTTGACACGGCCCCGCCCCTTCAGGAATGCCGGGTGAGGTCGCCCCGGCTCTGGGGCCACCCACTCGAAGCTCCTATGGCTGTCAAGGGGCAGATTGAACCCGGTGGCAGGGACAGCTGGCGGACCAATCAAGGGCCACTCGGGAGCCGAGGGCAAGCTCTTATGAAGCCAGGCGTCAATGTCTCCGAGCAGGATCCGAGGGGCGGGCCGGCAGATCGGGCGAAGGCCAGTCCGAAGGACGGCAGGTAACGTTCGAGCCAGGCCCGCCCGCTCGGAGATCTAGCCGCGAGGCAGGTGCTTGAAGACCTCGCGGGCGACGTAGCGCTTGAGGACGCGGATCACCTCGCGCTTGGAGCGGCCCTCCTTCGTCCGGCGTTCCATGTAGTCCTTGGTGCGCGGATCGGTGGCGATGCGGGTCATGACGATGCGCCACAGCGCCTGGTTGGCGTTGCGGTCACCGCCCCGATTGAGCCGGTGGCGCGTCACCTTGCCCGACGACGCCTCGATCGGCGCCACGCCGCACAAATGAGCCCAGGCGGCCTCAGAGCGCAGGCGCTCGGGGTTGTCGCCGGCGGCGACGAGGAGGACGGCGGCGGTGTCGATGCCCACGCCGAAGAGGGCGAGCAGCTGCGGTGCCGTCTCCTCCACGAGCTCGGCGAGGCGCTCGTCGAGGTGGGCGGCCTCGGCTTCGAGGGCATGGACTCGCCTTCCCAGGCTGGCCAGCGCGACCTTCGTGGCCAAGACCACGGGATCGCCGCCGACCCTGGCCCGCATGGCGGCCGCCGCGGCGACGAACTCGGTCGTCGACAGGTCCTTCAGGCGACAGCGGAGCTGGTCGGGGGCGGTGTAGGAGAGCTGGCGCATCTGATGGACGGCCCGCAAGCGGCCCTCCCGGGCCGACCGCTTGGCCACCAGGAGCGCCCGGATGGCCTCGACGTTCCCGTCACGGGACTTGGGCATCCCGGTGGCCCGGCCGCTGAGGACGGCCCGGGCCGCCTCGACGGCATCGGCGGGGTCGGCCTTGCCCTTGCTCCGGCGCATCTGGCGATTGGGCCGGTCGACCTCGACCACCTCGATGCCGGCACGGGCGAGGAACCGTCCGAGGCCGGCCCCATAGGCGCCGGTGCCCTCCACGCCGACCTTCGCCACCGACCCAAAGGCCTTCATCCACTCGAGCAGGACCTTGTAGCCATGGGGCGTGGCGGCGAAGGCCTCGACACCGAGCACACCGCCGATTGGATCCAAGGCAGCGGCCACATGGACATCGAGGTGGGTGTCCACGCCGCCAACGATCGTGC
>DASPTT010000073.1:0-4705 GCA_035623275.1 Acidimicrobiales bacterium
GCTTGGACGTTCCCCGAGCCGTCGGTGTACTGGCCCGTGCCGGTGCAGTTCCCCGCGGACGTGCACGAGACCCCGTGGAGGAGAGCGACGGGGTTCGCCGCGGCGCCCGTCGGGGCGGTCACCTCGACGGCCTGGGCCCACGTACCCGAGGTCTCCGTGGCCGCCATGGCCTGGACATGGCCGGAGCCGTCGTGATAGTCGCCGCCCGCGCTGCAATTGCCCGAAGACGAACACGTGATGCTCCACAGCACGCCTTCGGGGTTGGTCGCAGCACCGCTCGGCGCGGTGATCTTCGCCGCTTGGGACCAGGTACCAGCGGATTCGTCGGCAACCAGAGCCTGGAAGTTCGCCCCGTTGTCCTTGTACGCCCCGACGGCGGTGCAGTTCCCGACAGAGGTGCACGAGATCCCCCGCGGCAAGGTCTCCCCGGGGGTATCGGCGTCGGACGGGGCGGGGATCTCGGACGCCTGCGCCCAGATGCCGCCGGACTCGACCGCAGCCATGCCCTGCCCGTTCGACGAGTTGTCCGTGTAGGAGCCGACGGCAGTGCAATCGCCCGCCGAGGGGCACGACACACCATTGAGGATGCCCCCGGTGCCCGTGGCGGCGTTGCTCGGTAGGCTGACCTCAGCCGGGGTCCACCGGGCACTCGACGGGAACGCGCCCGCGCCGGAGCCGGACAAGGCAACCACGACCGTGGCGCCGACGAGCCCCAACGCTGTGCCTAGCCGCAGCACCCAGGCAGCGCCAGAACAGGAACGGGTCGACTTCGGTGCCGTCGTCACGCCACCACCTCCTCGGCTGCGCCATTCGTGTCCCTCTGGCGGCAAGCCCGACCGACGTTACGGCTGGGCTCGATAGGGGTCAAGGGTCGTGATCGAGCATCGATGCCGTCGGGCGACGGATGGCGGAGCCCGAGACGCGATGCATTAGCCTCTGCGAAGACCACGACGGGGAGTAGCGCAGCCTGGCAGCGCACCTGCTTTGGGAGCAGGAGGCCGGGGGTTCAAATCCCCCCTCCCCGACTCGAGCTCGGCTCGGACTTTCATGGTCGAAGGAGGACCTTGATCGCTCGTCGCTCGTCCATGGCCCGGTAGCCAGCGGCGGCCTCATCGAGGGGCAGTTCGAGGTCGAAGACCTTGCCCGGGTCGATGGTGCGGCTCCAGATGAGATCGATCAGCTCAGGCAGGAACCGGCGCACCGGTGCCGGGCCGCCGTGGAGGTGCACTTCCGAGAAGAACAACTCCTGGCCGGGTAGATCCACACCGTGGGACACCCCCACGAAGCCGACGTGCCCACCAGGCCGAGTGGCGCGGATGGCCTGCATCATCGACTCCTGGGTCCCGACCGCCTCGATGACGCACTGCGCGCCCAGCCCGCCGGTGAGGTCCTTGATCCGCGCAACCCCTTCGTCGCCGCGCTCGACGACGATGTCGGTGGCACCGAACTCGAGGGCCAACTTCTGACGGGGCTCGTGGCGGCTCATGGCGATGATCCGCTCCGCCCCGAGCTGCGTGGCGGCCATGACCGCCGACAACCCGACCGCACCGTCGCCGACGACCGCGACGGTCTTGCCGGGACCGGCCTCGGCGGCGACCGCACCGAACCAGCCGGTGCCGAGCACGTCGGAGGCCGCGAGCAGGCTCGGGACGAGATCCGCTTCCGGGACGTCGGGTGTGGCGACCAGGGTGCCGTCGGCCAGCGGGACCCGCAGGTACTCCGCCTGTGCGCCGAGCGCCCCTATGGGCTCCCGGTGGATGCAACAGCTCTGGTAGCCGGCCCGGCAGATCTCGCACGTGTTGTCGGAGGCGAAGAACGACCCGACGACGAACTGGCCCGGCCTGATGGTGGTGACCTCGCTGCCGACCTGTTCGACGATTCCGACGTACTCGTGGCCCATCGGTGCCGGGCCGTTGACGGTCTCGATGCCGCGGTAGGGCCAGAGATCGGAGCCGCACACACAGGTCGCGGGGAGGCGGAGGATCGCGTCGGTCGTGTCGACGATGGCCGGGCGCTCGCGTTCCTCGACGCGGATGTCACCAGGGGCGTAGATGACCGCTCCTCGCATGGCCGTGCTCCTCCTCGTCGGCGCCGGCCGCCGCGACCCGCCAGGCTCGGCGCTCCGTCCCGTTACGCCCGACCCAGGTACTCGTCCTCGGTCACGTGCTCGCCCCAGCGCGCCGCAGCGCGGGTCAAGGAAAGGTGGGTCATGAAGTGGTCGGGGGCGGCGCCGTGCCAGTGCTCCTCCCCATCGGGCGTGTAGACGACATCGCCGGGCCGGATCTCGACGATGCGGTCACCCCGGGACTGGACCAGACCACTGCCCTCGGTCACGTAGAGGTGTTGACCACCGTCGTGCGAGTGCCAGGCGGTCCGTGCGCCAGGCATGAAGTGCACGGCCGCGACGTTCAGGCGGTCGGGCTCCGCACCGGTTGTGAAGCCGTCGATCCACACGCCTCCGGTGAACCAGTCCGTGGGGCCTGGGATGGTCGGTTGCCTCGACAGTACCTCCACCGCTCTCCCCTCCTGTGCTCGCTCGATCCCTCGGTCGGATCTCCGTCACTCACCGATCCTGCGCAGGTTGCGACGGGAGGGTCGAGCCCAACCCCCTCAGGGGACGATGTCATCGCTCACCGCGCGTCACGCCCTGGAGGTGTTCAGCGTCACGGCGGCGCGCACGAGCGCCTTCAGGGCCTTTGCGTCGACCTCGTCGCCCTCGTGGAAGTCGATGGCGCGCCGGGTGTTGCCCTCGAGGCTGGAATTGAAGAGCCCGGCGGGGTCATCGAGCGAGGCGCCCTTGGCGAACGTCACCTTCACGACGTTCTTGTACGTCTCCCCCGTGCAGATCATCCCGGCGTGGTACCAGACCGGGGTCCCCCTCCACTTCCACTCCTCGACCACCTCGGGGTCGGCCTCCTTGATCAGCGCGCGGATCCGGGCGAGCATCTCGCCACGCCAGTCGCCCAACTCTCTGATCCTCGCGTCGATGAGCTGAGACGGAGCGTCACCCTCTTGCGAGCCGGTCTGCTTCACGATATTCACAGATACACCGTTCCGACGGTCGGGGCAAGAACGGCCTCACGCCGCTCTCGACGGCATAGCGCTGCCTCGAGCCCGGCGCTCAGCGGGCGAAGGCGTGCCATCCGAGCCACATCCACGCCAGGATCACCACGATCCGGCCGCCGCGTGGGGCCATGACCCGCGCCAGCACGTCGCCCAGTCGGGGCAGCCGGCCACGTGAGGCCCACGCCGCTGTCTCGCAGGCGAGGATCGCCACCAGGAGGGCTCCCCACACCAGGAACGTCAGCGCGCGCCAGGTCATCTCGTGACCGCGAACCATCCGACCACGAGCCACGCCGCGAAGGCGAGGCCTCGACCGGGTGCACCCGACGTCACGGAGTCGAGCACCGAGCTCAGCGTCGGATGTGCAGCGCGCGGCGTGCTGACGAAGCAGAAGAGCTCCCAGCCCACTACCGCGGCGAGCAGCGCGGGCCACACGACCCAGCGCGCTCCCCACGCCGCGACGACCTCGTCGGGCACGGGCCGGCGACGGCGCACGACGTCGGGCAGGCTGCTCGGCGCGAGGCGCTGGAGGGCCACGACCCCCAGCAACACGGCGAGGGCGACGGCCGTCGTGACGTTGGCGGCCCACGTGAAGGGGTGCGACCGAGCGGCGACGACGGTGTCGGCGGCCAGCCCGACCAGGACCACGAGCCACAGCACTCGGCGACCCGGCGCCTCGCCGGGTGCGGGCCGAGGCGGCCTCACCGGACCGGTGTCGAGGTGATCGAGGCCGTCACCCCGGGATAGGCCCGGACCACGCCGTCGGCCAGGCCGACGGGTCGTCGGTCGATGCCCAGGGCCCATCGCAGCTGGGACGTGACCACGTGGTCGACGAGGGGCCAGGCCGTGGGCGGGGACAGGTCGGGTGGGGCACACCCGTCGGTGGCGATCGTGGCGAAGGCCGCGGGCAGGTCGAGGAACCGCACGATCGAGGCGAGGCCACCGGCCGACGCGCCGATCTCGCAGGCGTCGGCGAACACGTTGTGGCCCGCGCCGTCGACGACCACGAGGCGTTTGGGTGTGGGCAGGGACGCATAGAGCTGCCGGGTTCCCGACGCGGGCACCACGGCGTCGGCCGATCCCTGCAGGACCATGCCCGGCTTGCCCGCTGGCGGGACGGTGCCGGGTGCGGGTGCCATGGCCACGTACGCCTTGACCGCGGGATCGGAGGCCACCGACAACGCGGCGCCCCCGCCCGCCGAGTGGCCGAGCGACGCCACCCGCGTCAGGTCGAGCTTGCCCGACAGCAGCGTCCCGTGACCGTGGTCGAGGGTCGTGGCATAGGCGAGGGCGGCACGCAGGTCGTCGACGTCGCACGTGCAGGACTGCACCTTGTTGTTGACCACCGCGTAGAGGTCGCGCGAGCGGTGGTCCGGCGCCACGACCACGAACCCCCACGTGGCCAGGTGCACGGTGAGGAAGCTCGACTGCTCCGGGTAGCCGCCGAAGCCGTGGCTGAAGAGCACCACCGGGAACGGGCCCGCCCGGCTGACCGGGACACCGCTGTAGGCGGTCGTGGCCAGCGTCGTGGGGAGCCCGAGCGAGGCCAGGTTGGAGGGGATGGGGGCGCTCGGGTTGCCCAGGAACCAGCGCAGCAGGTTGACCGAATAGGTGGCCTTTCCCGCAGTGGCTGACGTGTCGG
>DASPTT010000074.1:0-8634 GCA_035623275.1 Acidimicrobiales bacterium
CCCGTACCCGAGCCGACCCCGTACCCGAGCCGACAAGGAGCGAAACCGTGAGCATCATCCCCGCCACCGACCCCAGCGCCACGGTCGCCGCGGCGCCGACCGCGTCGAGCAACCCGCTCAACCAGCTCGACAACACGCAGGAGTTCCTCAAGCTCCTCGTCGCGCAGCTGCAGAACCAGGACCCGCTGAACCCGTCCGACCCGACCCAGTTCATGGCCGAGATCGCGCAGCTCACGCAGGTCCAGTCGCAGACGACCCTGACCGCGGAGCAGGAGACGACCGCTGCCGACTCGATGATCGGCCTCGACGTCACGGGCGTGGCCAGTGGGGGCGCCCAGGTCCAGGGCGTCGTCACGAGCGTCCTCCTCAGCCCCTCGGGCCCGCCGACGTTGATGGTGGGGACGACCGCGCTGCCGCTGTCGTCGGTCACCGAGGTGCAGCAGGCGCAGGTCGCCGGTGCCCCGGGCACGCCGGCGACCGGCACATAGACGGACAGACGGACACACGGACAGACGGACACACGGACAGACGTACACGAGTCGGCAACGAGAAAGGCAACTCTGAGATGGAGCAGTCGCTACTGGCCGCGGTGTCGGGGATCGAGTCGAACCAGACCTACCTCGACGTCATCGGCAACAACATCGCCAACGCCAACACCGTCGGCTACAAGTCGGAGGACGCCGTGTTCACGGACCTCCTCGCCGAACAGGTGGCCGGCGCCACAGCACCCAGCGCAGGCGGCGCGGGGGTCAACCCGATCGCGGTGGGATCGGGTGTCCGCATCGGCGCGGTGACCAACGAGCAGTCGCAGGGCTCCCTGGAGCAGACCAACCAGCCGACCGACGTCGCTATCCAGGGTTCGGGCTTCCTCGTCGCCGAGCAGGGCGGCCAGCTGTACTACACCCGCGCCGGGCACCTCACCATCGACGCCAACGGAGACCTGGCCACGCCCACCGGCGGGCTCATCCAAGGCTGGCAGGCCAACGCGCAGGGCGTGATCAACCCGAACGCGCCGACCACGGGCCTCTCCATCCCGACCGGAAAGATCATGAACGCGCAGGCCACGACCGAGATCACGGTCGGCGGCAACCTGCCGGCGTGGTCGGGCACGGGCACGCCACCCGTGGTCACCACCACCATCGACGCCAACGACACGCTGGGGAACACCGTGCCGGTGACGCTGACGTTCACCGGCGTGGCCGGGCAGGCGAACCAGTGGACGATCCAGGGAACGGTGCCCAACGGCAGCTCCTCGACCAACCTGTGGAGCACGCTGCCCACCATCACCTTCAGCGCGGGCAACATCTCGAGCATCTCGGGTGTGACCGCCAACAGCGACGGGTCGTTCTCGCTGCCGGTGGGCACGATGCCGCCGAACTTCTCGTTCCCGGCCGGTGACACCTGGAAGATCGACTTCCCCGCACCGGGGTCGATCGGCGCGGTCACCCAGTTCGCGGGCGCGCAGACGTTCGCCGCCCAGAGCCAGGACGGGAATCCTCCTGGGATGCTCGAGAGCTTCGCCATCGGCGAGGACGGGGTGATCACCGGAGCGTTCAGCAACGGGCGGACCGAGGCGATCGGGCAGCTGGCGCTGGCCACGTTCTCGAACCCCGGGGGTCTCGCCGACACGGGCAACCTCATGTACACGCAGACGCCGAACTCCGGGCAGCCCCAGATCGGCACGCCCAACACCGGGGGGCGAGGATCGCTCATCGGCGGGAGCCTCGAGTCCTCCAACGTCGACCTGGCCTCTCAGCTGACCGACCTCATCGTGGCCCAGGAGGCCTACCAGGCCAACACGAAGGTCGTCGCAACCACCTCGCAGGCCATCCAGTCCCTGGTCAACATGCCGTGACGTCGCGTCTGCACCGGCCGGCGCGGTCGCCGGCCGGTGCGGGCCGGCGCGTGCGGGCCGATGCGCCCGCCGCGCCCGCCGGCGCCGAACCCACCATCCCCACGCCCACCCGAGCGCGATGACCCTCGTCGACGAAAGCCAACGCCAAGTCCGGCCCTACGACTTCCAGCGTCAGGAAGGGCTCGAACGCGGCCGCCTGCGCCGCCTCGTGCCGGTGCTCGAGGTCGTCGCGCACCGGATCGCGGGCTACCTGACGAGCGTGCTGCACCAGCCGGTGCGCATGGAGGTCGGCGAGGTCGAGCAGATGCGCTGGGAGCGGTTCGCCAACGACCTGCCCGAGCCCACCATACTCACCAGCGCCACCGTGGCGCCCTTCGGCGGACGGATCGTCCTGCACCTTCCCCTGCCGCTCGCCTATCGACTGGTGGAGATCCGCCTCGGGGGTGCGGGCACCACCGAGGGGCCGGAGCGTCCGCCCACCGAGATCGAGCAGCGGCTCGTGAGCGAGGTCGCCGTGGGCGCCCTGGAGGAGCTGCCGCCTGCGTTCGCCGGCGTCATCTCCATGTCCCTGGGCGGGCTGGCCTCGGTTGCCAGCCCGATGCTGCTGCACGGGGCCAAGCCCACCGAGATGTGCCTGATCATCGCCCTGCGCCTCGAGTTGGGGGAGGCGGGGTCGCACGAGACACGCATCTGTGTGCCCCTCACCGTCCTCATCCCCGTGCTCGACGCGCTCGAGCGCATCGACCGCGTCCAAGGCCGCGGTGACTCCGAGCGCGCCCTGGAGGGCATCCGCGAGCGCCTCCTCGAGGCGCCCGTGGAGACGAGCGTCTGCTTCCCCGAGTTCTCGCTGATGCACAACGAGCTGGCCGGCCTGATGCCCGGCGACGTCGTGCGGCTCCGCCGCCGGGTGGGGTCGCCACTGCTCATGTGCGTCGGCGGTTCCGCCTATTGCGACGTCGTCCCGACCAACCGCGGCAAACGGCTGGCCTGCATGGTCGTCGAGAGTGAACAGGAGATCCAACGATGACGGACACGTTCCCAGCCCCCGAGGGTGGCTCCGGAGACGCCGCCACCGGCGTGGCGGACCCCGCGGCGGATCTGGCCGGCGCGCCGTCCGCGCCCGCGGCACCCTCGACGCCGGCGCCGCCCCCGCCCGGCGCCGCCGAACCGGCCCGCGTGGAGCACGGCCGGCCGCGGTCGGTCGAGCTGCTCCAGGGCGTGGAGATGTCGGTGACGGTGGAACTGGGCCGCACCCGCATGCTCATGCGCGACCTGCTCGGGTTGCGCGCCGGCAGCGTGGTCGAGCTCGACCGGCCCGCCGGGAGCCCGGTGGACGTGCTGGTCAACGGCACCCTGCTGGCCCGTGGCGAGGTCGTGGTCGTCGACGACGAGCTCGGCGTCCGGATCACCGAGATCGCCGGCGGCCTCGACGAGGAGGCCTGAGCCCGTGCTCCACGCCCTGCTGACCGCGTCCGCCCCGGCCCACGGCGCATCCCCGGCGACCGCCAACACGGTGTCGGTGACGAGCCTGTTCCTCCAGCTCGTCATCGGCCTCGGTGTGGTCCTCGGCGTGATCGCGCTGGTGGCCAGGGTGCTGCGCGGGCGGGCAGGGCTGGCGCTGAGCGCGGCGCGACGCCAGGGCCCGCTCGCCGTCCTGGCCCGCCAGGGCGTGGCCAAGGGGAGCGCGGTGGCCGTGGTCCGTGCCGGTCGGCGGGTGTTCCTCGTGGGCATCACCGCGCAGGCGGTGCGGCGCCTGGCGGAGCTCGACCCGGCCGAGCTGGAGGGCACCCTGGACGGGTCGCCGCCGACCGGCGTGCAGATCGCCGACCGGGCGAACGGATTCGCCCCGACCTATTCGACCAAGAAGCAGCGACCGACCACGACATGGACGTCGACGATCGAGCAACTGCGTGAGTTGACGGTCCGCCGCGGCTGACCGCGGCGGACCGCACTCGCTGACGCGCGAGAGGAGACATCGATGTGCCTGGCCGGTGACGTCCGCGCGTCGCGACCCGCGGTGGTCACGGCGCGAGCGGCGTCGTGGGCCGCGCCCTTGCGTATGTCGCCGGGCCGGGCCGGGAGCCCCCGGTGCTGAGCCTGCTGGCGGCGGGGTCCTCGGTCACGGTGAACCTGGGCGGGAACCTCAACAAGCCGTCGACGAGCATCCTCGTCCTCCTGGCGGTCACGGTCCTGGCCGTGGCGCCGTCGATGCTCATCCTGCTCACCGGGTTCACCCGGATCGTGATCGTGTTCGGGCTGACGCGCAACGCCCTCGGCCTGGGGACGACGCCGCCGAACCAGGTGATCGCGGGCCTCGCGCTCTTCCTGAGCCTGTTCATCATGGCGCCGACCCTCAACCAGATGAACCACGTCGCGCTCCAGCCGTACCTCCACGGCCAGGAGACCGCCACCCAGGCCTACCGGGCCGCGGAGGTGCCGCTCAAGACCTGGTTGCTCGAGCAGACCGGCAAGGACGAACTGGCAATGACGACCAGCATCGACCAGGAGCACCCGAAGACGCCGGCGGACACCTCGCTGGCGGCTCTCATCCCCGCGTTCCTCCTCTCGCAGCTCAAGAGCGCGTTCACCATCGGGTTCGTGATCTTCATCCCGTTCCTGATCATCGACCTGGTCGTCTCGGCGACGCTCATGTCCATGGGTGTCGTCATGCTCCCGCCGACCCTGGTGTCGCTGCCCTTCAAGCTCTTGCTCTTCGTCTTGGTAAACGGCTGGGTGCTCATCACCCACTCGCTGGTGGTGAGCTTCCATTGACCGAGGCCCATGTGATGGAGCTCGCCTCCCAGGCGATGGTGATGACGGCCAAGCTGGCCGTCCCGGTGCTGCTGGCCAGCCTCGTGGTCGGGCTTCTCGTCTCGCTGATCCAGTCGGTGACCCAGATCCAGGAGGTCACCTTGACGTTCGTGCCCAAGCTCCTCGCCATCGCGCTGGTGTTCATGGTGGGCGGGCACTGGATGCTCGGCCAGTTCGTCGGCTACGTGCAGAACCTGTTCGGGCAGATGAACACGTTCTTGGCGGGCTGAGGAGCGGGGCCGGGCCGTGGTCGTGAACCTCGACGGGCACTGGTGCATCGCCTTCACCCTGGCGTTCGTCCGCGCCGGCGCCTGGTTGGCCGTCGTCCCGCCGTTCGCCGACCGCAAGATCGTCCCGCCCGTGGCGTTGGTTGGCGTGGCCGGCGGGCTGGCGCTGTTGGCCACCCCGCAGCTGGCGACGACGGCGTTGCCCAGCGACACCCCCGGCCTGCTCGGGGCAGCGGTGCTCCAGGTCCTCACGGGGGTCGCGCTCGGCCTGTCGGTGCGCATCCTGATCGGCGCGCTGTCGGCGGCCGGGGGCCTGGTGGACATCTTCGGCGGCGTGAACCCGCCACCGGCCCTGGACCCCCTATCGGAGAACCAGACGCCGATCCTCGGCCAGTACTACGAGCAGGTGGGGCTGGCGCTGCTGTTCGCCACCAACGGGGAGATGCTCGTCGTGCACGGCTTCGAGGCGTCGTTCGGGGCGGCGGGTCTCACGCTCTCCTCCACGGCGCGGATCGCCTCCGTGCTCACGGCGGACCTCGTGACCTTCTTCACCGCAGCGCTGGAGATCGCCGCTCCGATCATCGTCGTCCTCTTCGTGGCCCAGATCGCCATGGCGATGCTGGCCAAGGCGGCGCCGCAGATGAACGTGTGGCTCCTCAGCTTCCCGCTCCAGGTGCTGCTCACCCTCGGGCTCGTGGCCGTGGCCGTCCAGACCCTGCCCGGGACGCTCGACCAACTCGTCCAGCGGGTGCTCCAGAGCACGGGCGCGCTCCTCGGAGGGCATTGAGATGGCGCGCCAGGACGCGGAGAAGACCGAGAAGCCCACGCCCAAGCGCAAGCGCGAGGCGCGCCGCAAGGGGCAGGTGGCGAAGTCCCCGGACGTCTCGGGCTGGCTCGTCGTGCTGGCCGCCTCGCTGGTCGTCCCCGCGGTGCTGCACGCCGCGGAGGGCCGGCTCGTCTCGCTGTGGACGCTCGCGGGCGACGTCATGGCCGATCCCACCAGCGCGGGGGCGCTGACGGTCCTCACCACCGGGTTCGCCGACATGTTCGCCATCGTCCTGCCCACGGTGGCGCTCTTCGCCGCCGTCGGCGTCTTCGCCAACGTGGCCCAGGTGGGGTTCGCCTTGTCCGGGGAGGCGGCCAAGCCGCAGTTCTCACGGGTGAACCCGGTGGCCGGGTTCAAGCGGCTGTTCTCGACCTCGTCGCTGTGGGAATTGGCCAAGCAGATGGTCAAGCTGGCCGCCCTGGTCGGGCTGGCGTACCAGGCGGTGGAGCGCGTGGCCCGTCAGACCGTCGACACGGGCGCGGTGGGCATCGGGCCGGTGGTCGGTGTCGTCGGGCCGTCGATCCTGGGCCTCGTGCGCACGACCGCCGTCATCGGGCTGCTGCTGGCCGTGGCGGACTACGCCTTCAAGAAGCACAAGCTGAACAAGACGCTGAAGATGACCAAGCACGAGGTGAAGGAGGAGGCACGCAACCAGGAGGGTGACCCGGTGATCAAGCGCGCCGTGCGCCGGAAGATGGTGACCATGAGCCGGATGCGGATGATGGCCGCCGTCGCCGGCGCGGACGTCGTGGTCACGAACCCCACGCACGTCGCCGTCGCCCTGCGCTACGAGCCCGGTTCGGGGATGGCTCCCCGCGTCGTCGCCAAGGGTGCCGACGCCCTGGCCGCCCGCATCCGGGAGGAGGCCCGCCGCCACGGCGTGCCCATCGTCGAGGACCCCCCGTTGGCCCGCGCCGTCTACAGCAGCTGCGCGCTCGACGCCCAGATCCCAAAGGAGCTGTTCATGGCGGTCGCCCGCCTCCTGGCCTTCGTGTTCACCCTGCCGGCCGTCGTACGCGCCTCGGGCACGGTCCACCGCCGCCCTTCGTCCGCGCTGGTGGCCTAATCCTCGCCGCCGGCGGAGGGCACGGCGTTGGCGGGCTGGCGCATGTGGGCCACGAACCAGTCGCCCGCCAAGGCGGCGACGCGCTCGAGCGTGCCCGGCTCCTCGAAGAGATGCGTGGCGCCGGCCACCACGGCGAGCTCGTGCTCGCACACCAGGTGGCGTGCGGCCTCCTCGTTGCACTGCAGCACCACGAGGTCGGCGCCGCCCACGACGAGCAGCGTCGGCGCCCGCACCTCCGCCAGCCGGTCGGGCACGACCAGGTCCGGTCGGCCGCCACGGGAGACGACGGCCGCCACGCTCACGCCCGGCTCGGTGGCGGCCCACAGCGCCGCGGCCGCACCGGTGCTGGCGCCGAAGTAGCCGAGCGGGAGGCCGGCCGCCGCCCGTTCGCCGGCGAGCCAACGGGTCACCGCGGCGAGGCGGGACCCGAGCAGCTCGACGTCGAAGACGTTGTTGCGATCGGCTTCCTCCTCCGGGGTGAGGAGGTCGAAGAGCAGGGTCCCCAGATCTCGGCCGTGCAGCGCGGATGCCACGGCCCGGTTGCGCGGGCTCAGGCGGCTGCTCCCGCTGCCGTGCGCGAAGGCGACGACGCCGAGGGCATGCTCGGGGACGGTGAGGGTCCCGGGCAGCGCCAGGGGGCCGGCGCGCACCTCCAGGTCCTCCACGACCATGGACTGCTCGAGGAGCCGCAGCACCTCGGTGTCGTCGGTCTGGGAGAAGTCCGCGTACCACTCGCCGATGGCGAGCATGGCCGCCGGTGTCTCGAGGCTCACCACCTCGTCGGCGACGGCCGACAGGCGCCGCACCGACTCGGGTGGGGCGACGGGCACGGCCAGGACCACGCGCGCCGCGCCGTGGGCACGCGCCACCTCGCAGGCTGCGGCGGCCGTGGACCCGGTGGCGATGCCGTCGTCGACGAGGACCGCGGTGCGCCCGTGGAGGTCGACGCGCGGGCGCACGGCGCGCACGCTGGCGACACGCCGTTCGAGCTCGGCCCGCTCGGCCCGCTCGACGGCGTCGAGCTGGCGCGGGGACGTGCCCGACATGCGCACCACGTCCTCGTTGATGATGCGCACCCCGTCCTCGCCGATGGCGCCCATGCCCAGCTCCCGCTGGAAGGGCACGCCCAGCTTGCGTACGCAGATGACGTCCAGCGGGGCGTCGAGCGCCCGGGCGATGGGTGCCGCCACCGGGACGCCGCCCCGGGGAAGGGCGAGGACGACGAGGTCCTGGCCCTGGAGGTGGGCGAGCGCCCGGGCCAGGCGCTCACCGGCGTCGTGTCGGTCCCGGAACGGCATGGACCACCACCTCCTCCCCGCGTCGGTGCCGGACGGGCCGGCCCCGGGCGCCCAAGCGCCCGAGATGGGGATAGACGGGATTATGGCGCCTCCGGGCCGGCCCGACCCGGGCCTTTGGACCCACCCTGGTTCCGTTTCGTCACCCGGCGTTCACCCGTCGTTTCCCGAGGTGCGCGCCCGTCACCCGGCGGCAACCTTGCCGACACGTCCGTTCCTGCCCTTCCACAGGGAGGCCTGTGGACGATGTGGAAGGGGGGCGATGGTAGAAACCTCCGCCATGTCGCCGCTTCACGCCCTGGCCATCGCCGGCGCCGGCCTTGTGGCGGGGGCGATGAACACCATCGTCGGCGCGGGCTCGTTCGTCACCTTCCCGGTGCTGTTGGCCCTGGGCTATCCCCCCGTGGAAGCCAACGTGAGCAACACCATCGGCCTGGTCTTCGGGTCGGCGAGCGGTGTGGTCGCCTACCGGCGCGAGCTGGCCGGCCAGCGGGCCCGGCTGACCACCCTGGGGGCGGCCGCGGGGGTGGGTGGCCTGTGCGGCGGCGTCCTGC
>DASPTT010000075.1:0-9110 GCA_035623275.1 Acidimicrobiales bacterium
CTATCCCGTTTCTGACGAGCCGTCAGGTTGCCGCGAGCCGGGGGCCGGGTCGGCCCCGGCCGAGGCTGAGCCCGACCGGGGCGACCGGATGTTCCGGGATCCCGCTACGCGCGGGTCACGGGACCGACGGGATCGAGACACCGCTCGGCAGCGTCTGGGTGGTCGCACCCGCCGGGAGCGTGAAGTCGCTGTCCGACACGTTGGTCGTGTAGTCCGTCAGCTGGAAGACGTTGCCGTTCCCGCTGTCGACGTAGGCGATGATCCCTGAGTCGGTCACGCAGTACTTGCCCGACCCCTGCGGGCCGGTGGCGGAGATGCACTTCGACGGCTGCCCCGCGAACGTCCCGTCGGAGTAGCTGAGGTTGTACCCCGCCGCGTGGGCCGCGGCCTGTGCCTGCGCGGTCTGCAGGAACGCGGTGACGGTCGCGCCGCTGAAGATCCCGATGAGCGAGGCCAGCGGGTTGGAGGACGTCGACGAGGAGATGCACGTCGGCGGCGTGTTGCTCGTGTCGCAGAAGTACGTGGTCGTCCCGTCGTTGATCATCTCGCCCGTGCCCGAGGAGAAGAACGTCTTGGGTGGCTTCTGCTCGAACACGATGGTCTGCGAGCTCGAGCTCCCGCCGGTGCTGGTGTAGGTCGCCTTGAACGTCGCGCCCTTGCCCGACTGGATCTTCGACGACAGCGCCTGGATCTCGGAAGAGAGGCTCGACCCGCCGGCCGACGAGCTCGAGGACGAGGACGAGGAGGTCGAGGAGGAGCTGCTCGATCCCGACCCGCTGCTGGTGCATGCGCCGAGGACCAGTCCGGTGACAGCCAGGGCACCGACCATCGCGCCTGCTCGTCGGGTCGGCTTTGCGGAAATGCCAATCATGTCGACACTCCATTCGTTCGGGGGTGGAGCGCCCGAAGCGCCAGGCGCGTCGTGGAGTGTAGATGGAGATCCCCTCGCCGGACACTGTTACACCCCTGGGAGATGCTTGGCGCGTGCTAATGCGACTCGAGGAGCTCGGTCAGGCAGCCCGCCAGCTCGTGGGCGAGCTGGACCCGCAGCGCATCACATCGGGCGATGCCGACCGTCTCCTCGACGCCTTCGTCGCTCTGGAACGAGCGGCTGTGGCGGGCAAGCTCCTGTGCGCCGCCAAGGCGGCCGAATCGCATGCCTGGCGTCAGGAGGGCCATCGCGACGCGGCCAGCTGGCTCGCGGAGACCATGGGGACCGGCGTCGGCTCCGCCCTGTCGACGCTCGCCACCGCCCGGCGGCTGCAGGAGCTCCCGGTCCTGTCGGACGCCCTTCGACGCGGGGAGCTGAGCCAGGCCCAGGCCGAGGTCATCGCGGGTTCGGCCTCGACCGCGCCCCAGGCCGAGGAGGTGCTCGTCGAGCTGGCCGGGCGCCGGAACCTGCAGGGCCTCCGCACCGAGGCGCGCCGGCTCGAGGCGACAGCCGGCCTCGACGAAGAGGAGCGCTACGACCGGGTGCGCCGGAGCCGGTACCTCCGTCACTGGCGGGAGGCCGACGGCGGCTTCCGGTTCTCCTGCCGGACGACCGAGGACAGTGGCTTCCGCATCCTGGAAGCGGTGAATGCCGGTGTCGACGCGGTGTGGGAAGAGGCCCTCGCGCAGCATCGGGACCACGACCCTATGGAGGCGTACCGCATGGACGCGCTGGAGCGCCTCGTCGCCCGGGGTGATCGATGCACGTGGCACCATCGGACGCCCGAGGACGTCCCGTCCCGGCGGCCTTCCACCGTGCACTTGCGGGTCGACGCCGCGGCCCTTCGCCGCGGCGAGCTCCGGTCGGGTGAGATCTGCGAGGTGCCGGGCGTCGGGCCCGTGTCGCTGGCCACGGCGAGGTCGATCCTCGCCGACAGCGTGGTCGAGGCCTTGGTGACGGACGGCGTCGACGTCGCCGCGGTCGCCCACGTCGGGCGGAGCATCCCCAAGGCGGTGGCCGTTGCGCTCGCCGAGCGCGATCCCGTGTGCGTCGTGCCCCGGTGCGAACAAGCGACAGACCTGGAGATCGACCACTACCAGGTGGCGTGGGCCGACGGCGGCCGGTCGGAGCTCTGGAACCTCGCCAGGCTCTGTCGGCATCACCACCGGTTGAAGACCTACCGCGGGTTCACGCTCTCCGGGGGCCCCGGCGCATGGCGGTTCACAGGTCCGGACGGTGTCGAGTGGACCGACTTCCTGCGCACGACGCAGTCCGACGGGCTCGGCTTCTCATCCGCCGGCGCGACAGTCCCGGATTGGGCGCCCGCGTTCGACGATTCGAGCTGAGCGCGCCGTCGTCTAGGCGTCGGACGGTCGCCGAGACAGGAACGGGGCCACGTCTCGAGCGAACGCCGCCATCTGATCGCACAGCTCGTCGGCCGACCGGCTGCAGAACCGCATCTGCAAATGCGACACGCCCATGTCCGTCAGTTCGGCGAGGTTCTCGGCGATGCGGTCGGCACTGCCCGAGACAGCGCCCCGCGGCAGGTCCCAGGTCGGATCGCCGACATAGAAGATCCCGGTCAGGGCGCCGACGGCGATCGGGGCTCCGCCGCGCAGCTCGGCGCGGAGTTCGAGCAGCTCCTCGACCTGCTCGCGCATGTCGGTGCGCTTCACGGTCTGCGGGAGCCACCCGTCGCCGTAGCGGGCCGCCCGTCTCAGCGCGGGTCCAGTGGACCCACCGATCCAGATCGGCGGGCGAGGTCGCTGGACCGGCCGGGGGGAGATGCCCATGTCGGCCGCCGGCCAGCGGGGTCCGTCCAGGACGGGGAATTCGTCCACCAGCCCTCGGGCGATGCCGACAATGGCCTCGTCGAGTGCGGGACCTCGCTCGTCGAACGCCGGACCGAGTAGTCCGAATTCCTCGTGCACGTGGCCGGCCCCCACACCGATGATCACGCGCCCACCCGACAGCAGGTCCAGGGTGGCGAACTCCTTGGCGGCGCGCAGCGGATGACGGAGCGCCGCGATGTACACGTGCGACATGAGCCGCACATGCTCGGTGATGCCAGCCAGCCAGCCCAGGGTGGCGACCGTGTCGTACCAGGTCGTGCTCATGGCTTCCGCCAGACGCCGAGGGATCGCGGTGTGATCGCACACGGCGACGTAGAAGTAGCCGCTCTCATCGGCCTGCCGAGCCACCCTGGCGAGCTCCGCCGGTCCGGCCGCGAGCTCCCACGGTTCGGCCATCAGCGTCGTCTGCGCCTGGACCGGCAGCTGGATCCCGAATACCACGGAGTCTTCGGGGATGATCGACACCACCTCGTCCACGGCTCCCCTCCTAGAACGAACAGCCACTAGAGCGAACCGGCCACCAACTCTGCCAGGTCTCCTGGCGCCCGCAGCCCTGCCGCGAGCACCCTGGAGCGCATCACGTACAGATGCGCGGGAACGTCCCAGGTGAACCCCATGCCGCCGTGCACCTGGATGCACGATCGCCCGTTTGCCTTGGCGGCCTCACTGGCAAGAAGGCCTGCGCCCGCCGCGGCCCGGGCCGCATCGCCAACGTCCGGCTGGTCGATCGTGACCGCCGCGGCATGGACGGCGGCGCGTGCCGTCTCCGCCCGGACCAACATGTCCGCGCACAGGTGCTTGACCGCCTGGAACGACCCGATCGGCCGGCCGAACTGCTCACGGCCCTTCGCGTACTCGACGGCCATCTCCAACGTCGCGAAGGCGATGCCGACGCACATGGCACCGATGAGGACGGTCTCGTCCCGCTGCCAGCGCGTCGCGTCAGCGCGACCGTCGCCCACGAGGCGTTCGCCCGCCGGGAGGTGCGGTACCCGCCACAGCGGGGTCAGTGGGTCCAGGGGCCGCTCGACTCGTTCGGCGTCCAGCGACCCGGGGTCGACAGCCCAGATCCCGTCGTCGTCCACGACCAGCAGGGTGTGCAACACGCCGAGGTGCTCGACCAATGCCCCCGTCACGGCCTCTGGTCCCGCGCCGTCGGGGCGCCGGACCACACCGACCACGGCGTCGCCGTCGCCCGAGCCAGGGACGATCCCGGCTGCCGCAGCGAGATGGCTCGCGACGAGCGGTCCGGGCACGAGAGCCCGCCCCAGCTCCTCGAAGACGACGGCGGCTTCCGCCATGCCAAGCCCGAGCCCGTCGGGCTCGGGCGCCCGCAGCGACAAGACACCGGCGTCGGCAAGTTCCTTCCACGAGGCCCGGTCGATCACGTCGGGACGGCCCTCGGCGGCACGCAGCGTGTCCAGCGGGAATCGGCCCGCGCAGAGCCGGCGGACTCCTTCTGCCAGCGCCGCCTCATCGTCGTCGAGCTCGAAGTCCATCTCGTCCGCTACCCCTTGGGCAGGCCGAGGATCCGCTCAGCCACGATGTTCCGCTGGATCTGGGAGGTGCCCGCCGCGATCGTCCGCGAGAACCCGTTGATCCACGTGTCGACCACCTCGGCGTTGCCGAGATCTTCCGTCCCCTCGGGCGCGGCGAGCTCGTCCCACGCCAGCGAGGCCCGACCGACCAGGTCCATGCCGAGCTCCGAGAGCCGCTGGCGGAGCTCCGAGAACGCCAGCTTGAACACACTCCCACCGAGCCCCGGCACACCCGTTCGGGCTGCCTGGGAGACGTTGCGCTTCGTCAGCGCCCACAGGGCGTCCAACTCGGCGCCGAGGTGCCCCACCCGCCGTCGCACGCCCTCGTCGTCCCAGGCTCCCGTGCGCCGGGCGAGGGAGCGGAACGTCCGGAGCAGCTCCATCGACTGGAGCATCTCGCCGACGAACGCGGTGCCCCGCTCGAAGCTGAGGGTCACCATGGTCACACGCCACCCGTCGTCCTCCTCGCCGACACGGTTGTCCACAGGGATCCGGACGCCGTCGAGGAACAGCTCGGCGAACTCGGTCGTCCCGACGATCGTCCGGAGGGGTCGGATCTCGATGCCGGGCAGGTCCATCGGCATGATCAGCCACGTGATTCCCTTGTGCCGGCTGTCCTCCGAGCCGGTCCGGACCAGCAGCTCACAGAAGTCGGCGACCTCCGCGTGGGACGTCCAGATCTTCGACCCGGTGACGACGTACTCGTCGCCGTCACGCACCGCCCGCGTCCGAAGCGCGGCGAGGTCGCTCCCCGCCCCGGGCTCCGAGAAACCCTGGCACCACACCTCGTCGCCTCGCAGGATCGGCTGCAGGTACCTCGCCCGCTGCTCGGGCGTACCCTCGGCCACGATGGTCGGCCCGGCGTGCAGCAGCCCCACGAAGTTCACCCCCACGTAGGGGGCGTGCGAGCGCTCGAGCTCCTCGAGATAGATGAGCTGCTCGACAGGGCTCGCCCCGCGCCCGCCTCCCTCGACGGGCCAGTCGATCCCGGCATACCCGGCGTCGAAGAGCATCCGCTGCCACGCGGTGTCGTAGCGACGCCGCTCGGGCCAGTCGAATTGCGACGGTGCGGGCCCGACGGTCGGCAGCACTTCCGCCAACCACGACCGCAGTTCCTTCCTGAAGGCCTCTTCTGCCTCGGAGAATCGAAGGTCCACGGAGCAGGTGCGGGATCTACGGTGCGAGATGGTCGAGGCCGAACAGCTTGATGGCGTTGCCCCGGACGATCTTGTACCTGGTCTCGTCGTCCAGGTGTGCCATCTGCCGCTCCGCGATCTCCTTGGTGTGCGGCCATGTCGAGTCGGAGTGTGGATAGTCCGACTCGTAGGTGATGTTGTCGGCGCCGATCTCGTCGACGGACCGGAGCCCATGGGCGTCGTCGAAGAAACAGCCGTAGATCTGGCGGTGGAAGTACGTCGAGGGCGGCTCGGGGACTTTGTCGGCCACGCCGCCCCAGCCCCGGTTCTCCTCCCATACCGTGTCGGCGCGCTCAAGGATGTAGGGGATCCAGCCGATCTGCCCCTCCGAGTACGCCAGCTTCAAGGTCGGGAACCGGACGAGCACGCCGGAGAACATGAAGTCGACCATGGAGAACGTGGCGTTGGTGTGCGTGAGCGTCGAACCCACCGCCGGAGGAGCATCGGCCGAAGTCGAAGGCATCTTCGACGACGACCCGATGTGCATGTTGACGACGGTCTGCGTCTCGGAGCATGCGGCGAAGAACGGGTCCCAGTACCCGTCGGGATCGTGGACGGAAGGCAACCCGAGGAACGGCGGGATCTCGCTGAAGCACACGGCGCGCACACCTCGCTCCGCGTTGCGTCGGACTTCGTCCGCAGCTAGCTGCGCGTCCCACAAGGGGATGATCGTGAGGGGGATCAAGCGCCCGCCCGAATCGGCGCACCACTCCTCAACCGTCCAGTCGTTGTAGGCCTTGACGCACAGGAGGCCCAGCTCCTTGTCCTTGGCCTCGGTGAAGGTCTGGCCACAGAACCGGGGGAACGTCGGGAAGCACAGCGACGCCTCCAGATGGTTGGTGTCCATGTCCTCGAGGCGCGGCTTGACCTGGTACGAGCCCGGTCGCATGTCCTCGTAGGTGATCCCCTTCATGGTCACCTCGTCGCGGGGCACACCGACGGCCGAGTCGACGCGCAGCAACGGCCGCTTGAGGTCCTCGTAGTACCACCAGTCGGTCGGCGAGCCCTCGGTCCCGGGCTTCACCGTGAGCTTGCCACCGACGAAGGTGATCTCCCCCATCGGGGCTCGCACGATGCGGGGGCCTACGTCCTTGTACTTGGCCGGGAGCCGGTCCATCCAGACGTTGGCGGGCTCGACGACGTGGTCGTCGACGGAGACGATCCTGGGCAACTCGGCCATGGGGCCGAGCATAGCGACGAATCTGACGGCGTGTCAGACGAGGCGCCGTCCAGACGTGCGGCGTGTCAGGCGTTCTACCGTGAGCAGCGTGTGCCTCCTCGTCGTCGTGTCCCGCATGGCCCCCGATGCGCCCATGGTGGTCGGCGCCAACCGCGACGAGCGCCGGGACCGGCCGGCGACAGCGGCGACGGTGCTGCGGCCGCACCACCCTCGGATCGTCGGCGGCCGGGACGAGCTGGCCGGCGGGACCTGGCTGGCCGTGAACGAGCACGGGGTGGTGGCCGGGCTGACGAACAGGCCCACGCCCGACGGGCGGGACCCGACGAAGCGCTCGCGTGGCGAGCTCCCGCTGGCCCTCGCATCCCACGTCGACGCCCGGGGCGCGGTCGAGGAATTGGCGGCACGCGTCCGACCGGAGGACTACAACCCGGCCTGGCTCCTCGTCGGCGACCGGACCTCGCTCTTCTACGTCGACATGACCGACGGCTCACGCCCGGAGGTCGACGAGCTCGGACCGGGCGTCCACATCCTCGAGAACAACCCCTTGGGTGCCGACTCGCCCAAGAGCGCCAACGTCCGGCGCCTACTCGGTACCGTCCCGTCGCACGACAGCGACACCCTCGTCGAGCACCTCATGTCCGTCCTCGTGGACCACACGATCCCCGACGGCGTCGGTGGGCTGCCGGAAGGCGTCGACCCCTCCGTGTTCGCCGCGTGCGTGCACACCTCGCAGTACGGCACCCGATCCTCCGCGCTGGTGCGAGTCTCGTCCGATCCACTCGCGCGGCCCGCTATCGCCGTCGCCGACGGGCATCCGTGCACGTCGAGCTTCGTGGACGTGTCGGCGCTCTGGGAGGCTCGCGGCTGAGCTCCGAGCAGGCCGCGAGGGTTCAGGCCGGAAGGGCCTGGGACCGCGCCGCGGCGGCCAGCGCGAGGACACGGGCGCGATGCGCCGGTGCGTCGCCCCAGGCCGCGGCCAGCGACCATGCCCGCTTCATCCAGAGATGCAGGTCGTGCTCCCACGTGTAACCGATGGCACCGTGCACCTGGAGCGCGATCCGAGCGGCGCTGAGCGCCGCGTCCGAGGCCTGCGCCTTGGCCATCGACGCGTGGAGGGACGCGTCCGGCGTCCGGCGTGCGACGGACCAGGCCGCCCGGTAGACGAGGGGTCGGGAGAACTCCAACCCGATGAGGACGTTCGACAAATGGTGCTTCACCGCCTGGAAGGAACCGATCGCCCTGCCGAACTGCCGGCGCTCCTGCGCGTACTGCGCGGCCATGGCGATCATCCGGTCGGTGACACCCAGAAGAACCGCTGCCGCACCGAGCGCAGCACGGTCCGCCGTCGTGGCCAGGAGGTGGGCGGACTCCTCCCCGGAGGCGAGAAGCGTCGCCGGCGACGGGTCCCACCGGACCCGGGCGAGGCGCCACGATCCGTCGAGCGCGGTGAGAGGCTCCTGGTGCACCGCATCGGCCGGCACCGCGTGGATCGACCCCGACGTCTCGAGCAGCATGAGGTGTGCCCCGGCCGCTGCGGGCACGCCAGGCGCGTCGCAGACGCCGACCGTGGCCACCGTCTCCCCGGACGCCACGCGGGGCAACCACTCCTCCCGGGCCGCCTCCGCCCGGTCGCCGGAGGCGTCCACGAGCAGCGGCACGGCCAGCGCCGTGGTCTCCAGGAGGGGCTCGGGGAGGCCGGCACGTCCCGCCTCCTCGAGGAGCAGCACTAGGTCGACCTCGTCCAGACCGAGGCCACCGTAGGGCTCCGGCACCGTGAGGCCGACGACGCCCATCTCGGCGAGCGATTCCCAGCGCGACTGCGACCAGCCGAAGGGCGACTCCCATGCGGCTCGGATGTCCGACGGCCCGCACTCCTTGTCGGCCAGGGCCCGTAGCTGGGTGCGGAACTCGAGCTGGTGCTCGTCGAAGGCGAATTCCACCGTCGTCCGCCCGGTTCAGCCCCGCGGGAGCCCGAGCACGCGCTCGGCGATCACGTTCCGCTGGATCTCGTTCGTGCCCGCGTAGATCGGCCCGGCCAGGGCGAAGAGGAAGCCGTCGAGCCACGGAGCGGGGCGGCCGTCCTCGCCGAGGAGACCCGCACCGTCGCCGAGCAGCGCCATGGCCGCCTCGTGGATGGCGAGATCGGTCTCGGACCAGAAGACCTTGTTCATCGAGTTCTCGGGTCCGACCTGGCCGCCCGCGCGCACCTTCGTCGCCGTCCAGTACGTGTGCAGCCGGTACGCCTCCGCGTCGACATAGGCGCGGGCCACGGCGTCGGCGACCCGACTCGCCCTCGCCGGATCGCCTGCCGCATGACGCGTGTACAGATCGACGAGGCGGCCGGCCGCCTCGGTGTAACGCGCCGGGCTCCGCAGTGAAAGGCCCCGCTCGGAACCGGCGGTCGCCATGGCC
>DASPTT010000076.1:0-3742 GCA_035623275.1 Acidimicrobiales bacterium
ACCGACTCGAAGCGGTCGGCCGCCCGGTCCGGGCTGAACTCGGCCTCGGCGTATCGCCGGCCGGCACGTCCCAGCTCCTCGCGCCGGTCCTCGTGCTCCAGGATCTCGAGCACCGCGGCGCTGACCTTCTCGCGTTCGGTCGGCTCGACCACGACGCCGGCTGCGTTGTTGACGAGGATCTCGGCGACGGAGTTGTCGCTGGGCATGATGCCGACGACGGGGCGCCCGGCGCAGAGGTAGGTGAGCACCTTGGAGGGGACGGAGTAGTTGCTGGCGTCGGGCTCGAGGACGGCCACCAGGAGGTCCGCGCTGGCCAGGACCTCTGGGAGGTCCTCGTAGGGCTGGTAGTCGAGGAGGACCAGGTTGGGCGCGTCGTGGTCGCGCTTGTAGTCCTCGAGCCACTGCCGTCCCCGACCCTCGGAGACGACGACCATCCTGGCCTCGGGGCGCTCGCCGGCCAGGTCGGCGGCGATGGCGGCCAGGATGCTGGGGTCGTGCTTCAAGCCGAGTGTGCCCGAGTAGAGGACGACCGGTGCGTCCGCCAGCCGCATGCGCTCGCTCCAGCGGTTGCGCTTGGCGTGCCGGGGGATCTCCTCGATGGGGGCCCAGTTGGGCACGACCGTCGTCTTGGCGTCCACGCCCCAGGCGCCCAGCTTGTCGAGGAACGTGGGCGAGATGGCCACGATGGCGTCACTGGAGCGGGCGATCGACCGCTCGATCCGCTCCGCCGCACGTGCCGCCAGTGGGCCGATGCGCGGGGACAGGCGGATCGCCGTGGCCCCGATGGCCGCGCTGTAGATGTCCTGGTGCCAGAAGATGCTCTTGGTGCGCGTCCGGGAGAGCCGCAGGGCGAGCAGGGCGTGGGCCAGGAGGGGAACGTTGCTGACGATGGCGACGTCGGGGTCGTGGGCGGCGATGGCCCGTCCGGCCCGCAGCCCGTAGCCGGTCTCCTGGGCCACCCGGCGCAGGAACGAGTAGCGCTTGAACTCCCGGCCCATGGAGACCGACTCGAACCGCAGGCCCGGCGGGTCGCCCGGGGCGCGCTCGAGCGAGCCCTTGCCCGTCACGTAGGAGGGGCAGTGCTGGTGCGTGACCCGGTACCCGCGCCGGGCCAGGGCCCGGCTGAGCTGTGCCTGTCCGGGGTGCCCGGAGTAGTCGTGGACCACGATGCGGGTGGGTGAGCTGGTCACGGCGACGTCGGAACCCGTCAGGAGGTGGCGATCGCCACGGGCGCCGGGCTCGGCGCCGGCTGCTCGAGGTGCGGCCGGACCACCGCGGCGAGCTGGCGGGCGAGGCGCAGGCGGGCGTCTTGCTTGTGGTGCAGGGGGTCGCTGAACTCCTCGTCGCGGCAGTCGAAACAGCAGTTGAGGACGGTGCCCGTGTCGCCCACGGCGTCCTGGTAGGCCTGCTCGACGATCTGGCCGTTGCGGCGGATATGGTCCACGACGCCGTCGCCGACCATCCGCACCGCCGCCTCGTAGTTGATGGCACTGAGCAGCGCGATCGACGGGATGCCCATCTCCTTGAGCATCCGCCCGACCTCCGCGCTCATGCGCACGCCCGGGTCGTCGGGCTCGAGGTGGTCCGCGTAGTAGAAGTCGACGCGGTGGCGGAGGCGGACCTCCTCCTGGTACCGGGTCGTGGGGCGAGAATTCACCATCAGGGTCAGCTCGCCCATGGTCCGCTCGGCCCCGATGAGGCTCGGCGCCGGCCGGCGGTCGTAGCGGTCCCAGTCCTCCGCGCTCGGCTTCTCCAGGCGCCTGGGCCGGTCCCTGCCCGCGGCGATCGCCGCGCGGATGCCCTCGGCCGCCTTCTCGTAGCCCAGCCGCGGGCTGTCGTACCACATGGGTCCGGCGAGCACCGGGTGGATGGTGACGATGACGACCTCGGGCCGGGACCGGAGGTCGGGGAGCGCGGACAGGTACGCGGCCGTGAGCCGCTGGTTGTAGCCCGGCCCGCCGAGGGAGAGGATCTTGACCCGGCCGCCGAGCTCGTCGCGCAGCATCTCCACCACCGGACGGGTGTCGGGCTCGTCGCGCCCTCGGTAGAAGAGCTGGGAGTGGCCGATCACGAGGAGCTCGGGGCCGCGCTTGCGGCCGTAGGCGCGCTCCAGGGCGCGCAGCTGCTGCAGCTCCAGGTCGCCGAAGCGCCGCGCCGCTCGGCGCTCGACGCGGGCGGCGACGTCCCTCGCCACCCCTTGAAGCCGCCGCAACGGTCCTGGCCTTGACGCCCCCATGGCCGGCTCAGGAGGCGCGCTGGTCGGCAAGCCCGGCCTGCAGCTGGTCGTAGATCCAGGCGTAGGTCCGCTCCAGGCCCTGCTCCAGGCTGATGCCCGGGGCCCACCCGAGGCGCTCGACGATCAGGGTGTTGTCGCTGTTGCGGCCGCGGACGCCCTGGGGCGCCCCGAGGTTGTAGCTGCGCTCCACCTTGATCCCGGCGATCTTCTCCACGATGTCGACGAGCTCGTTGATGGTCACCAGCTCCTCGCTGCCGATGTTGAGCGGCTCGCGCACGTCGCTCTCGGTCAGCAACATCGTGCCGTGCACGCAGTCGTCGATGTAGGTGAAGCTCCGCGTCTGCTTGCCGTCGCCCCAGATCTCGATCCGGTGGTCGCCCGTGAGCTTGGCCGTCGCCACCTTGCGGCAGATCGCCGCGGGCGCCTTCTCCCGGCCGCCCTCGTAGGTGCCGTTGGGCCCGTAGACGTTGTGGTAGCGGGCCACCCGGGTCTCGAGCCCGAAGTCCTCGTAGTAATGACGGGCCATGCGCTCGGAGAAGAGCTTCTCCCAGCCGTAGCCGTCCTCGGGCATTGCGGGATAGGCGTCGGCCTCCCGCAGCGGCTCGACCTCGGGCGACTCCTGCTTGCCCGCGGCGTACACGCACGCGGAGGACGAGTAGAACAGGCGCTGGACGCCGGCCGCGCGCGCTGCTTCGAGCATGTGGGTCGATATGAGCACCGACAGCATGCACAGCGCCTTGTTGTTCTCGATGAAGCCCATGCCGCCCATGTCCGCCGCCAGGTTGTAGACGGTGTCCACGTCAACGCACGCGCGGCGGCACGCCTGGATCTCCTGAAGGTCCGCGCTGACGTTCTCGACGTCGTCGAAGCGCTGGTACCACTGCTCCACCGGGGTCTTGTCCACGGCGCGGATGTGGTCCGCGCCTCGCTCACGCAGGGCGTCCACGAGGTGCCCACCGATGAAGCCGCCTGCGCCCGTCACCAGAACTCTGGTCATCCGTCCTCTCTTAGGGGAAGTGGTCGTGCCCTCGCGCGACCACGTGCATGGCCGTTGCCGTCACCGCGTGCTTCGTTCGCCGGTCTCCGAGGCGCCGACGTCCGCCAGGTGGTCGGCGCCGCGCGCCGCGCGCGGGGTGCCGCCGCCGTTCACGTTCGGCGTCGCCGTGAGGACGCCGCTCGTCGTGACCGGCGCCGGGCGCGTGCCCGCCTGCTGGGGCCGGGCCCACGACCCCGAGCGCGAGGCGTCGCGGATCATGATCTCGGCCTCGGGCGACCGGTTGAGGACGATGCCCAGGACTGGCGCATCGACCTGGTCGAGGCGCTCGAGGGCCCGGGTGAGCTGGTTGCGCGACGACGTGACCGACGAGGTCACGATGATCACGCCGTCGACCTTGCCGGCCAGGGCGGCGGCGTCGGAGAGGGGCAGGACCGGCGGGCTGTCGATGAGGACGATGTCCGCGTCCTCCGACACCGTCCGCAGCAGCTCCGCGGCGCGCGAGCCGGCCA
>DASPTT010000077.1:0-64032 GCA_035623275.1 Acidimicrobiales bacterium
GGCGGGGGCGCCGTCCGGCGCGACGGCGACCCGCAGTCGCGCGGTGGGCTCGCGGCACGCCGGGGACACGCCGTCGTCGACCGCGAGCCCCTGTGACCGGGGATTAGCCCGCCCGCAAGGCTAGGGTGCGAAACGCGGGAGTCAGGGGCAGGGAGGGGACGATGGTGCGCCGGCGCAAGGCAAAGGAAGCGGCCGAGGAGCTCGCCGTCTGGCAGGCCGAGGTCGAGCGCCTGCAATGGTTCTTGAATCGGGCGCAACACGCCCCGGGCTCGACCAATGCCGAGGACGCGTCGATCCCGGTCGCCCTCCAACCCGTCGAGCACGCCCTCCTCGTCCTCCAGGGTGTCGAGCTGATCGAGCCGAGGCGGCTGCCGGGGCACTGGGGCGGCGGGTCCACCGGCTTCACCTTCCACGTCGCAAGGCGGGTCGACTACCGCGCCGGCGCCACCGCCGGCCATTACGTCGAGGGCGAGTCCGTCGCCACGCCCGTCGACACGGGCGCGGTGACCATCACCGACCGGCGCGTCGTGTTCACCGGCGCCCGGGAGGCGCGTGAGTGGGACTTCCACCAGGCGCTGGGCTTCCACCACTACGACGACCCCACCTGGACCGCCATCCCGGTCAGCGGACGCCAACGCATCTCCGGCATCCGGTACCCGGCCGAGGCGGCCGAGGGATTCCGCTTCGCCCTCGCCCTGGGCATGGCCCGTGCCCTCGGCACCTCCGACACCCTCATCGCCGACCTCCGCGCCCAGCTGGCCGAGGTGGAGGCCGACCGGCCCGAGGGCGTCCCGGCCGTGACCCCGGTCATCGCGCCGGTGACCGTCGGAATAGAGCCCAGCTGGTCCTACCCCACCGAGCCCGTGGCGGCCGCACCGGCGGTGGCACCGGTGGCCGCACCGGCGGTGGCACCGGTGGCGCCGGTGGCGCCGGTGGCGCCGGTGGCACCGGTGGCCGCACCGGCGGTGGCACCGGTGCCGGTCGAGCCCGTGGCAGTGGCCGCACCGGCAGCGGCAAGCATCCCGGTTGCCGAGCAGCCCCAGGCCACCGTGGTGACGACGACCGCACCGGCGGCGACGGCACCGGCGGCGACGGCACCGGCGGCCGCACCGGCGGCGACCGCCGCAGTCTCGCCCGAACCGGCCGCTGCGACGGGCACCGAGACCCCGGCGCCGGCGGACCAGCTTCCGCCACCGGGCTGGTATCCCGACCCCTACGGGACGGCGCGCCTGCGGTGGTGGGACGGGCAGGGATGGACGACCCACGACGCGCCGTGACGGCGCCGCGCGTGCGCGGACCCGGGCGCTGACCCGCCGCACCCACTAGCGTTCGCCTTCTTGGGGTCGGCTCGCGGGGGGTCGCCCACGAAGCGGAGGCAGTCCCATGACCGAATCGACATCGTCAATCCCTCCCGACACCTCCGACATGGCGGCGGTCCACGAGATCTTCCGATCCTCGTTGGCCTCGGCCCCGGCGTTCGTGGGCAGCGCGGCGGGAGACGACGACCGCCGAGCGCTGATCGCCGGCTACTACGCGAACGTGATGGCGTTCCTGGAGGTGCACCACGACGGTGAGGAGGCGCTTCTCTTCCCCCTGCTGATCGAGCGAGCCCCTGCGGACCGGAAGCTCGTCGACGTGGCCATCGAACAGCACGAGGACGTGGTGGCACGCCTGGCCGAGGCCAAGGAGGCGATCGCCGCCTGGAGCGCCCAGGGCGACAGCCAGGGCCCGGAGCTCGTCCATGCCCTCGGCGCCCTCGACGACGTCCTGTCCCCCCACCTGGACAACGAGGAGGCCACGGTCGTGCCGCTCGCCGGCGAGTATGTCACCGTGGAGGAGTGGGGCATGTTGCCCGGGCACGGCATGGCCAACTTCACCGGGGACAAGATCTGGCTGATCCTGGGTCTCATCCGCGAGAACTTCACCCCGGAGCAGCGCGCCCAGATGCTCGAGCACATGCCGCCGCCGGCACGTGAGATGTGGGAGACGATGGGCGAGTCGTCCTTCAACGACATGATCGCCGAGGTCCGCCGGGCTGGCTCGGAGTAGCCGTCAGGCGCCGAGCCGCAGCGGCAGCTTCTGCTCCACCTCCTGCGCGGGCACCGGGCGCGAGAAGAGGTAGCCCTGGGCGAAGTCGCACCCCATGGACGCCAGCTGCTCGAGCTGCGCGGCGCGCTCGACGCCCTCGGCCACCACCTGGAGCCCGAGCGCATGGGCCAGCTTGATCACGGCGGCGACGATCTCCATCCCGTCTCCGCCCGAGCCGAGGCCGTCGACGAAGCTCTTGTCGACCTTGAGCACGTCGAGCGGGAACCGGTGCAGGTAGCTGAGCGACGAGTAGCCGGTGCCGAAGTCGTCGATGGCCAACGTCACGCCCAGGGCCTTGAGCGCGCGGAGCACCTGCAGGGCCGAGGCGGCGTCGCGCATGAGCGCGCTCTCGGTGATCTCGAGCGTAAGGCTGGAAGGCGTGAGCCCCGACTCGTCGAGGATCTGCTCCACCGTGTCGACGATGCCGGCGTCGTCCAACTGCCGGGCCGACAAGTTGACCTCCACGGCGACCGGGCCCGACCGCCCGGGACCGGTGACCCAGGTCCGCAGCTGCTCGCAGGCCTCGCGCAGCACCCAGCGGCCGATGGGGATGATGAGCCCGCTCTCCTCCGCCACGGGGATGAAGCGGTCCGGGGACACGAGACCCTGGGTCGGGTGCTTCCAGCGCACGAGCGCCTCCACGGCGACGACGTGCCCGCCGCCGATGTCGATGACCGGTTGGTAGTGGAGCCGCAGCTCCTCACGCTCGAGGGCCCGGTGCAGCGAGTGCTCCGTCTGCAGACGGTCGAGGGCCCGCAGCCGCAGGGCCTCGCCGAACACCTCGATCGCCCCGCCGCCACGGGTCTTGGCCTGGTACATGGCGGCGTCCGCGCACGACAGCAGGGCGGCCGGTTCGAGGAGCTCCGCCGAGGTGCAGGCGATGCCGATGCTGGCGCCCACGAAGACCTCACGCCCGCCGGCGACGATGGGCTCGGACAGACGCGACAGCGCGCGGTCGGCGAAGGCAACGGCGTCCTCCTCGGCGAACTCGCCGTCGAAGAGGGCCAGGAACTCGTCGCCCCCAAGCCGCGCCACGAGGGTGGCCGACGTGTCCACGGCCACCAGGCGCTCGGCCGCGGCCACCAGCACCTCGTCGCCCACCTCGTGACCGAGGGCGTCGTTGATGGCCTTGAAGCGGTCGAGGTCGAGGACCAGGACCGCCGCCGACCCCGGCTCGCCCCGGCCGCGGGCCAGCGCATACGACAGCCGGTACGTGAACAAGGTGCGATTGGGCAGGCCGGTGAGCGAGTCGTGCAGGTACGCGTGGGCGAGCGCCTCCTCGGCGGCGCGCTCCTCGCCCCGGTCGTGGACGAACCCGCCGAGGCGCAGGTCGTCGCCCGTCCCGATGACATAGGCGCTGGTGGTGACCTGGATCTCGTGGCCGTCCCGATGCAGCAGGGTCAGGTTGTAGGGCTCGGAGCGCTCGATGCCCTGGAGGTACCCCCGGCTGCCGTGGAGATCGTCGAGGAACCGCGTCCGGTTGCGCCCGGGCACCAGGAACTCGACCAGCGGCCGGCCGAGGACCTCGTCGCGCGACCAGCCGAAGCGCAGCTCCGCCTGGCGGTTCCATTCGGTGAGCACGCCGTCGCCGTCGGTCTCGACGAACGCGTCGCGCGCCAGGTCGAGCAGGTACTGCATCCGGCTCTCGAGCCGCGACGCCCGGGCGTCCGCTCGCCGCAGGACGGATTGGCGGTCCCTCATGTGCACGACCCGATCCCTCGCCACCGTTGCCTCCCGTCCGCCCCCGGTCGGTCCTGAGGACGACAGGGTAAGACCCTGTGATTGTTGTGGTCAATGGGTCAATTGTTGTGATTGTGGCAAATTACGCTTCGTGAGGGTCGGGCCCAGGATCGTCACGGAACGTGGCCCATGTGCCCGCGCCGTACGGCGACCTGGTCCGATGCCCGTACGCCTGGTTGGTGGGGAGTCGGCGGCGCCGCCTACGGTGCCCGGCATGGTGGAAGTCACGGGGGTCCTCCAGAAAGCGGCCTGGGACGACCACGTCATGCCGCCGGTGGAGCGGGTGCGGCCCGGTCTGTGGTCGATCCCGGTCCCCATCCCCCAGAACCCGCTGCGCTACGTCCTCGTCTACGCGCTCGAGCTCGAGAACGGCGTGGCCATCGTCGACGCCGGCTGGAACACCGAGGACGCCTGGCAGGCGCTCGGCGGCGGCCTGGCCGAGGCGGGCGGTTCGATCAGCGACGTCCGGGCCGTGCTCGTGACCCACATCCACCCGGACCATTACGGCTTGGCCGGCCGTGTGCGCGAGGAGTCAGGCGCATGGATCGGCCTGCATCCCGACGACGCCGAGATGCTCCAGGCGCGCTACATGGAGACCGACGACCTGCTCGAGCGGATGCGGGTGTTCCTGGAGGACGCCGGTGTCCCTCCGGCCAAGCTGCCGGACCTCAACATGGCCTCGATGATGATCCGCTCGCAGGTCACGATGGCCGAGCCCGACGTGCTCTTCGAGGACGGCGCACGCGTGGAGCTCGAGGGCTGGGACCTGCGCACGGTGTGGACACCGGGGCACTCCCCCGGCCATGTCTGCTTCTACAGCGACGCGCACCGGCTCCTGCTCTCGGGCGACCACGTCCTGCCGAGGATCACGCCGAACATCGGCGTGCACACCCAGCAGTTCCCGAACCCGCTCGGCCACTTCCTCGAGTCCCTGCTCAAGGTCCAGAACCTGGGCGTGGACGAGGTGCTGCCCGCCCACGAATACCGGTTCGCCGACCTGCGCAGCCGACTCGACGAGATCATCGTCCACCATGCCGATCGGCTGGCAGAGGTCGAGAGGCTCCTCCACGAGGATCCGGGGCAGACCGCGTGGGAGCTGTCGGTGCGCCTGTCGTGGTCGAGGCCGTGGGACGAGATCCCCGAGTTCATGCAGCGGGCCGCGGTGGGCGAGACGTTGGCCCACATCGTCCTGCTCGAGAACCACGGCCGGGTCCGCCGCATCGAGAACGGCCCGTCTCGCTTCGTGCTGGCGGCCGACGCCTGAGCGGCCACCGGCCCGTCCCCTCAGGCGCTGCCCGTCTCGGACTCCCCCGCGCCCAGGTCGTGCCCGGCATCGCCGGCCACGGCATCCGTCGCCGGCGAGTCGGTGCCACCGCGGTGCCCGCGGCGGCGCCGCAGGACGATCATCACGAAGAGCACCGCGGCGAAGCCGGCCAGGGCATAGATGGCGTAGCGCCCGACGCGGGCCGCCAGCGCCTCCCACGAGCGCCCCGCCGCGTACCCGAGGAAGACGAACGCCGTTCCCCAGGCCATCCCGCCCAGGGCATTGAAGAACAGGAAGGTGCGGTACCGCATGCCGCTCATCCCGGTGAGCCCGGGCACCAGCGCGCGGGCGAGTGCCACCCAGCGCCCGACGAACACGGCCGGTCCGCCGAAGCGCACCAAGAGCCGGCGCGCCTCGGCAACGCCCTGGTGCCCCCGCAGCGGCCGCCGCTCGAGAAGGTGGGGCCCCAGCACCTTTCCCACCTCGTAGCCGACGGAGTCGCCCACGATGGCGCAGACGACGACCACGACCAACATGAGCTCGAGGTTGGCGTGGCCCAACGCGCACAGCGCACCGCCGGCGACGGCCGCCGTCTCGCCGGGGATCACGAAGCCGAGGAGGACGGCGGCCTCACCGAAGACCAGGGCGCCCACCACGACGTAGATCGCAGGCCCGTGGAAGTGCTCGACCCACGTCCCGATGCTGGCCAGCACCGCTACCCCCGCCGACGACCTCGCTCCGGCGTCAGCGGGACCACGGCGTCCAGGACGCGCTGACCCACGTGCGGCGCCGGCACGCCGGGCAGGTCATGAACCGCGTGTAGCCGCGACCGGGTCGCCACAGCCACAGCGGCAGATGCAGCACCATGTACTCGAGCACGTCGACGTCGCGCACGGCGCCGCAGGCGGAGCACTTCACCGTGACCGGGGCCATGGACAGGGCCGACCGGCGTCGTGTCCCTGCCGGCGGGGGTGCCTGGCGCGATGCGCCGTCCGGGCCCGCGGGACGGGCGGTGCGACCCGGCGTGGTCGGTGCCCCCGCCGGTCGGGCAGGTCCGCTCGCCGGGGACGCCGAACCGGGGCGGCCGGTGCCCGCAGCGCGGTGTCCGCCCGCGCCGTGGGCCGGGGGCGCGGCCCCGGCGACCGCGTCGGGCGAGAAGAGCGCGTGCTTGCCCGGCACCTCGCGTTCGTCGGGACGACGCGGGCCGTCGTCGTCGCGCTCCGCCGGCGCCCAGAAGAGGGCTCGCCTGCCGAGGGGATCGGGTGCGTCGGGGATGGCCGGCTCCTGTTCCTTGGTCGTGTCGGTGCTCGAGACGGACCCGATCAGAGGTCGGGGATCACGTCCGCGTCGAGCAGCCGGGCGAGCGCCCGGTAGGCCGCCGCACCCGGCGATTCGGGCGCGTGCTGCAGGATGCACATGCCGCGCTGGGGGGCTTCGGCGAACCGGATGGACTTGCGCACCGGCGGCTCCAGCACCGGCAGGCCGTAACGGGTGCGCACGTCCTCGATCACCGCCCGGCTGTGCCGCGTGTGCGCGTCGTACATGGTGGCGATGACGCCGCGCACCTCCAGGTCGCCGTTGGCGAACATCCGCACGTCGTCGATCGTCTCGAGCAGCTGCCCCACGCCTCGATGGCTCAACGCCTCGCACTGCAGCGGGATGAGCACCTCGAACGCCGCGGTCAGCCCGTTGATCGTGAGCACGCCCAGCGAGGGCGGGCAGTCGATCAGGATCACGTCGTAGTCGTCGTACATCGAATTGAGCGCGCGGGCGAGGACGTGCTCGCGGCCGGTGCGGGTGAGCAGGTGCACCTCCGAGCCGGCGAGGTCGATCGTCGCCGGGAGGATGTCCAGTCCCTCGGCGCCCGGGATCCGCCGCCGCACGTCGGCCGCCTTCATCTTGCGCACGAAGACGTCGTGGAGGGACCGGTCGACGGTGTCGGGGTCGATGCCCACCGAGAACGTCAGGCAGGCCTGGGGATCGAGGTCCACGAGCAGCACCCGCCGGCCGAGCTCGGCCATCGCGTAGCCCAGGGCGTGGACCGTCGTCGTCTTGGCCACCCCGCCTTTCTGGTTGGCCACCGCCAGCACCCGTGCCACGGCCGAAGTCTACGCAGCTTCGCCGCCGACGGCGGGAGCCGACCGCGAGCAGGTCCGGGACCGCGAGGCGGGCCCTAGCGACCGGGGATCGCCCCGGTCGTGGTCCCCCGCCGTGACAGCGCGTCGATGGTGACCGCTCCGAGGAGGACCAGACCGGTCACGATGAACTCCCACTGCACCGCCAGGCCCAAGAGGTACATGCCGTTGTAGATGGCGCCGATCACCAGGCCGCCGAGGACGCCGTTGGCCACCTTGCCCCGCCCGCCGTAGAGCGAGGTGCCGCCGATGACCGCCGCGGCCACCGCGTAGAGGACGAGCTGGCCGCCGTTGACGTTGTTGGACATGCCCCCCAGGTACGAGGCGTAGAGCAGGCCGCCGACCCCCGCCGTCAGCGAACACAGCACGAACGCCAAGGTGCGGATCCGGTTGACCCGGATGCCGGCGCGCCGGGCAGCCTCGGGGTTGCCGCCGATGGCGTAGATGTAGCGCCCGTAGCGGGTGCGCTGGAGCAGGATCGTCCACAAGCCGAGCACGCCCAGCACGATGAGGATCGAGTAGGGGACGCCCTCGAGGGTGCCGATGGCGGCGCGGTTGACGTTGCAGATGGCGACGACGGCGATCCCCACGGCGGCCATCCCGGCGATCTTGAGGAGCGTGAGGCTCAGCGGTGGCGCCACCAGCCCGCTGCGACGCCTGCGCGCGTCGCGCCAGTAGAGGTTGAGGCCGACGACTCCCACGACCACGGCCATGATGATCCACCCGGCGAGCGGGGACACGTGACCCCACATGAGGTCGTAGAGCGCGTGCAGGTTGGGCGAGAGACCGCTGAGGCTCGGGTACCCGGAGAACGGGCCGAAGGCGAGCACGATGAGCAGCACACCGTTGAAGATGAGCAGGCCGGCCAGCGTGACGATGAACGACGGCAGCCGCAGCCGGGTGATCAGGGTGCCCTGCAGCGCGCCGATGAAGGCGCAGACCACCAACGCGGCGACGATGGCGGCCCACCAGGGCCAGTTGGTCGTGACCGGCTGGACGAGCTGCACGGCGATGGCCCCGCCCAGGGGGCCCACGTAGCCGATGGACAGGTCGATGTCCCCGAGCAGCAGCGCGAACGACTCGGCCATGGCCAGCACCATGAACACGGCGCTCTGCTGGAACAGGTTCACCAGGTTGTTGGCCTGCAGGAAGACGTGGTGCGGGCTGATCGCCTGGAAGACGATGACGATGATGACCAGCGCCAGGATGACCGGCAGCAGCCCGCTCTCGCCGCTCTTGACCCGCAGCCACAGCCCGTGGAAGTAGTCGCCGAGCGACTGGGCGACGACCTCGGGCGGGACGAGCGGCGCGGCGGCCTTCTCGGGCGCGGCGGTCGGGTCCTCGGCCACGTCGGGCGGCACCCCATCGGGCAGGGGTGTCGTCGTGGTGCCCGCCCCCGGTCCGCCGGCGGTCGACGGGTCCTGGTCGGCGCGGGTCATGCCGGCCCCCCGCCGTTCGTGGTCACACCGAGCGGTGCCATGCCGAGCCCCCCCGTGGTCATGTACTCCACGACGCTCTGACGGTCGAACGCCGAGGCCTGCTCCTGCACCACCATCCTCCCCAGGTGCAACACCGAGATCCGGTCGGCCACGGCGAAGACGTCGTTGAGGTTGTGCGAGATCACGATCACCCCCAGGCCGTGGTCCCGCAGGTTGTGGATGAGCTCGAGCACCATGGTCGTCTGGGTCACGCCGAGGGCCGCCGTCGGCTCGTCCATGATGACCAGCTTCGAGTTCCACATGACGGCCTTGGCCACCGCCACCGACTGACGCTGACCGCCGGAGAGGGACCCGACGGGCTGCCGGATGGAGCGCACCGTCGTCACCCGCAGGCCGGCCAGGGTCTCGGCCGCAGCGCGCTCCATGTCGTCCTCGTCGAGGAGCCGGTAGCGGAGGCGCTCGCGGCCCAGGAACATGTTCTGGACGATGTCGAGGTTGTCGGCCAGCGCGAGGTCCTGGTAGACGGTCTCGATACCGAGCATCGAGGCGTCGTGGGCGTTGCGGATCCGGACCTGCCGGCCCTCCCAGTAGATGCGCCCGTGGTCGGGCTCGTGGGCCCCGGCGATGCACTTGATGAGCACCGACTTGCCGGCGCCGTTGTCGCCGCACAAGGCGGTGACCTGGCCGGCGGGCACGTCGAGGTCGACATCGGTCAGCGCCTGGACTGCGCCGAAACTCTTGGAGATCCCTTGCACCCGCAACAGCGGCTCGGCGTTCGTCTCGGCCATCTCCCCCAACCTCGTCCTGCACCTCGTCTGCGGCCCCCGGCCCCGGACCGTCCTACCCCACGTCTACTCCCATCCCGGTCGCGGGAACCGTTGGCTTTCCGCGGTACCAGGCTACGACCTCGTCGGGCGTGACGCGGGACCGCCGCCGCACGAGGCGGCGGCGGTCCCCTCGGTCACGTCCGGCTCGCCCTTGCCTAGGGCGTGATGCCGTTCGCAGTGCAGACGCTCGTGCCCACGGCGGTGCACAGCGACGAGGCGCTGATGAACTGGTCGGCGATCACCGTCGAGTTCATGTTCGCCGCGTTCACCCACACCGGGGTGAGGAGGATGGCCGGCTGGGTGGTCCCCGTCACCCCAGGAGGCGGCGAGGTGGTCCCGTTGACGAGCGCGGCAGGCGGTGTCTTGCCGGCCCGGAGGATCGTGGCCAGGGAGACGGCCGCCTGTGTCTCCTGGTAGATGGCCTTGTAGACCGATCCGCACTGGTAACCGTTCAGGATGTTCTCCATGCCCTGCAGGGTGGCGTCCTGACCGGTCGTCGGGATCTTCTTCGGGCCCACACCGGCGTTCTTCAGGTCACCGATCACGGCGTTGGCCAGGCCGTCGTTGGCCTCGACCGTGGCGTTGATGTTCGGGTGCGCCGTGTATGCCTGCGAGAAGATGGTGGCACCGGTGGCGTTCACCCAACCCGGGGTGATCTGGTCGCCGACCAGCGTGTAGCCCTTGGAGTTGGTCGTGCCGGCCGCCATGGTCGGAGGTGAGCCCGAACCAGTCTTGCCCCAGATCACGGTGTTGTACCCGTTGGCGAACGAGATGGCGTTCGGGTCGGTGTCCTCACCGCCGTCGAGCTGGAAGACCTGCGGGCTCGCCACGTTCCACGAGGAGACGCAGGACTCGAAGCCCTGGCCGATGAGCTTGCCCACGGTCACGTTGTTGAAGCTCACGTAGTAGGTGGGGCTGCCGACGAAGGTCGCCCGGTCGTAGCTGATGAGGGCCACCCCGTGGGACGCCGCGTAGGTCTGGACCTGCGCCCCGGTCGTGCTGTCGAGCGGGTCGAAGATCAGCACCGTCGCCCCGAGCGAGATGTCGGCCTGGGCCAGCGAGACCTCGGTGGCGTCCACGCCCTGGGCGTTGTCGATCTTGTACTGCGACGGGCTGTACCCGGCGTCCGTGAACGCCTTGGCGAAGTACGGCGCGTCGAAGTCGACGTAACGGGTCGACGACGTGGTGTCGGGCAGGATCACCCCGACGAGGCCCTTACCCGACGAGACGAGCGGCTTGAGCGCCGCCATCTCCGAGAAGGTGACCTTGAACGCGTTGACGGTCACGCTCGAGGGCACGCCCGCCGCGGCAGACGAGGAGGACGAGGACGAGCTGCTGGTGCACGCCGCCATCAGGCCGGCCAGCGCGAGCACGGCGACCGGTATCCCCAATCGGCGCATGCGCCGAACCCTGTGATCACTGTCCATGGTGTCTTTCCTCCCCACGAGCAGCCCCCGGCTGCATCGCCTCGGCACCTGCTGACCAATTGCAACGTCACATCACCGTCATAGATCGGCAATGTCGCCTTCACAGTATGACCGGATCCAGGAGCAACCAAGGGTCAAAAGGCTCTATGGCCAGGATCGCGCCGACCCGTCCGCCGAGACGGGAAGTCGCAGCTCGCGGCGGCGGCGACCGACGGGCTCTTGTCTCGCACACCGATAGTCTCGGGTGGACGTCAGGAGTGTCCCCAGCGGACGAACGTTCTGCGACGAATGGTGGTCCCACGACCGCGCAATGTGCTGAGGGCCGTATCCGGCGAGGCAGTCGCACGGTAACCGGCAGCCGGCACAAACCCTCCGGCAGACGGCCCGAGGTCAGGCCCCGCCCAAGACGTGGCGGAGGGTGGCCAGGCGCTCAGGGACCACTCGCCACCAGGTCCACTTGCCTCGCTTCTCGCCGACGATCAGCCCGGCCTCGGCCAGCACCCGGGTGTGGTGCGAGATCGTCGGCTGGCTCTTGCCCAGGGGTTCCTCGAGGTTGCAGCTGCAGGCCTCGCCCTCGGCCGCCACGATCGACAGCAGGCGCAGGCGGACCGGGTCCCCGAGGGCGGCGAGAACGGGGGCCAGGTCCTCCGCGTCACCGACCGCCAGGGGGGCCTTCGTCAGCGGGGTGCAGCACAGCGGGTCGGAGAGCACCTTGGCCTTGGTCACGGAACGAGTGGGCATCCGATCTCCGATTGACAGGCGTCGATACAACAAGCATACTCCGAATCGACGTCGATCGATTCACTGGAGGTCCCATGGCCCGAGTGCAGCTCGCCTTGAACGTCTCGGATCTCGAGGCCGCAATCGACTTCTACACCAAGCTCTTCGACTGCCCGCCGGCGAAGATCCGCCCCGGCTACGCCAACTTCGCCATCGCCGAGCCGCCCCTGAAGCTCGTCTTGATGGAGAACCCCGAGGCCCGGGGCGCGGGCGTGGAGGGGGCCCTCAACCACCTCGGCGTCGAGGTCGAGACCGCCGACGAGGTGGCGGCCTCCAGCGCCCGGCTCGCCGGTGAAGGTCTCGCCACCCTCGATCAGCAGGGCACAACCTGCTGCTTCGCGGTGCAGGACAAGGTGTGGGTGGACGACCCCGACGGGGCCCCTTGGGAGCTGTACACGGTCCTGGCCGACGCGCCAGCGGAGTCGGGCATCGAGGGCGACGGCACCTGCTGCGCGCCGACCGAAGAGCAGACGGGGATCGCCGTGGGCGCGGCGACCTCGCAGACGAGGTGCTGCTAGCCATGCGTGCGCCAGGCACCCCCCGGACCGGAGCGCGCCCATGAGCGAGGCACCCCTGTGGCGGCGCTTGTTCGCCGAGTTCCTGGGGAGTGCCTTTCTGGCGGCCTTGGTCATCGGCTCGGGTATCGCCGCACAGCAGCTCTCGCCGGGCAACACGGGACTCCAGCTTCTGGAGAACGCGGCCGCCACCGCCGCCGGGCTCTTCGCCATCATCTTGATGTTCGGGCCCGTTTCGGGTGGCCACTTCAACCCGGTGGTGTCGTTCGTCGACGCCGCCTTCGGGGGGCTCTCCTGGCGTGACGCCGGCGCCTACCTGCCGGCCCAGGTGGTGGGCTGCATCTCCGGGGCGGTGGTGGCCAACGTCATGTTCTCCCTCAAAGCCTTCGAGATCTCCACCAAGCACCGGGCATCGCCGGCGCACTTCCTCTCCGAGATCGTCGCCACCTTGGGCCTGCTGCTCGTGATCTTCGCCCTCGCCCGTTCCGGGCGGTCGCGCACCGCCCCGGCTGCGGTGGGCGCCTACATCGGGGCGGCCTACTTCTTCACCAGCTCCACCAGCTTCGCCAACCCGGCCATCACCGTCGGGCGGATGTTCTCGAACACCTTCGCAGGGATCACCCCGTCGTCGGCCCCCAGCTTCCTCGGCGCCCAGATCCTCGGCGGCGTCCTGGCCTTCGTCGTGATCCGGACGCTCTACCCCGACATCACGCCCTCCGAGGCGGCCGACATCCTCGTTCCCCACGACGCCGAAGGTCCCGCGCCGAGCACCGCCGACCCCGCGACCTCCCACGGCGCGCTGGCGCACGCCGACGGCGGACGACCCCAGCCCGCGTGACCTCGCCCACGGGCGCCGACCCCCGAACCGGATAGGAGATCCATGCACGTCATCGCCATCGGAGGCAGCGACGCCGGCATCAGCGCGGCGCTCCGGATCCGCGAGCTCGACCCCGCCACCGACGTCACCGTGGTAGTGGCGGACGCCTACCCGAACTTCTCCATCTGCGGGATCCCCTACTACGTCTCGGGAGAGGTGACGCACTGGCGCAACCTGGCCCACCGCACCGTCGCCGACCTCGAAGCGACGGGCACGAACCTGCGGCTCGACACGTTCGCCCGCCGCATCGACGTCGAGGGCCGCAAACTCCTCGTCACCGGGCCCGAGGGCGACGAGGAGCTGCTCGCGTACGACGAGCTCGTCGTCGGCACCGGGGCGGTGCCGGTGCGTCCCCCGATCGCGGGGCTGGATGTGCTGGGCCCCGACGACGGGGTCCACCTCCTGCACTCGATGGGCGACACCTTCGCCGTCATGCGCACCTTGGAGGAACGAGCTCCCGCCAGCGCCCTCATCGTGGGGGCGGGCTACATCGGCCTGGAGATGGCCGAAGCCCTGGTGGCTCGGGGCCTGGCGGTCACCCAGGTCGAGCAGCTGGACGAGGTCCTGCCCACGGTCGACCCCGCCATCGGGGCCCTGGTGCGGGGGCAGCTGGCCGACCACGGCGTCGAGGTCGTCACCGGTGCCGCCGTTCGCTCGGTGGCCAAGGGGAATTCCGGTCCGGGGCGGCTTGCGGTCGAGGCGTCGACCGGGGACGGCGAGACCATCGTCAAGGACGTCGACATGGTCCTCGTGGTCGTCGGGGTCCGGCCCGACACCGAGCTGGCCGTCTCGGCGGGGGCGACGCTGGGGCTGCGCGGTGCCATCGCGGTGGACAACCACATGCGCACCAACCTGCCGCACGTCTTCGCCGCGGGCGACTGTGTCGTCACACACCACCGCCTCCTCGGGGAGACCTACCTGCCCCTCGGCACCACGGCCCACAAGCAGGGGAGGGTGGCGGGCGAGAACGCGCTCGGCGGCGACCGGGCCTTCGCCGGCAGCCTCGGCACCCAGGTCGTGAAGGTCTTCGACCACGCCGTGGCCCGCACCGGCCTGCGGGACCACGAGGCGGCCCCTTCCGGCTTCGATCCGCTCACGGTGGGGTCTGAGGCCGACGATCACAAGGCCTACTACCCCGGCAGCCACCGCATCGCCATGCGCTACACCGGGGACCGGGGCACCGGCCGCCTGCTCGGGGTCCAGCTCTTCGGTCACAAGCACGCCGAGGTGGCCAAACGCATCGACATCGCCGCCACCGCCATCTTCCATGCCATGTCCGTCGACGCCATGAGCGACCTCGACCTGTCCTACACGCCCCCGCTGGGCAGCCCCTGGGACGCCGTGCAGATGGGCGCCCAGGCGTGGGTGCGAGCGGCCGGGTCGTAGAACAGAAGGAGCACCACGATGACACCGATCAGCGACGCCGAGCGGACCCAGATCCTCCACGAGATCGCCGAACGCCTGGCAGACGAGTACAAGGGCGTCTTCGGCGTCGAGACCATCGAGGGCTTCGTCAAGACCAGCTACGACCGCTTCGCGGCGGGCATCGAGCCGGGGGACGAGACCGCCATCGAGTTCCTGCCCCGCTACACGGAGCGGTTCGCCCGCGAGCAGCTCCAGGGTCTGGCCAAGAGCGAGGGGAAGCTGGAGAGCCCCCTGCCCACGGTCCTGTTCCTCTGTGTGCGCAACGCCGGGCGCTCGCAGATGGCCCTGGGGTGGTTCCAGCACCTGGCCGGCGACCGGGCCCTGGCGTGGTCAGCGGGGTCAGCCCCGGGCGAGGAGATCGACCCCAACGCGGTGGCGGCCATGGCCGAGGTCGGGATCGACATCGCCCGCGAGTTCCCCAAGCCCTGGACCGACGAGGTGGTGCGGGGTGCCGACGTCGTCGTCACCATGGGCTGTGGCGACGCGTGCCCGATCGTCCCGGGCAAGCGCTACGAGGACTGGGCCCTGACCGACCCCGCCGGACGCTCCATCGAGGAGGTCCGGCCCATCCGCGACGAGATCGGTGAGCGGGTCCGTGACCTGCTCGGTCGTATGGGGGTGTCGACGGCCGGCTGACGAGGAGGAGGGGACCATGACCGAGACGCGCACGGCCACACCGGGCGCCGTCTGAATCGGGCTGCTTCCGGGTGCTCGCCGACGCGATGAGAGCAGAGCTGCTCTCACCTGGGTCTACGTGCCCCCGGCAGGAGTCGAACCCGCAACCTGGTGGGTAGAAGCCACCCGCTCTTTCCAGTTGAGCTACGGGGGCGGGCACGACCGCGCGACCGATCGTCCGGTCGCGATCTCTGGCCAGGCTAGTCCCCCGGCCCGTCTGAGCCGCGTAGTCCGTGTGCCATGCTAGAGCGTCTTGGTGGCCGTAGCTCAGTTGGTTAGAGCGCCAGGTTGTGGCCCTGGAGGTCGGGGGTTCAAGTCCCCTCGGTCACCCTCGCGGACGCTGCCGACGGCGACGTCCTCGCCCGCATCCGTTCTGGGCCGGGCGTGCCGTCGCGTACACTCGCCGGTGCGCCTCTAGCTCAACGGCAGAGCAACGGACTCTTAATCCGCAGGTTGGGGGTTCGAATCCCCCGGGGCGCACCACCCCGGGGCGCACCGCGACCGCACAGGCTCACCGCAAAGGCGCACCGCGATCGGCGCCGCCGCCCCGGCCCACCAGCGTGGTGCGGATCACAGCGGCTCGATCCCCCACCGGCCCGTCCACGATGCCCCCGGCTCGATCGCCGGCACCTCCGCGCCGCCGTGGAAGGCGTCGGGTGGGCACGACATCGGCTCCACCGCTATCGAGCCGCGCCGGCGGAGGGGTGCCACGGTGTCGGCAGTGAAGACCATCACGTAGGGAAACTGCTCGTCCATCCAGACGGTCGCTCTCCGGCCGGCCCCCGGATTGTGCAGCTCGATCCGGGCATTGCCCTCGTCGTCGCGTTCGAGCGAGGTGAAGGCGGTGTCCAGGCGGGTGGACCCGACGAGCCGGCCGGTCGAGAAGTCGAAGTCGCTGCCGGTGACCGGGGACGAGCCGGTGGGAAGGCCGCGCTCGTCGGTGACCAGCCGCCGGGCCGCACGGAATCGCAGCCGGGCGGTGTCGATCGTGGGGGTGCCGACCGTGAGATAGGGATGGAAGCCCACGCCGAAGGGGGCGCGTGTGTCGCTGAGGTTCGACGCCCGCGTGGTCACCGACAGCCCGCGGCGGCCGAGGCGGTACTCGATCTCCATGGCCAGCCGCCAGGGGTACCCGGGCTGCGGGTGGAGCACGCACGCCATGACCAGGACGTTCTGCGCCTGGGCCTGCAGCTGCCATGGCAGCCATCGCATCAGGCCGTGGACGGCGTTGCCGCGGGCCGGCTCGTCCAGCGCGGCATGGGCTTCCTTCCCGTCAAAGCAATAGCGACCTCCCGCCAACCGGTTGGGCCACGGGGCGAGCACCTGCCCGCGAGCCGAGGGGCACATCTCATCCTCTGTGAAGCCGTCGACGACGGGCACGCCGCCCACGAGGTACTCGCGCAGCGTCCCCCCCACCTCGGTGATCACGACCCGCTGCTCGTCGTGGCCGATCCGGTGCTGCGCGCCGGACACGGGCAGCTCGGGCGGGGGGAGAGCCGGCATAGGGCACCGGTATGGTAGTAAAGCCCGCCCATCCGACCGAGGGAGTGCCGTGCGTATCCTGGTCACAAACGACGACGGGGTCCGCGCGCCGGGCATCGCCGCACTCGCCCGCGTCGCAGCGGCAAGCGGCCACGACGTCGTCGTGGTCGCCCCCCTCGTCGACTACAGCGGTGCTGGCGCGGCGGTGGGGCCGGTGCACTCCCGTGACGGCATCGACTACGAGTCCCATGCCATCGAGGGCATGGAGGACGTCCCCAGCTTCGGCATCGACGGCCCTCCCGCGTTGGCGGTCATCGTCGCCGCGGTCGGGGGGTTCGGCCCGCGGCCGGACCTCGTGCTGTCGGGCATCAACCACGGTGCCAACGTCGGTCGCTCCGCCCTCCACTCGGGCACCGTCGGCGCAGCCCTGACCGCGGCGCACTTCGGGATGCGCAGCCTGGCCGTGTCCATCCGCTGGAGCGACCCGCCCGTGCCGTGGGAGACCCCGGCCGCGCTGGCCGGCGCGCTCATCCCCGTCCTGGCCGACGCGCCCGAGGGCACGGTGCTCAACCTCAACGTCCCCGACCTCCCACCCGGCGAGCTGCGCGGCGTGCGCCACGGGCGCCTCGGGCGCAGCGGCACCATCCGTTCGGCCGTCCACGACACGGGCGCCCCGCCCGACCCGACGCACCCGCACGTGGCGCTCCCGCCGTTCACCAGCGGCACCCTGCGCCTGAACCTGACCCCGCCGGGCGACGACCGGGACCTGGCCCTCGACACCGACGCGGGGCTCGTGGCCAACGGCTTCGCCAGCCTCACCCCGCTGGTCGGGGTCCGGGAGGCCGACGGGGCGGTCGTGGCGCCGACCCTGGAGCGGTCGATGGAGGCCCTGGGCCGGCTCGGGCCCGTGGGCGGCGTCACGACCCCGGCCGAAGCCGCTGCCGGCGGACGGCCGGAGGCGGCCGCCAGCTGAGACCACGCCCTCGGCGGTGGCCCGGCCCCCTTCGCCCGGGCGATTTTCCGACGCGGCCCGTGCCGGGGAAATCCCAGCTCAACGTCGCTGTCTGCTAACCCTAGCTAGCGCAAATTGAACTCCTGCACATCAATTGCCTTGCGCACGGGTGCACAAGCGCTAACCTTGTAGTTACAGACATCGGACGGCGGAGTCCACGCGGCAGTCGCGGAGGCTGCCCCCTGCAGGCCACGAGCCCGCAGGCCGTGGGACGCCTCGACCGCCTCGACGAGCGCCTGCGGCGCCGGGGGGGCGACGACCGGCCACCCGCCCCTCCCGGATCGACTTCTCATGCTCGCACGTACCCACACACCCACCGGAGCCGCCTAAGGGCCAGCCCCCCAGGGTTGCTCCGTCCGCACCTCGTACGGACCTGATGTCCAGGGCCGTCCGCCCTTCCCGGCGCCGGCTCCGCGAGACGAATGCTCAGACGACGGGCGCCCGCATTCCCAAGCCCACCTGGAGCCCTCCGGGGATCCCGTGACTTCAAGGAGGCGCAAGATGCGGAAGCACCGACTCTATGGCGTTGTCATCGCCGTGCTGCTCGGTTCGGGTGCACTCACCCAACGACCGGGCGCTTCTCATCACGCCACCGGTGTCGACCATGGTCACACCGGTATCACACTCACGTCGGCGAAGGTCCATGCCGACGCCATCACGACCTCGAACGCGCCGACGGTGCGTCTTCGTGGTTTCGTCCTGCGCGGCGACGCGCAGCCCGATGACGCGGTCGTGGGACTGCGCAAGCACATCCTCCCACCGCCGCCGCCCCCACCCCCGCCGCCCCCGGCTCCGGTCGCGCAGGTCGTGACCGCGCCGGCAGGCAGCGGAGGAGCCTGGGCCGGCCTGCGCAACTGCGAGTCCCATGGCAACTACGCCGACGACACCGGCAACGGCTACTACGGCGCCTATCAGTTCTCGGCGTCCACGTGGCATTCGCTCGGGTATCCCGGCCTGCCGTCGGACGCGCCGCCCGCGCTCCAGGACCAGGCGGCCCAGCAGCTCCAGGCGCGCAGCGGCTGGGGTCAGTGGCCCGCCTGCGCACGTTCACTGGGTCTCGCCTGATCCGGCGACCGTGCGCGACGCGCTCGGACATCCGGGCGCGTGCACATCTGCAGACATCCGAAGGCCGGTCGGGCGATCCGACCGGCCTTCGGGCTGTCAGGACTCGGACCGGTCCGCGAACCGCTCGTCGAGCCAGTCGTAGACCACCTGCGCGGCGAACCGCAGGTTGTCGGCCTGGCAATGGGCGTCGGCGCCGTCGTCAACGCCGAAGCGGAACAACGTGGCCGGGCCCCGCACCCCGGCCACGAGCTGTTCGGCCTGTGCGAGCACCTCGGGTCCCTCGCGCTCGCCGACCAGGCCGAGCACGGGACAGGCGATCGCCCCCACCGCCGGTCCCAGGCGATAGGCGTCGAGGTGGGCCTTCCACGCCTGCAGCGAGGCCACGCCGAAGCGTCGGCACACGGCGAAGATCCCCCACAACATCTGCTGGGGCAGCAGGTCCTCGGGAATGCCGGCGACGTCCTCGGGCCGGATGTCCTGGCGCATGGCGAAGGGGGCGGGGCCGACGAGAGCCTCGAGGTAGCGATAGAGGTCCACGATGGGGCTGTCGAGCACCAGGGCGCGCACGCGTCGATCGAAGGCGGCGGCGCGGGCGGCGAAGTACCCGCCGAAGCCGAGGCCGGCGAGCGCCACCCGGTCGGCCGGCACATCGGTCCGGGCGCCGATGGCGTCGAGGACCGCGCCCACCGGCACCTCGTAGTCGGGACGGAAGACCCAGCCCGGATCGCGGATCATGGCCCCGAGCTGGCCGGGTCCGTCGAACACGACGACCTGCCATCCTCGGGCCGCCCCGGGGACACCGAGCTGGAAGTAGAGCTCCTCCGCACCGGAGTCGAAGCCCCCAAGGGCGACGAGGGTGCCGATCGGTGTGGCGTCGCCCGGGCGGCGCCCGGGGCGGACCAGGTAGCCGGGCAGCGCCCCCCGCTCGAAGGGGATCTCGAGCGCCTCGACCGGCGGGTCCGTGAGCTGCGCCCCGCGCTCGAAGCACCGTCGGCCCGCCTGGCCCAGCGCCGTCATCCGCTGCGGGTCGGCCTCGGCGTAGTACTCCGCGGCCCGGTTGTAGGTGGAGGCGCGAAGGAAGTGGTCGCGGGCGCTGACCAGGTGGCCGGCTGCGGCGCACGCCTCGGCGCGGTCCTGCACCCGCCTCGCCAACCCACTGAACGCCTCCACCCAGCTCTCGGGGTCCCCGTCGGTCACCATGGCGGCCGCGGCCAGGCACTCGCCCACGGTGGACCCGCCGTAGTCCGCCACGCCCATGGTCCGCAGGAGGCGGTAGTCGAACTCCGGGTCCCGGAAGCCCGAGACGCGGGTCACGCTCCTCGTGATCTGCGAACCCTCGAAGGCCATGGCCGTCCCGTCCCCTTCCCGATGGACCGGCCGATCCTACGGGCCGGGACTTCGAGCTACGGGCCGGGACTTCGAGCTCCGTTGCCGGGGCTCGGGCAGGCGCCGGCCGCGGGTGTTGGCAACGTTGCGACGAGGGCGTTCGCGGGTTTTCGGGCAAGGAATGGACAATTCCGAGTCCCTTGACGCTAACGTCGCGATCGATGGCAAGCGCAGCGAGCGACCAGTCGGCCACGAGGGGTGTGACCAGGCTGTGGCCCGGGGGGGCCGGGGCGGACGGCCCGGTGCCGAGGAGCCCGGTGGGCCACCTGACGTCCATGTTCGAGCGCCGGCCCTTCGAGACCGGCGAGTTCGTCGACGACCGGATCCGGCTCCACTACGAGGTCCACGGCACCGGCGAGCACACCGTCGTCCTCATGCACGGGCTCCTCCTCGACACCCAGCTCAACCGGCGCCTCGCCGCGGACCTGGCAGAACGGGGCTTCAGGGTCGTCCTCCTCGACCTCCCGGGGCACGGCAGCTCGGACAAGCCCCGCCACGCCTCCGCACACCGTATGGATTCCTATGCTCGCCACGTCGTGGCCCTGCTCGACGAGCTCGGTCTCGACGAGTCGGTCATCGGCGGGGTGTCGCTCGGCGCCAACGTGGCCCTGCAGGTGGCGATCCAGGCGCCCGAACGGGTACGAGGCCTCGTCATCGAGATGCCGGTGCTCGAATGGGCCGTGCCGGGCGCCGCCATGGTGTTCCTGCCCCTGCTCTTGGGCGTCCACTACGCGTCGCCGCTGGTGCGGTTGGTCGCGGCGATCGCTCGGCGCCTGCCCAAGACGAGCATCGCCCCACTCGACAGCGTCGTCACGACGCTCACCCTCCAGCCCGAGGAGGCGGCGGCGGTGCTCCACGGGATGCTCGTGGGCCCCATCACCCCGACCTACGAGGACCGCCACGCCATCGAGGCGCCCACGCTCGTGATCGGCCACAAAGCCGACTTCATCCACCCCTTCAACGACGCCGACCACCTGGCGCGTCAGTTGCCGCACGCCGAGCTCGTCCAGGCCCGCTCGATCCTGGAGCTGCGCATGCTGCCCGATCGCCTCACGACACGCATCGCGGCCTTCCTGACCGAGACATGGGGCGCACCGCACCTGCGCGACGCCTCCTCGCCGGTGCGCGGGACGCGCGGGGCCTGACGGGGCCGGGCCTCGCGTCGTTCAGCCGCGGGCGCGCGCCACCCAGGCGTCAGGGTCCTCGGTGAGCCGAGCCACCGCACGCGGCAGCCGGCCCCGGACGACGTCGTCGAGCGATACCCCCTCGAGCACGGCGCGCAGGCTGGCGCGCACCGCGACCCACACGTCCTGCAGGTGCGCGGCGGGCCCCTCGTAGTGGGCGTCCTCGGGGCGCAGTCCCCGGACCTCCGCGAGGGGGCCGTCGAGGGCGCGCATCACGTCGGCCACGGCGATGTCCTTGGGTGGCCGCGCCAGGCGGTACCCGCCGTCGGCCCCGCGCTGGCTGACCACGATCCCGCTGCGGCGGAGGTCGTTGAGGATGGCGCCGAGGAATTTCGCGGGCAGGCCCTGGGCGATCGCGAGGGACTCGGCGGTGGCCGGCTCCCCTCGCTCGGCCAGGGTCAGCAGCGCTCGCATGCCGTAGTCGACCTTCGCTGGAATGTGCACCCCCCGATTCTGCCCTCGCGCCGGGCGTCGGGGGCTCACCGGCACCCGGCGACCGTCCCGGGACCTTCGGCCCTGTCCCCCGGACCCCCGAGGACGGAAGCTGGCTTCGAGGGGCGTCCTGGGCAGGGCACCCGCCAGCAGGGAGGTGGCACGATGCGACGCGGAGTGGTGCGTGCTCTGTTGGTGACTGCTGTCATCGCCGTGCTCAGCGCAGCGATGCGTTCCGCCCGGGTCAGGCACCATGCCCGACGAGAGCTCGAGCGCGTCACCCGCTGGGCGCGTTACGAGTCCGGGCGCGTCGAGGGGGTGCGCTATCGCCTGGCCGGACGCCACCCCGACCCCGACGTGTACCCGACGGTGCTGGCCGACCGGATCCGCTCCGTGCTCGGGCCGCTCGAGCACAAGATGGACATCCCGCGCGTGCACGTGATGGCCGAGGGCCACACCGTGCTCCTCCACGGCGAGGTGGACGACGAGCAGCAGGCGTGGGCCATCGAGGACGCCGTCCGGCGGGTGCCGGGCGTCGAGCGGCTCCAGAGCCATCTTGTCGTGGGACTCACGCCCGGGGACACGAGGCCGTCACAGGGTGCGACAGAACACCCCTCCCCCGCGCTCGAGCGGGTCCTGGCCGCGGCGCGCGCCGGCGGCGCCACGCGAGGATCGGAACGCAACATGGTGCGGGCGGTGCTGTCCACCTTCGCGGTCCAGCTCCCGCGCGAAGAGCGCGGCCATGTCCTCGCCCACCTTCCCGCCGACGTCCGCCAGCTCGCCGCCCTGCCACGTCCGGTGACAGGCGTGCCGCGGCACCTGCGACACGTCGACGACTTCCTCCAGGCGACGAGCATCGACCCGGCGAACTCGGAACGGGCCCGTGCCGTGACCGTGGCAGTGCTCGGCGCGCTGCGCGAGCTGGTGCCCGAGGAGGTGGACGGCGTCAGCGCGGTGCTGCCGACGGACCTACGCGACCTGTGGCTCGCCGGGGCGGCTCGGTGAGCCCACCGCCGCGCGCGAACCTCACCGACGAGGAGGGCGCACCCGAACCGCATTTCACCGAGGGCGAGCCCGACATCGAGCCCCCCGAGGAGTTCGCCATGGGCGAGCTCGACGACCTCACCGTGCTCGAAGAGGAGCTCGACAACGAGGACGTCCTCGAGCAGGACGTCGAGGAGGACCTCCTCGAGGAGACCCTGGAGGAGCTCGTCCACAGCGACGACGAGGACGAGGACGAGGAGCCGGAGCAGCCCGTCGGCCTGGTCGTGACGCGCGAGGCCGAGGGCGACGAGGAGGACGAGGAGCTCGGCGCCGACGACGTCGAGGAACCCCTCGACCTCGTGCTCGAGCACCGGCTGGCGCTCGACGCCGAGGCGGCGGAACCCGAGGAGGACGAGGAATCGGCCGAACCCTCGGCGGAGGCCGGCCACGCCACCCGCTCCGTGCCCGACGTCCTGCCCCGGGGCCCCGAGGAATTCACCTGCAGCTCGTGCTTCCTGGTCCGCAGCTATGCGCTGCTGGCCGACGCCGAGGCTCGCCTCTGTCGCGACTGCGCCGGCTGAACGGCCCCTGCATCCTGGACCGGGTCGTCCCTGGGTCCCCGATCCGAGCCCGGACAGCAGTCACCCCCGACGGGCTCCGCAGAATCGGGCTTGCGCCCGTGCTCCCCGCCGGGGGTGACCTGGTTGTACGTCCTTAGGTGGGCGGCACTCCGGACGTACCCCCTTTGGGAGATCCACCGGCTTCCCGGCTTCCGTCCCGCCCACAGCATGGCGACCGATCGCGGGTCGCGGCAGGGTCGAAGGTCCCTACCTGCGGGCGCGCCAGGCATGCGCCGGGCCCCACCCCGAGGCGGCCATCGGCTACAACTGGCCCCATGACCGCAACAGTCTCCGCGTCTGTCCCGGAGGGCGACGAGGACCGGGTCGTCGCGGTCACGGGCGCGGCCTCGGGGATCGGCGCCGCCGTGGTGGCCGAGCTCGAGGCGGGCGGCGCCCGCGTGGTGGGCGTGGACGTGCACGACGCCCAGGTCGTCGCCGACCTGTCCACCCCGGAGGGCTGCGCCGAGGCGGTGCGCGCGGTGACGGAGGCGGCGCACGGCCGCCTCGACGGTGCGGTGGCCTGCGCCGGCCTCGGGCCCCACGTGCGGCCCACCGCCGGCATTGCCCGTGTCAATTATTTCGGGGCCCTGCGAGTGCTCGACGGGCTGCTGCCCGCGCTCCGTGGCGGGACCGGACCGGCGGCGGTGGCCATCTCGTCGAACTCGGCCGGCATCACGCCGCCCGACGAGCCGCTGCTCGCCGCCCTGGCCGCGGAGGACGAGGCCGGCGCGCTGGCGCGCGCCGAGGCACTCGACGGGGCCACCGTCTACGGCATGTCGAAGCTCGCCCTCGCCCGCGCGGTGCGCCGGCGTGCCCAGGCGTGGGGCGCCGCCGGCGTCCGGCTCAACGCCGTGGCCCCGGGCCCCGTCGACACGCCGTTGCTCGACGCCTCGCGCGCCGATCCGACGCTCGGCCCCCTCGTGGACGCGCTGCCCATCCCGCTGGCACGACGCGCCCGCCCGCAGGAGATCGCGTCCGTGGTGGCGTTCCTCCTCGGAGCGCGGAGCTCCTACGTGCACGGGTCGGTGCTCTTCGCCGACGGCGGGAGCGACGCGCTGTTGCGTCCCGACGAGGTCTGAGGGCCCGCCCCTACCACTGCTCGGGCGAGCGGGCCCGGGCCCGATCCTGCTTGCGCTCCCCCTGGCGCCGCTTGTCCTCGAGTCGACGCGCCCGGGACGCGGCCGTGGGCGCCGTCGCACGGCGCACGGGGCGGGTCCGCAGGGCGTCGGCCAGGCGCGCCGCGAGCCGGCGCACCGCCTCCTCGCGGTTCATCGCCTGCGACCGGTGCTCGCGGGCCACGATCCGGACCACGGGGCCGACCTCTTCGAGCAGCCGGGCACGCTGGCGGGGACCGAGCGACGGCGACGACGCGACGTCGAAGACGACCTCGACGCGGGTGCTCGCCTTGTTGGCGTGCTGGCCCCCGGGGCCACCGCTGGCGGAGAAGTGCCATCGGAGCTCGTCGAGCGGGATGGCGAGCGAGCGCGTGACCCGCAGGACGGCGCGCGGCTCGGGCGGCGCGAGGTCCATGGCCGACAGGCTACGTCCGGACGCCACTATCCTCCGGGCACCCGCACGCACCCCACGGAGGTCGCGAGATGCCCGGTGCGCTCCAGGACAAGGTGGCCGTGGTGACCGGGTCCTCGAGCGGGATCGGGGCCGCCACGGTCCGCGCCCTCGCCGCGCAGGGCGCGAGGGTGGTGGTGAACTCCTCGCGTTCGGAGGAGGCGGGGCGCGCGCTTGCGGCCGAGGTGCCCGACGCCAGCTACGTCCGCGCCGACATCGCGGACGAGGCGCAGGCTCGAGCCCTGGTCGACGAGGCGGTGGCGGTGCACGGTCGCCTCGACGTGCTCGTGAACAACGCAGGGACGACCGCCGTCATCCCCCACGGAGACCTGGACGCGGCCTCGCCGGCGGTCTGGCGCCGCATCTTCGACGTGAACGTGATCGGGACCTGGCAGGTCACCGTGGCGGCCGTCCCGCACCTTCGGGCCGCAGGCGACGCCGCCGTCGTGAACGTGTCCTCCATCGCCGGGCACCGACCCACCGGCAGCTCCATCCCCTACGCGGCCTCCAAGGCCGCGCTCAGCCACATGACCGCGCTGCTCGCCAACGTCCTCGCCCCGGCCATCCGCGTCAACGCCGTCGCCCCCGGCCTGGTCGACACGCCGTGGACCGCCACGCCCGAATGGGACGTGGTGCGGAGCTTCGTGCACGCGCAGGCGCCGTTGCAGCGCAGCGCCACGCCCGAGGACGTGGCCCGGGTCATCCTCGGCCTGGTGACGGCCGACTACGTCACCGGCGAGGTCGTGCTCGTCGACGGAGGCCTGCACCTGCGCTGACCGCGCCCGCGCGTCGCCCCCCGTTCCCAGGAGACCACGCATGCACTTCGACATCTCGCTCCCGACCGCCAGCCCCATGGCGACGCCCGAGCTGCTCGCCGCGGTCGGGCAGGAGGCCGACCGACGCGCCATCCACGCCATCTGGGTCCCGGAGCACGCCATCGAGCTGGCCGACTACGGGTCGTCGTACCCCTACGCCCCGGACGGGAAGATGCCGCTGCCGCCGGGGTGCGGGATGCTCGAGCCCTTCACGACGCTTGCCTTCCTCGCGGCCCACACCACGACCACGCGGCTGGGCACGGCCATGTGCCTGCTCCCCCAGCGCAACCCCGTGTACACCGCCAAGGAGGTCGTCACCGTCGACTGGCTCTCCGGCGGCCGTGTGGACCTGGGCGTCGGGGTGGGCTGGCTGCGCGAGGAGTTCGAGGTCCTCAACGTCCCGTGGCCCAGGCGCGGCCCGCGGACCGACGAGTACCTGGAGGTCCTCCGGGCGCTGTGGTCCGACGGGGAGGCCGCACTCGACGGCGAGTTCTTCGCCCTGCCCCCGTCGACGATGCACCCGAAGCCGATCCAGCAACCCCACCCCCCCATCCACATCGGAGGCGAGAGCGATGCCGCGCTGCGCCGCGTGGCCCGCGCGGGTCAGGGCTGGCACACCATGAACCGGCCGCCCGAGGAGCTCGCCGGAGCGCTCGCCCGGCTCGACGAGCTCCTGGGGGAGGCCAGCCGCACCCGCGACGACTGCCTCGTCACCGTGAGCCCCTACTTCCTGCCCCTCGACGCGGACGCGGTCGAGCGCTACGCGGAAGCCGGCGCCGACGCCGTCACCGCGTTCCTGCTCGCCTTCTCACCCGAGGACGTCGAGCCCACCTTCGATGCCCTCCAGCCGTTGATCGACCGGGCCCAGCGGTGTTGAAACCGTCCTCGATCGCGCGCATCGCCCCGCGGTACCGTCCCGTCCGTGGCCGGTGCGCGGGGCGGAGACGGACGAGGAGCTTCCCGCCCCCGCCGGTCCCCGACCGGCAAACTCCAATCGTGTAACTTCCCGACCGGAAGGGAGCGGTCACGATGCACGAGCTCGATCACCCTGTTCGCAGGGGGAGCGCACGGCTCAGCGCCGTACCGAGGGGCGACTCGGGCCCCGTCGACGTGGCGGGTCCCGTGACGGGCCAAGACGAGACGCCTCCCGTCGTCCCGGCGCAACGCCTCCTCGCGGTGGCGTCCGCCCTGTCCGACGGCGCCTCGCGGATGCACGCCCGTCTCCGACACCTCGACCCGGCCGACCGCGACGAGGTCCTGGAGCTCGTCGCCAGTCAGGTGAGCGAGATCGTCGGCCTGTGGACCGACCTGGTGCGCGGCGTCGTCTCGACCGAGGAGCCCGAGCCCGTCCGCACGGGGCGCAATGGGATCGAGGGCGCCCGCACGGAGCCGCGCGACGTCCCGGGGTACGGCGAGGGCGACTTCATCGGCGAGGCGCACGACCTCCTCCAGGACACCGGCGAGGACGGGGAGAACCCGAGGTGGCGTTCCGTCGGCAGCGCGGCGCAGGACCGCTGGGAGGTCGCCTACGGGCCCCAGGGTGCGCGCCGTGACGAGGCCCGCACCGAGATCGAGCGGCTGACGCGCGACGAGCTCACGGGCGTGCTCAACCGCCAGGCCGGGTTGGCGGCCCTCGGCCGCGAGCTCGACCGTTGCCGCCGGTCCAACGAGCGCCTCGTCCTCGGGTTCCTCAACGTGGACCGGCTCAAGGCACTCAACGAGATGCGCGGGTCGCGTGTCGGCGACGAGCTGCTGCGCAAGGTGGCCGCCGCGTTGCGCGCCACCCTGCGCTCCTACGACGTGATCGTCCGGCTCGGGGGCGACGAGTTCCTCTTCTCGCTCCCGGGGGCGGACATGGCCACGGCCGAGCAGCGGTTCAACGAGTTCGGGGTCCTGCTGGCCGAGGAGGCACCGGGCACGACGGCGAGCGTGGGCTTCGCCGAGCTGCGTGAGGGTGACACCCTCGACGACCTGATCTCTCGGGCCGACACCGCACTGGTCAAGAGCCGGCGGAGCCGTCGCCGGGCCCGCTGAGCGGGCCCCGGCACCCTGGGAGGCATTTTCCCTGCTCCGAGCGGAGCTTCTCAGCGGGCTCCAAGGTGGGACATCGCCGGTCCACAGCTTCACGGGGTTGAGTTCCGTCGAGGACCCCGATGCCGACGACCCCTCCACGCGCGCACGACCAGCGCCGACGCGCCCAGACCCGGGAACACGCCCTGGCCCTGGTACGCACCACCTCGAACTGGACCGCCGTCGGGGCCACGGCGGCGGCCGCGGTCGTGGCCGGCCTCGTCGCCCACGAGCTGCCCGGCCGGTCGGGCGCCACCACCAGTGGGTCGACGACGAGCGGCACCGGCACGACCTCCACCGGGACAGGGGCCGGCACGCCTGCCGTCGGGGCGACCGGCGGCGCGGGCGGGGAGACGGCCACGGGCGGCACGAGCGGAGCGGCCACGTCCGGGGGACCGACCCCCTCCGGCGGGGCGGGTCAATCGGGTTACGCGCCGGCTCCGGCACCGCGGCGACCCGTGGCCGTGTCGGGCGGCAGCGGCCGCTGATGCTCGCCTCGGCCGCGCCGCGCCAGAGGAGGGTGCGCCGACTGCGCCTGCGCGTCGACCCCGTCGCGTGCGACGCGTTCGGCTACTGCGCCGAGCTGCTCCCCGAGCTCGTCGGGCTCGACGAGTGGGGCTACCCGGTCATGTCGGACGTCGCCATCCCGCCGGCGCTGATCGACCTGGCGCTCGACGCGGTGCGCGCATGCCCGCGCCGGGCCCTGTTCGTCGAGGCCTTCGGCGACTGAGCGGACGACGCGCACGGAGGACGAGGGCCTCCCGGCGCCGGATACAGTGCGGCCGTGCCCGAGCCGGTCGACGACGTCAGGGTGGAGATCGAGCGCGACGTCGCCCTGGTGTCGCTGTGCCGTCCCCCCCACAACCTGCTGACCGAACCAGCGCTGGGCCGCCTGGCCGACGCGCTCGAGGGCCTGCGCGGGCACGTGCGCGCCGCGGTGGTGACCTCCGAGGGCCGGTCGTTCTGCGCCGGGGCCGACTTCCGCTCGACGGAGGCGCCGGACCCGACCGACGGCGAGGACTTCGCGCGGCGCACCGGCGCGTTCTACGCGCAGGCCGAGCGCATCTTCGGGGCGCCGGTGCCCACGGTGGCCGCCGTGCACGGCGCGGCCATCGGGGCCGGATTCGGCCTGGCCATGGCATGCGACGTCCGGGTGGTGGGGAGCCGCGGCTGGTTCCAGGTGAATTTCGTGCGCCTCGGCATCCACCCGGGGTTCGCCCTCAGCCACACGCTGCCCGAGGCGGTGGGCCGCGGGCGGGCCAGCGACCTGTTCCTGACCGGGCGCCGGGTCGGGGCCGAGGAGGCGCTGCGGATCGGGATCGCCGAGCACCACGCCGAGGAGGGGGCCGAGCGCGCCGATGCGCTGGCGGTGGCACGGAACATCGCGGCGGGCGCCCCCTTGGCCGTGGCATCGACACGGGCGACCCTGCGCAGCGGCCTCGTCGAGCGGGCACGCGAGACGATGCGCCATGAGCTGGCCGAGCAGGTCGCCCTGGCCGGCACCGCCGACGCGGTCGAGGGCGTGGCCGCCGTGCTCGAGGGGCGCGAGCCGGTCTTCGAAGGCCGCTGACAGTCGCCGAAGCCGGCGCGCCGGCAGCCCGAGCCGCGCCCGGGGCCCCGCAGCTACGCGACGGCCGCTGCGGTGCGGGCGTAGACGAGGGTCGTGACGCGGCCCATGCCCGTGTCGACGAGCTCGACCTCCACCGGCGAGTCCGGGTCGGACCCGAGGAGGCGACACCGGGTGCGCACCACGCCTTCGCGCGCCTGGGCCAGGTAGCGCAGATCGAGGTCGGTCACCACCATGGGCGATTCGAACCGGGTGGACACGAGGTCCTCGGCGGCGGCCTCGGCCACCAGCGCCACCATCGCCCCTTGGAGGGTTCCCGCCGGGTTGCGGAGCTGGGGCGTCACGGTCACCTCGACGACACCCTCCGCCGGATCGACCACCTCGATGCCGGCCTCCTCACGCAAGGGGCGGGGCAGGTCGCCGAGGCGCCCGAAGAGGGCCGCGAAGGTCCGCGGCGTCAGCCGGGGCTTGGGGGGATCGGTCTCGCGGCGCGCGATCTTGGTGAAGCCGATGGCGCCCGTCGCCAACGGTTCGCCGCCGTCGGCGGTGAGCTCCACCACGGATGTGGCCGATCGCCGGCCACGGCGCAACACCCGCCCCGTGGCCTCGATGTGACGCGGGGCGCGGCGCGGCCGCATCCGCACCGACATGTCCGAGGTGAGCGCCCACTGGTCGGGATCCTCGTCGACCACGACGCCCGCCACGGCGTCGACGAGGAAGGAGAGGACGCTGGCGCGCACCATGCCGTGGTGGAGCACCTCGGCCCGGGGCTCGAGCGCCAGGACCAGCTGCTCGTCCTCGATCCGGGCGGTCACCCCGAGCCGGCTGACGAGGAACGACCCGTCGGCGAAGGTGTCCGTCATCGGATCGACCTGCTCGACATGGTTGACGAACGATAATGCGGGGCACCGTGGGCGACCAGGCGAGGCCGCCGGTGGCCGACCGTCCCGCGTCGATCGGTCCCGAAGGCGGCGCGGCGGCTACTCGATCGGCCCGCACTGTGTCGGCATCGTCGGCAGCCGGCCCCGGAAGGGGTCGCAGTACACCCGCGGGGCCGGCAACCCCAGCGCGGTGGCCAGGGCGCGCCAGAAGCTCGGGGCGGCCTGGCGCTCGGGTCCCAGCCCCGTCACGCTGGGGCACCCAGTGGGCTTCGCCTCGATCGTGCCGACCCGCTCCACCTTGGTGGAGAACGTGATGGCGTAGCTGATGCCGAAGTCCGCCGGACACGACATCGAACCGGTCGGGAACGGCGGGAGGGCACAGGTGGTCCGAGCCAGCGCGGCGATGGCCGGCGCATCGTCGGAGGCCATGTGGTCGGGCGTCGAGAAGGTGATCTGGTTCTGCGGGAACGGGTTGGTCCTCGTCACCGACAACGTGGCCATCGCATCGGGCGAACCGCAGACCTCCGCCACCGCCGGCGTCGGGAACGACAGCGACGTCGAGCCACATCCGCTGAGCGCGGCGGCGAGGCACGCGGCCGGGACCAAGGCCGGGACCCGCCGTGCCACCGCCGTCACCGTGCCACCGCCGTCACCGTGCCACCGCCGCGCCGTCACCATGCCACCGCCGACCCTACCGATCACCTCCGCCGGACGCCGTCGCTTCCGCCGTGCGCGGGTAGGACGGGTTGGCCACCGCCAGCTTGTCGGCCACGCTCGCGCGCACCAGGGCGTGCACCTCGTCGATCCGGTCGTCGATGCTGCCCGAGCGGATGGCGAGGGCGAGGGCGGCGTCGTCGGCGACGCCGAGGTGCGCGAGGCGAGCGGCGTGGGCCGCGGCCTGGGCGGGACCGATCGCCATCTCGCGCGCCACCATGCCGACGACGTTGGCCGCGACCAGCGCGTGGAACCGCAGCCGTCCCTCGCTCTGGACCACGACCTCCGATTCGAGGAACTCGCGCACCGCGTCGAGCAGGTCGGCCGCGGCGGGGATGTCGTGGGGCGGGGCGGCCGGCGTCGGTGCGCCCTTGGCCGTGGCCGCGTCCGTCGGCTCGTCCCGGGGCGCGGAGTCCGGCGCCGGGGCCGGCAGGCCCGACCCGATGGCGTCCAAGAGGTCCCATTCGACCTCGCACACCCGCCGGCCGATGGCCGCGAGCTCCACCGAGCGCACGACACCGGTCATGTGCGTCATGGCCTGGACGATGGAGATGACGCCCCAGCGCAGCGTTCCGAGCACCTCCCACCAGTGCAGCGCGGCGGGGTCCACCCGGCGCCCCGACGCCTCCTCGTACGCGGACACGAGGTCCTGCACCGGCCCGAAGCCCCCGACCGGCAGCGGCGAACCAAAGCGCCAGGCCTTCACGCACAGCCAGCCCAGGTCCTCGATGGGGTCGCCGATGTGGGCCAGCTCCCAGTCCAACACCGCCCGCACGCCGTCGGGACCGACGATCAGGTTGCCGTTGCGGAAGTCGCCGTGCACGACGACTTCGTCGCTGCGGGGCGGCCGGTTGGCCGCCAGCCATCGGATGCCGAGCTCGAACGCCGGATGGGGCTGACCCAGCGCGTCGAGCAGGCCGCGCATGGCCTCGAGCTGGTCACCGGCGGCCAGTCCCGGCACCGATGCCGGCGGGATGCGGTGGATCGCCGCCAGGATGGCGCCGCACTGCGCCGCCAGTCGCGGCCGGACGGGCGCCAGGGCCTCGTCGCGCAGGATCCGGCGCGGGATGGTCTCGCCCTCGACGAACTCCATGACCACGAACGCGGCGCCGAGCCCCGCATCGGCGTCACCCGCGGCGACCACCGACGGGACCGGCACGCCGGCGCCGGCGGCCGCGGCGAGGAGGCCGCCTTCGAGCCGCACGCCCGACGACGGGGACCCGGGCGGGTCGCGCCGCAGCACGTAGCGGCCGCTCCCGCCGCCCTGGCGCCGCACCGTGAAGGTCCACGTCTGGCGGGACGACCCTCCGGCCACCCGTCGCAGGTCCTCCACCTGGAGGCCGGGGCCGAGCTCGGGCTCGAGCACGGCACGCAGCGGCGCGAGGAGCTCGTCGGCGGTCCGGCTCGGCACCCCCGGATGCTAGAGCCCGACCCGGCGGCCGTCAGGTGGCGAACGGTAGGGTGCGGCATGGCCCTTCGCCTCGAACCGCTCGACGAGTACATGCACGAGCTGGGTCCCGAGGCCAACTTCAACGAGAGCATGTACTTCAACCTCTTCGACCCGTTGACGCGGGTCGGCGGCTTCTTCCGGCTCGGCAACCGAGCCAACGAGGGCACGGGCGAGATGACGACGTGCGTCTACCTCCCCGACGGGCGCGTGGCGTTCATGTTCCAGCGGCCGAAGGTCACCACCAACGACGCCTTCGACGCGGCCGGCATGCGCTTCGACGTCGTCGAGCCGTTCAAGGAGCTCCGCGTCACCTACGAGGGCCCTGTGGTGCTCCTCGACGACCCGCTGCAGATGGCCGACCCGCGTGCCGCGTTCACCGGCAATCCCCACGTGTCGTGTCGCGCCGCGCTCACCTACACCGGTGTGGCGCCCATGTTCGGTGGCGAGCCCGACACCCCGGTGGAGGCGGCGGGCGAGGAATTCGCACGCGGCCACTACGAGCAGCTCGTGGCGGCGACCGGCGAGATCGAGGTCGACGGCGTGCGCGCCGAGGTCGACGGCTTCGGGCTCCGCGACCACAGCTGGGGCCCCCGCTACTGGCAGGCCCCGTGGTACTACCGATGGCTCACCGCCAACTTCGGCGCCGACTTCGGCTTCATGGGCTCGCGCATCGCCAGACGGGACGTCGAGGGGATCCGCAGCGGCTTCGTGTGGGACGGCCGGCAGCTGCACCTGTGCGACGACTTCCGCGTCCGGTCCACGTGGCAGGGGGAGGACAGCTACCACCAGACCGTCGAGGCCGAGCTGGCGTCGGGCGACCGACGCTGGTCGGTGCGAGGCGACGTCCTGTCGATGATCCCGCTGCGCAACCGCCGCCACGACCCGGAGGGCAACCTCCTCGTGACCCGGATCTCCGAGGGGCTCACCCGGTGGACGCTCGACGACGGCCGTGTCGGCTACGGCCTCTCCGAGTACCTGGACCAGATCGTCGACGGCCGCCCCGTGGGCATCGACGAGTAGCGGACCGGCAGCGGGCGGGACCAGCGATGGACCCGCGCACCGTGGACGCCTACGAGGCACGCGGCCACGTCTGGGTGGCCGCCAGCCGGCCCCGACGTGACGCGGACGCCCGTGCCCTGGCCCGGCACGTGGTGGCCCGCGCGGCCCGGGTGGACCTCGGGTGCGGCGCCGGGCGCTACCTCGACGCGCTCGGGCCCCGCACGGTCGGCTTGGATGCAGCCGGGGCCATGCTCGAGCACTGCCGCGACGCGATCCCCGGCGCGGTGCTCGTGCGCGCCGACGTGGAGGCGCTCCCCTTCGGGCGCCACGTCCTGGGGGGCGCATGGGCCAACATGACGTACCACCACGTACCCCGCGTGCGTCTCCCCATGGCGCTGGCGGACCTGCACCGGGCCATGGCCCCGGGCGCGGCGATGGACCTCCAGGTGCTGGCGGGGAGCTACGAGGGCCACGCCCTGCCCGGCGACGAGGTCGGGGACCGGCTCTTCGCCGGCTGGGAGCCCGAGCGGCTCGTGGACGTGCTCGTGGGCGCCGGCTTCGACGACGTCGAGGTCGACACGCACGACGACGTGGTCCACGCCGTCGCACGGCGGGCCCGCACCCTGGCCGACACGGTGGGCCCGGGTATGCGCCTGCTGGTCGTCGGCCTCAACCCCAGCGTCTACGCCGCCGACGCCGGCGTCGGCTTCGCCCGCCCGGGCAATCGCTTCTGGCCCGCGGCGCTCGAGGCGGGCCTGGTGATCCGAGACCGGGACCCGGTCGACGCCCTGCGCTGCGGCGTGGGCATGACCGACCTGGTCAAGCGGGCGACGCCCAACGCCTCCGGGCTCACCGCCGCGGAGTACCGGACGGGCATGGCCCGGATGGAACGCCTGACCCGATGGCTCGCCCCCGGCGCGTTGTGCTTCGTGGGGCTCGCCGGGTGGCGGGCGGCCCGCGACCCCGCCGCGGCCGCCGGGCTCCAGGGCGGGACGCTGGGCGGGCGCCCCGTCTACGTCATGCCCTCGACCAGCGGGGCCAACGCCCACACAACCCTGGCGGCGCTCACCGCGCACCTCCGCGCCGCCCTGGCCTGCCCCTCCGGGTTCTCGGGGATCCACGATGACGGAGAGCGCGTCCGATAGCGTCACTCCCCGTGGCGGCGGCACCGGGCGTAGGTGAGTCGTTGGGGACGCGTCGGGCGCGTGGACCTGACGCGGCCGACGCGGCCTCGGCCGACGCAGCCGCCGCCCACGCCCAGCACTTCGACGGTGCGTTCGGACGCCGCTTCGCCGAGAAGGCCCTCGACGCCCTGGTCGTGGTGCGCGGCGCGCGGGTCCTCGACGTCGCGTGCGGGACCGGCATCTTCGCCCGGCTGGCCGCCCACGTCACCGGCAAGGGCGGCCGGGTGGTCGGAACGGACCCCGCCGCCACCGCCGTCGAGACGGCCCGGCGCATCGACCTGACCAGCACCGTCGAGTGGCGGCACGAGGACCCCGTGGCCATGGGCTTCTACGACGGGTCGTTCGACGTCGTGGCCTGCCAGCACGGGCTGCACCGCGTACGCGACGCCGAGGCCGCCGTAGGGGAGATGCGCCGCGTCCTGGCCCCGGGCGGGCGGCTCGGCATCATGACCTGGGGGCCCATCGAGGAGAACCCGGCCTTCGCGGTGGAGCTCGACGCGGTGGTGAAGGCGGGGCTCGAGCGCAGCGGGGTGGTCGACGTGCTGCTCGACGCCTTCTCGATGCATCGCGCCGAGGACCTGGCCGCGCTCGCTGCCGGGGTCGGGCTCGTCGACGTCACGGTGCGCACGGTGCGCATGCTCGTCGCGTTGCCGCGTGCGGCGGAATGGGTGCGCGTGTACCCGACGGTGTCGCCGCTCGCCCAGGTCTGGCCGGCGTGCGACCAGCAGGCACGCATCCAATTCCTGGCCCGGGCCACCGAGCTGCTGCGGCCCTTCGAGCACGACGGCGTGTTGCGCGTCCAGGCCACCACCCGTTTCCTGGTGGCCCGGGCGCCACTGTCCTGAGCGCGACCCATCCGGCCACCGGGCTGCCGGCACCGCCGGTCGCCGCGGTCGCCAGGACCGGCACCCGCGTAGGCTGGAGCAGGTGACCGACGACGAGGCGCAGTCGTCCCCGGCCCCTTCTCCCTCCCCCGGTGCCACGCCGGTGGGGGTCCCGGGTGCCCTCGACACGTGGGTCGGCCCGACCGACGTCGGGCCGTACGACGCGCCAGCGTGGCCGCCGCCCCCCTCGGCATCGGACGACGCGTCCGGGGGCACGGGCGGCGTGGAGGTGCACCGGCGGCGGCGCTGGTGGATCGTCGTGGCGGTCGTCGTCGTGGTGGTGGCCGGGCTCGTCGTCGGGCTCGTCGTCGCCGGGGGCGGCTCGTCGACGGAGTCCTCGTCGACGGCCGGTGGCGCGGCGGCGGCCCGCCGTCTGCTGGCACAGTCCGTCGCCGCCGCCGTCAGGGCGAAGACGTTCCACTACGTCTCCACGTCGACGAGCGCGGGGGTGACCCAGACCACGGTCGGGGACGCTGCGCCCGACCAGGGCAGCCAGGTGATCACCATCGGGGCCCACACGTTCGACATCCTCGTCATCGGCACCACCGCCTACTTCAAGGGTGACGCCGTGACCATGCAGAGCCAGCTCGACCTGGACCCGGTCGTCGCCCAGCAACACGCCGGCCAATGGATCTCGCTCCAGCCCTCGGACTCCCCGTACCAGTCGGTCTACGAAGCGGTGACGACCCAGTCCGCGCTGGCCGACAGCATCACGATCTCCCCCACCGCCGTCCTGCCCTCGACCACCATCGGGCAGGTCGCGGTGACCCCGATCCGGGGCGCGCTCACGCCCGTGGCGCAGATGCCGACCAAGGGCACCGCCCGGCTCGACATCGCCTCGTCGTCGCATCTGCCGGTCCAATTCACCGGCTCCGGCTCGGTCGACAACCAGCAGGCGGTGGAGAGCGTCGTCTTCAGTCAGTGGGGAGAATCCGTCTCGATCGCTGCGCCCGCCGGCGCGCTCGCCTATTCGTCGATCCAGATCGGGGGCATCACCCCCACGCCCGGCGGCACCGTCCTGACCTGACCCCGCCGGGTCCGCTCCACCACACCTGGCCACGCCACAGGGGGGCGCGTCAGTCGGGGGCGAAGCGGGCGCGCACGGGCAGGTGGTCCGAGCCGCGTGCCGCGTGCACGACCTCACCCCGGCCACGGGCGGCGAGGCCCGGGGTGGCCAGGATGTGGTCGCTCTGGACCAGGGGCCGCCACGCCGGCCAGGTGCGGCCCCGGACGACCCGGCGATATCGCGGCAGCATGGCCTGCAGCAGTGGGCCGGGCATGTTCATGTCCCCCACCACGATCACGTCGTCCGCCGGGAGACGGCGGGCCAGGCGCCGGTACTGCAGCGGTGAGCCGTCGGTGAGGTGCGACATATGGGTGCCCACCACGGTCACCGGGCGCCGTGACCGCCCGCCGTGCGCCACGGTGAGCACCACCGCCTGTCGGCGTGCGGGGTCGGCGCGCAGTTGGCCGAGGTCGACGACCTCCACGTCCACCACGGGGATACGGGTGAGGACCGACAGGTCCCAGGTCCCGTGCTGGGAGCGGCGCGGCACCATGGGTGGGTCACCGGCGCCGGTCACCGCCGGGGACGAGGCACCGGGCCCGGTCGACGCGCCCACGGCCGTCGGCGCGGGCACCCGGGCCCGGTCCGCCCGGGCCCGCAGCATGAGCGCCCGACGGGTCCGCGCCCGGGTCCAGGCCTTGGGCCCCCACGAGGTGCGGGCTGCGTCCTCGGGGCTCGGCTCGAAGAGCCGGCCGCGCACGAGGGGGCGCGTGACGACCTGGTAGCCGAGGGCCTCGCCCAGCCGGTGCGCGAGGCCGGGGCCCTCCAGCGGGGTCCAGACCTCCTGGAGGACGAGGACGTCGGCATCGAGCAGCCGACACGCTCCTTCCAGGTCGTAGGGCCGTCCCCAGCCGTCCACGCCGCAATGCACGTTGAAGGTCGCCACCACGATCTCGGGCACAGGACGTGGAGGCTAGCGATCGTCGGGCCCGTCGCCGGCATCGGGCAAACGCCGGGACAACCGGGATCCGGGTGAAGCGCCGCCCGCTCAACCGATGCCTCGGCGCCGCCGATACCTTTGTCGATGGCAACCCGGACCCGTCATGGCGGAGGCAGGGGCGCCGCCGGAGCCGAGTCGACGGGCGATCCGGGGGCCGGCGCCGCCGCGGGCACGATCCCCGCCGACGCCCTCGGGGCGATCATGTCGCCCAAGCAGGTCGCGCAGTTCTCCGCGCTCCTGTGGGCCTTCGGCTGCGTCATCGGCGTGCTCGCCATCGTGCTCCCCCACGGGTCCGGCGTGAACGTGGTGGGGTGGGCCGCCCTGACCGCCTTCGCCGGCTCCGTGGCGATCTGGACGCTGTGGAAGGCGGTCGACCAGCCGCTGTGGGTGCAGTACATCCTGTCGCTGCTCGCACTGGTCGCGATCAGCGGGGCCGTCCTGTGCGGCCACCGCAGCCCCGTCGTCTACGCGGTCGCCGGCCTGTACTCGCTGTCGTCGATCTACACGGCGTCCTTCTACTCGGGCCGCGCCTTTTCCGTGTACCTGGTGGGCCAGGCGATCATGTCCGGTCTTGCGCTGCTCACCACCGGGATCCCCGGCGCAGGCGCGGGCTGGGCGGTGTTGGTGGGCACGACCACCACGGTCGGCGTCGTCGTCCACGTCATGCAGCAGGCGCTGCGCGTGGCCGCGACCACCGACCCGCTGACCGGCCTGGTCAACCGCCGGGCGCTCGAGCCGACGGTGGTTCGGGAGCTGGCCCGGTGCCGGCGCCTGGGCCACCCGCTCTGCCTCGCCGTCATGGACCTGGACCACTTCAAGGCGGTCAACGACGAGCACGGCCACCAGGCCGGGGACCGCCTGCTCGCGGATGTCAGCCGGGCGTGGACCCACGAGCTGCGCGCCACCGACGTCCTGTCGCGTTCGGGTGGTGACGAGTTCGTGCTCATGCTGCCCTCGACCGAGCCCGACGAAGCCGTCGCCGTGCTCGCCCGCCTGTTCCGGGCGACGCCCCAGGGCTTCTCCGCCGGGGACGCGGCCGCCGAGCCGGAGTGCACCGTCGAAGACGTGCTGCGTCGGGCGGACGCGGCGTGTTACCGGGCGACGCAGACCGGAGGCGGCAACGTCGTCGTCGCCGGCCAGCTCGCCGCCTAGCCATCCCGGAGGAGGAACCATGGTCCCCATAAGCCGCGCCGCCCGCCGCAAGAGCGGATCGGCGCTCTTCGCCGCCCTGTCGGCTTCCCTGGAGCGGCGCCGTACGGCGCGGCAGGGGACGGACGACGACGCGGCCGCCGTGGACCACACCGGCGCCGCGGGCCGCGAGGAGGATGCGGCGCCGCCGGCGAGCCCGACGCGCTCTGCACCCGTCCTGCGCTGGACGGAGACGCGCACCGCACCCAAGACCGGCGCGTTCGCGCCGTGCGCCGTCGCCAGCACCGTGCTCGACGCGGGCCGGGTGCCCGAACGCAGCGACGCCTGGGAGCACCTGAACGAGTTCGCCCTGACCTACGACGGCTACGCCTACTGGGAGAACCTGCCGGAGCTGGCCCAGCGCGCACTCTCGCGCTGGACACGCGACGGCTCGCTGCCCGAGACGCTCGACGAGCTGCGCGGCTGCCTCTTCTACGAGCAGCGCCGCTGGCACCACTTCGGCGACGTCCCGACCGGCCGCTCGCACGACTACGTCTGGGCCCTGGCCGACGCCATCCGCTCGCAGGTGCGCCCCGCCCCCCTTGCTGCGCCGGCACCCGTGGCGGTGCCGGCGGCGACGACGGAGGGCGGTCCGGTGTCCTTCCTCGACGACGACGAAGGGTACGTGGAGTGGACCACCCGGCACCCGGGTGGCTTCGTCCTCAACTCGAATCGCGAGCCGAGCGCCCGCTACATGAAGCTGCACCGGGCCAGCTGCGCCGCCATCGCGGCCGTGCCTGGCGGAGGCGGCGAGGGCCGCAACTGGACCGTGCGCTACCGCAAGGTGTGCGCCCCCGAGATCCGCCTGCTGCTCGACTGGAGCAGCGCCCATGCGGGCGTGGAGCCCGACCCCTGCAAGCGCTGTCGGCCCTGATCCGCGGCTACTGGGGCTCGCCGAACGCGCCCTCGGCACGCGCCGCGGCGATCCGCGCCTCGTCCCAGCCCAGCAGCTCGCGCAGCACCTCGTCCGTGTGCTGGCCCACGGTCGGCGCCCTGTCGGGGACCGGCAGCGTCTCGTCGGGGAACTTGATGGGTGTGCCGAGCTGGTCGCAGCCCAGGCGCTCCAGCGGCAGCCATCGGAAGCGGTCCTGGAATTGCGGGTCGTCGGCGAGGGTCTTGGGCGTGTTGACCGGGCAGATGGGCGTGTTGACCTTGCCGCCGAGCTCGAGCCATTCGGCCGCAGTGCGCGACGAGAAGATGCGCTGGAGCTCCCGTTGCAGCTCCCGGTTGCCCCGCGCGTGGTCCGCGTACGTGGAGCCCGGCCAGCGCTCGAAAAGGTCCATGCGGCCCACGCCTTCGCAGAAGTTGCGCCAGAAGGCCTGCTCGGACGCCATGAACAGCACGTGCTTGGCGTCCGACGTCTCGTAGACCTGGTACCGGACTCCCTCGATCATGCCGCCGGTGCCCGGCGCCCGGCGCTCGTAGCCGTCGGCCTTGTTGCCGGTGACCACGTCCTCGGGCCGCTCGTAGGCGCGCCACGTCTCGCTGCGGAGCCAGTCCATGGCGGCGGCCGCGTCCGACTGGGCGATCTCGAGGCAGGAGCCCGCGCCGGTCTCCCGGGCGCGGATGATGGCGGCGAGGATGCCGAGCGCACCGAAGAGCGGGCCCGCATGGATGCCGATCGACGCGTGCTCGGGCAGGTACCACAGCCCTTCGTCGTCGCGCTGGGGCTGGACCACGCCGGCCCAGACGTCGTAGGCGACGCCGTGGCTGGGGAAGTCCCGGTAGGGACCGGTGGCGCCGTAGCCCGAGATGGTGCAGAACACGATGCGCGGGTTCACCTCGCGCAGCTGGGGGTACCCCACCCCCCGCCGCTCGAGGCCGCCGGGGCGCATGGCCTCGACCACCGCGTCGGCCGAGCGGGCGAGCTCCCGGAACGCCTCGACGCCGGCCGGGCTGCGCAGGTCCAGGACCAGGCTCCGCTTGCCCCGGTTGATGTGGAGGTGCATCAGGGAGACGCCCTCGACGATCGGCCACGTCATCTCGCGGATGTAGTCCCCCGAGGGCGGCTCGACCTTGATGACGTCGGCGCCGAGGTCGACGAGCGGTGTGGTGATGGCGGCCGGACCGAGCGCCGAGCACTCCAGGATGCGGACGCCGGAAAGCGGTGAGCCCGGGGCCATGGTGCCGACTCCTCCTCGTGGTTCGGGGTCGCCGCATCGTACCTGACGGTGTGTCAGGTCTTGGCGACCAACAGCGCCTCGGCCCGCTGCAGGGCGGTGGTCCAGTCGGCGGCGACGAGCGCCTGGGCGCTGGCCAGGGGGAGCCCGGGGCCACCCTTCGCCGCCGCGCAGACCAGGTCGTGGAGACGGTCCTCCACCAGGTCCTTGCTGTTGGCCACCCCCGGGGCGGGATGGTCGTCGAGCTCGGGCCAGAGGTTACGGGTGTCGCTCGAGCCCCCGAGCTCCAGGGGCACCAGGTGGTCGAGCTCGTAGGCGGACACCGGCGCGCGCTCGCCGTAGGCGCGCAGGGCGACGTACTTGAACGACTCGGTCATCGCCTCCGGTGGCCGCACGCTGTCGGTGTCGCCACCCCGCCGGCACACCGTCGTGGCCAGGTCGGCCTGCGTCACATCGGCATCCACGGCACCGGGCGTGCAGGCGGGGTCGGGCCGCGCCAGAGACGGCGGGCCCACCACATGACAGGAGCCGGGAGCCGGCACCGGGCCCTCGAGTCCCCCGGAGGGGCTCCACCCGGGGCCGGGCGACACCACGAGGGCACCGCCCGCCGGTGGCGAGGGCGTCGACGGCGAAGGCGTCGACGGCGGTCCGCCGCCCGGAGCGCACGACGCCGCCACCGCCGTCAGGGCGGCCACCACCAACGACCGCACCATCCGTGGCGCCCGTCGCCGGTCCGTTCCCATCGCCCCACGCTGCCAGGCAGGTGTGTCACCGAGCGCACCCTCGGTCGGGGTGCCCGTAGCATGGCCTTCGTGCTCTTCGACGGGATCTCGCACCAGCTTCCCGACATCGACGCGCAGGAGACGGCCGAGTGGCTCGACTCGTTCGACGCCGTGGTCGACACCCATGGCCGGCCCCGGGCCCGGTACCTGCTCATGAAGCTCCTCGAGCGGGCCCGGACCAAGCAGGTCGACTTCCCCGCCACGGTCTCGACGCCCTACGTCAACACCATCCCCCGTGACCAGGAGCCGTGGTTCCCCGGTGACGAGTACCTCGAGCGCCGGATCCGGGCCTACATCCGGTGGAACGCGGCGGTGATGGTCACCCGGGCCAACGCCCGCCACGAGGGGATCGGCGGGCACCTGGCCACCTATGCGAGCTCCGCCGCCCTCTACGAGGTGGGCTTCAACCACTTCTTCCGGGGCAAGTCCGACGGCGGCTTCGGCGACCAGGTGTTCATCCAGGGCCACGCCTCGCCCGGCATCTACGCCCGAGCCTTCGTCGAGGGCCGGCTCAGCGAGGAGCAGCTCGACAACTTCCGCCACGAGGTGGGGGGCACGGGCGTCGGCCTGCCGAGCTATCCCCACCCCCGGCTGCTGCCGGAGTTCTGGGAGTACCCCACCGTGTCCATGGGGCTCGGGCCGTTGTGCGCCATCTACCAGGCGCACGTGAACCGCTACCTGTTGCACCGCGAGCTGGCCGACACGAGCACGAGCCGGGTGTGGTGCTTCATGGGCGACGGCGAATTCGACGAGGTGGAGTCCACCGGCGCCCTGGGGGTCGCCGGTCGCGAGCACCTCGACCACCTGATCTTCGTGGTGAACTGCAACCTCCAGCGCCTCGACGGTCCCGTGCGGGGCAACGGCAAGATCATCCAGGAGGCCGAGGCGACGTTCCGGGGAGCGGGCTGGAACGTCGTCAAGGTCATCTGGGGGTCGAGGTGGGACGAGCTCCTCGCGCGCGACGTCGACGGTGTGCTCCTCGACAAGATGAACACCACACCGGACGGCGAATTCCAGAAGTACGCCACCGAGTCCGGCGCCTACATCCGCGAGCACTTCTTCGGGCCCGACCCCCGTCTGCGCAAGCTGGTCGAGCACCTCTCGGACGCCGAGCTCCAGGCGCTGCCCCGCGGCGGGCACGACTACCGCAAGCTCTACGCCGCCTACAAGCTGGCCACCGAGTCGACGGGGGCCCCGACGGCCATCCTGGCCAAGACGGTCAAGGGGTGGACGCTCGGGCCCGAGATCGAGGCCCGCAACGCCACCCACCAGATCAAGAAGATGTCAAAGGCGCAGCTGCTGGCGCTGCGCGACCGCCTCTACCTGCAGGAGGAGATCCCCGAGGAGGCGCTCGACGCCGAGCTCCCGCCCTACTACCGGCCCCCCGAAGGGTCGCCGGCGGTGGCGTACCTCCAGGCGCGCACGAAGGTCCTGGCCGGACCGGTCCCCACCCGCGTGGTCCGGTCCCGCCCCGCCCCGGACCCCGCCCCCGCGGTGTACGAGGACCTGCGCTCGGGCTCCGGCGGGCAGGCCGTGTCGACCACCATGGCCTTCACCCGCCTACTGCGGGGGCTCGTGCGCGACCAGGCCATCGGCCCCTACGTGACGCCCATCGTCCCCGACGAGGCCCGGACCTTCGGGCTCGAGCCGCTGATCGCCGAGACGAAGATCTACGCGCCGGAGGGCCAGCGCTACACACCGGTGGACGCGGACCTCATCCTCCGCTACGCCGAGAGCCGCGAGGGCCAGATCCTGCAGGAGGGGATCACCGAGGCGGGAGCCATGGCCTCGTTCATCGCCCTGGCCACGTCGTACGCCACGTGGGGGCGCCCGATGCTGCCCATCTACCTCTTCTACTCCATGTTCGGGTTCCAGCGGGTCGGCGACCTGGCCTGGCTCCTCGGCGACATCCGCGGGCGCGGCATCCTGGCCGGCTGCACCGCGGGACGCACCACCCTGCAGGGCGAGGGCCTCCAGCACGACGACGGGCACTCGCCGCTCCTCGCCTCGGTGAACCCTGCGGCGCGCATCTACGACCCCGCGTTCGCCTACGAGATCGCGGTCATCATGGAGGACGCGGTGCGCGGCGTCCTCGGGCCCGAGCCGCGGGACCAGTTCTGGTACCTGACGCTGTACAACGAGAACTACGTGATGCCGGCCATGCCGGGGGGCGACGACGTGCGCCACGGGATCCTGCGCGGTATGCACCGCTTCGCCGAGGCGCCCGCGCTGGAGGCCGATGCGGCCCGAAACGGCAACGAGCGGCAGGCGACGGTCCTGTTCTCCGGGCCCATGTGGCAGTCGGCCATGGAGGCACGTGACGTCCTGGCCGCCGACTGGGGAGTGGCGGTCGACGCGTGGTCGGTCACGTCGTACTCGGAGCTGCGTGCCGAGTGCCTGGCCGTCGAGCGCTGGAACCGGCTGCATCCCGGTGAGCCCGAGCGGTCGAGCTTCCTGGCGGCGCAGCTCGGCGCATCGGGTGGACCGGTCGTGGCCGTGAGCGACTACCTGCGAGCCGTGCCCGACCAGGTCGCCCGCTTCATGCCCCGCCCCTACACCGTGCTCGGAACCGACGGCTTCGGCCGCTCCGACACCCGTGGCGCGCTGCGGCGGTTCTTCGAGGTCGACTGCGCGCACATCGTCGTCGCCGTGCTCGCCACCCTGGCCCGCGAGGGTGACGCCCGGGCCGAAGAGGTCAAGGACGCCATCGCCCGCTATGACATCGACCCCACCTCGGCGGACCCATGGGCCGAGTGAGCGCCCGTCCGGCAGGCCAGAGGCCGCGGGACCTGACGGTCGTGGCGGTGCCCTTCTACTTCGCCGCCATGGCCCTGGAGCACTGGTGGCTTCGCCGGCGCGCCCGGCGGCTCGGGCCGAGCGCCGGCGACTACGAACGGCGCGACACCATCGCCAGCCTGTCGATGGGTGTCGGCAGCCTTGTCGCCCCACTGCTGGTCCCCCGCCTCCTGCGGCCCTTGACGCGAGGGCGCGTCGGCAAGGCCGTCCTCGGGATCGTGGTGGGCGCCGTCGTGGTGACCACGGCGGCCGACGCCGTGGCACGCGCCACCGGGCGCGAGGACGCCGGCCGACGCGGCGTGGACGCAGACGGCACCGGCGCGCCCCCGGTGGGCGTCACGGGTCCCGTCCCCAGCGGCGGGACGGGTCCCGGTGACGAGACCGACCGGCTCGACGCCAGACGATCGGCCGTGACGCGGGTCGCCCGGTCGCTGTCGGCCGCCGGCGGCGTCACGGCGGTCGTCGCCGGCGGTGTGCTCGTCACCAGCACGTGGGCGGCCCGCACGGCGCCGAGCCGGCTCTGGCGCCGGCGCCTCCTCCCGTCGTTGGGCCACGGCCCGCTCGCCATGGCGTTGGCCGTCGCCGGCTGGGACTTCATCTACTACTGGAACCACCGCTTCATGCACGAGAGCCGCTACATGTGGGCCATCCACGTCGTGCACCACTCCAGCGAGCGCTACAACCTGTCCACCGCACTTCGCCAACCGGTCGCCGACGCACTGGGCACCTCCATCCCCTACGGGGCGCTGTGCCTGGTGGGCATCGGCCCGGACCTCGTCGCCACCGCCCGCGGCGTGAACCTCCTGTACCAGTTCTGGATCCACACCGAGACGATCGCCCGCCTCGGCCCGGCCGAGTCGGCCTTCAACACGCCCTCGCACCACCGGGTGCACCACGGATCGAACCGCCAGTACCTCGACCGCAACCACGGCAGCATCCTCATCGTGTGGGACCGGCTGTTCGGCACCTTCGAGCCCGAGGACGAGCGGGTCGTCTACGGCCTCACCAAGAACATCGACACGTTCAACGTGGTGAGGATCGCCACGCACGAGTACGTCGAGATGCTCCGGGACGTGGCCGCCTCCACTACTTGGCGGGACCGGCTGTCCTTCGTGGTGCGAGGGCCGGGATGGGCGGGACAGCGCCGGGCCGAACTGACTGCACCTTTGGTGCCCACGGTGATTGCCCCATCTGGATCTTCTAGCGCAGGTGGCCCAGGGGAGCAGGCACGTAGCGTGGAAAGTTAGGTAAGGCTTACCTAATATTCGGGGATGGCATCGTCCGAGCCGGCCTCGAAGCCTCGCACCGGTCGCCGTCGGTGGGCCGTGGCGACGGTGGTGCTGGGGGTCGCCCTGGCCCTTGTCGTTGGGGTCGTGGTCGGGACGACGGGCACGCACAGCGGCTCAGACGTGGTGACGGTCACCGACGACCAATGCGGTGGTGACTCGCAGGTCGCCCATCCGGGACGCCAAATCTTCAGCGTCGTGAACGCGTCGCACCACGCGGACGAGGTCATGCTTGCCGACGCCTCCGGTGGCACCGTCGCCGAAATCGCGGTCATCGGTCCCGGCACCACCGTCGACATGCCGGCCGATCTTGCCAACGGCACCTATACGTTCAACTGCTTTTCGGACCTTGGGGTCATGGCCTCAGCGCCCGTCCGGGTGACGGGGGCCACGTCCGGCTCGCCGACCCCGGCCCTGCAGATGGTCACAGTGGACACGCTCGTCGGGCCCAACGACGACTACGAGACATACGCCGCCCAGCAACTGGCCACGCTCGGCGCGGCCGTGACGACCATTCAGCAGGACCTGATGGCGGACAATCTCACCGCCGCTCGGAGCGATTGGCTGAGTGCCGAGCTCGATTGGGAGCGAGTCGGCGCCTCCTACGACAGTTTCGGGGCCGAGGGCGAGGCGGTGGACGGCCTCCCCGACGGACTTCCCGGTGGGGTGGACGACCCCAATTTCATCGGGCTGCACCGCCTCGAATACGGCCTCTGGCACGGACAGAGCGCGAGCACCCTGCTCCCCATCACTAAGACCCTTTCAGCCGACATCGCCACTCTGCAGGGCAATCTCGATTCGACCCTGATCGCCGGCGACCCGACCAATCTGCCGACGCGGGCGCACGAGATTCTCGAAGACTCGCTGCGGGACCATCTGTCGGGCATCGACGATCTCGGGGCCGGTGCCGCCTACGCGGAGACGGCCGCGGATCTCCAGGCCACCCGCGTCATCCTCGGCGAACTCGCTCCGCTCATCGCCCCACGGGCGCCAACTCTCGTGGCCACCGCGGACGCCCAGATGGACGCCCTACAAAGTGCGCTGAGCGCCACTCAGGACAACGGGCAGTGGCAGCCTGCCCAACAGGTCTCCCAAGCCGCCCACGAGCAGGTGAACGCCGCCCTGGGCGCGCTCCTGGAGACGCTGGCACCGGTTCCCGACCTCCTCCAGGTCCCCGGAATTGCGGCCAGTGGGGGCGGAGACAGCTGATGGCCTTCCCACCGATGCACTTCAGTCGCCGGAGCCTTCTCAAGGGAGCCGTCGTGGGCGCCGCCGGCACGGCGCTCACCGGCGGAGGGATCCTGGGTGCCGCCGACCCCGCCGATGCCGAGGCCGCACCAACCGGCGTCGGCTCCTACCCCTTCCACGGCACCCATCAGGCCGGGATCCTCACCCCGGCGCCGGCGCAGAAGCAGAGCGCAGCCTGTTTCGCCGCGTTCGACCTCACTGCCGCCTCGAAGGGGGAGGTGGCCGAGCTCCTGCAGACCATCACGACGAGGAGCCGCTTTCTCGCCACCGGCGGCGGGCCTCCCGAGCCAGCATTCGACCAGCCCCCTCCCGACAGCGACGTGCTCGGGCCCGTCATCCCGGCCGACGGCCTGACGGTCACCGTGGCGCTCGGCTCCAGCTTCTTCGACGGTCGGTTCGGGCTGGCCGACAAGAAGCCCAGGCACCTCACACCGATGCGCGTCTTCCCGGACGACTCCCCCGTACCGGCGTGGCTGCACGGCGATCTCCTCCTGCAGCTGTGTGCCAACCACCCCGACACCGTGCACCATGCCATCCGGGACGTCGCCAAGCACACCCGCGGGGCGATGCAGCCACGCTGGAAGATCGAGGGCTACGCCGCCCCGCCGCGTCCGTCGGGAACGGCCCGGAACCTACTCGGGTTCAAGGACGGCACCGCCAATCCCGTCGGCGATCTCGCCGCCCGCCTGGTCTGGGTGAACGACCCGAGCGAGCCGGCCTGGGCCCAAGGCGGTTCCTATCAGGTCGTGCGCCTGATCCGCATGTTGGTCGAGTTCTGGGACCGGGTCTCGTTGACCGAACAGGAAGGGATGTTCGGTCGTCGCAAGGACTCAGGGGCCCCGCTTGACGGCAACAGCGAGTTCGACACTCCGAACTACGCCGCCGACCCCGAGGGCGAAGTCATCCCCCTCACCGCGCACATCCGGCTGTCGAACCCCCGAACCCCCGCCACGGCCGACCAGCGACTGCTCCGGCGTTCCTACAACTACGATCTTGGCCTCGACGCCAACGGCAACATCCAGGCCGGTCACGTCTTCGTCTGCTTCCAGCAAGACGTGCACCGCCAATTCGAGACCGTCCAGACCCGTCTTATCGGAGAGCCGCTCATCGACTACGTGCAGCCATTTGGCGGTGGCTATTTCTTCGTTGCACCAGGTGTGGTCGACACGCACGACTGGTACGGGCGACGACTGTTCCTCTAGCAGGGTGCCGGGTAACGTTCCGGGCGTGGGCCTGCACCTCTCCCAGAATGCCGAAGCGGACAAGGTCATCAGCGCCAACCCGTTCGCGCTGCTCATGGGCATGCTCCTCGACCAGCAGGTGATGATCGAGGTCGCCTTCGCGGCCCCGGCGGAGCTCCAGAGGCGCCTGGGCAAGAAGCTCTCCCCGGCACTGGTCGCATCCATGGACCCCGACGAGCTGGCCGCCGTGTTCGTGCAGCGCCCAGCGCTGCACCGGTACCCGGGATCGATGGCGCGGCGCGTCCACGGCACGAGCCGCGTGCTCGTCGAGGAGTACGGCGGGCGGGCGGACAACGTCTGGAAGGGCGTGTCGTCGGGCAAGGAGCTGGTGGGGCGGCTCGAGGCCCTTCCCGGCTTCGGCGACCAGAAGGCCAGGATCTTCGCCGCGCTGCTGGGCAAGCAGCTGGGCGTGCAGCCCGACGGGTGGCGAGAGGCCTCGACGCCCTACGGCGAGCAGGGTTGCTTCCGCTCGGTGGCGGACATCGTCGATACCGAGACGCTCACCCGCGTGCGCGCCTTCAAGCAGGACCTGAAGGCTGCGACCAAGGCGTCGGCACAGGGCGCCACCGCGGGATCGGCCACGCGGGCCACGCGGGCCACGCGGGCGAAGGCCCGCACGCGGTGACCTCTGCGGGGGCCGGGGCCTGGGACCTCGCGCACCGCCGGCTGTACCTGTGCACGCCCGACCGGCCGGACCTCGAGGCGTTCCTCGACGGGTGTCTCTCGGGCGGGGTCGACCTCGTCCAGCTCCGGGACAAGACCCTGGAAGCAGGTCCCCTGGTGGCCCGGGCCCGGCTGGCGAAGCGGGTGTGCGCCGCCCATGGCGTGCCCTGCATCCTCAACGACCGGCCCGACCTCGCGCTCGAGGCCGGCATGGACGGCGTGCACGTCGGGCAGGACGACGCGCCCGCCGGGCTGGCCCGGCGCATCCTCGGGCCCGACGCGCTCCTCGGCCTGTCCACGCACGCGCCCGCAGAGCTCGACGCGGGGGTCGGGGAGCCCGTGGACTACCTCTCGGCGGGGCCCGTCGTCCCGACACCCACCAAGCCGGGGCGTGCGGGGACCGGTCTGGACTACGTGACCTACGCCGCGTCCCGCTCGCCCCACCCCGTCTTCGTCACCGGCGGGATCACGCCCGAGACGGTGCCGGCCGTCGCCCGGGCCGGGGCGCGCCATTTCGTCGTGGTGCGCCACCTCGTCGAGTCCGACGACCCTCGCCGCGCCGCATCGACGTTGCGCGGCGCGATCGACGCGGCCCTGGAGGCCGCCGGCACGGAGCAACGGGTGCCGTGAAGGTGGACCTCATGACCCTCGGGGGCCCGCTTCGCTCCGTCCAGCAGCTGGCCAAGGACGCGGCCGGCGCCGGGTTCGACGGGATCGTGGTCACCGAAGGGGGCCGCAGCGCGTACCTGTCGTGCGCCGCCGCCGCGCTGGCCGCCGACGTGGACCTTGCGACGGGGATCGCCGTCGCCTTCCCCCGCAGCCCGATGGTCACGGCGCAGGTGGCGTGGGAGCTGGCCGACGTGACCGGCGGCCGGTTCCGCCTGGGGCTCGGCACGCAGGTGCGCGCCCACATCGAGCGGCGGTACGACGCCCCGTTCGACCACCCCGGTCCTCGGCTGGCCGAGTACGTCCGGGCGGTCAAGGCCTGCTTCGCCGCCTTCCGGGGCAAGGCCCCGCTGGCGTTCGAGGGCACCTTCTACCGCCTCTCGCTCCTGCCCCCGCAGTGGTCGCCCGGCCCGATCGAGGTCGCGGACCCGCCGATCGACGTGGCCGCGGTCAACCCATACATGCTTCGCCTGGCCGGAGCGGTGGCGGACGGCGTGCACGTGCACCCCCTCAACCACCCGCGCTACCTCCAGGAGGTCGTCCTCCCCAACCTGCGGGCGGGCGCCGCCGAGGCCGGTCGCGACCGGGACGCGCTCCACGTCACGGTGCCCGTGTTCACCGCCCTGGGCGACACCGACGAGGAGCGCGCCGCCTGGCGCGAGCGGGCACGCGCCCAGATCGCCTTCTACGGCTCCACGCCCAACTACGCGTTCGTCTTCGACCTGCTCGGCGCCGAGGGCACCACGGCGAAGCTGCGTGAACACCAGAAGGCCGGCGACGTCGCCGGCATGGTGGCCGTGATCGGCGACGAGCTGCTCGACGAGTTCGTGGTCACGGGGTCCTACGAGGACGTGCCGGCCGTGCTTCGGGCACGCTACGGGGCCGTGGCGGACCGTCTCGTGCTCTACTTCGCCGGCGCCGCCTGGTCGATGGACCCCGCGTCGCTCGAGGCCTGGGGCGCGGTGGCGAGGGCGGTGTCGAAGGGTGCGGCCGGCTGAGGCCGGTACCGTGAGCCGGGCCCGGAACCGGCCCGGAGCCGGGCCCGAGGTGCGGCGCCGACTACTGGCCGTTCGCCGAGAAGTGCTGGTAGTCCGGCGACCCCGTCCAGCGCCCACCCCACTGCCAGCCCACCGCCGCGAAGGCCTCGACCAGCTGACCACCGGGCACGGCCATCCCCGGCCGCACGTCCGAGCGGTCCGCGTACGCCGTGGCGTCTGGCGGCAGGACCTGGCCGCCCTCGATGTAGGGGTTCTCGACGGTGTCCACGTCGATGGCGATGCCATAGGCGTGAGCCGACCACTGGGGCGGCCCGGGGGCGACCGCATAGCGGCAGTTGAAGCCGGCGGTGTTGTCGGCCGCCGTGGAGGCCGGGTCGCTCCCGCCGTACTGGGAGATCGGCACCATCTGGCGGATGGGGAACCGCTCCGCGTAGAGGGTGGAGAAGACCTGGAGCACGGCCTGGGTCACGCTGGTGGCGACCACCATCGACCCCGTGTGGGGCTGGTCGTCGAATCCCCAATAGCTCATCTGCAGCAGGCTCAGGTCCTGCGGACCCACCGGGCAACCCGGGTGCCACGACGCCCCCAGGTCCGCCGCGGTCACCCCCGAGACACTGTCGGTGAACGGCGGGACCGTCGTGGTGGTGGTCGTCGGGGTGGTGGTGGTCGTCGGGGTGCTGGTGGTGGTGGAGGAGGGTGCGCCCCCAGGGGCGCCGGCGTGCGCTGAACTGGACGCGGCCGATGCGGCCGTGGTGGCCCGGGCCGTGCCCGACCCGCTCGTGCCGCACGACGCCAGCACACCCGACGAGACGAGAGACAGCACCGACACCATGACGGACACCGACGAGCGCGATCGCCGGGGCGGGACCACGGGGGACGACGCTACCGGAGCCACCGACCCGGCCGGTGGCGGTGCCTCGGGCTCCGGTGCCGGGTCGGGGCGGCGTGGTGCGGTCGTGCTCGGCACGGCCATCGGCGTCGTGCTAGTGGCGGCCGCAGCGGGCGCCTATGCGGCGACCTCGTCGGGCGCCCCGCGGCACCACACGTCGGCCGCGCGCCCGGCGGCGACCACCGGCACCACCACGACGTCCACCAGCACCACCACGACGTCGACCAGCACCACCACGACCGCGCCGCCCACCACGACCACCACGGCCGCGCCGCGTCCGCCGCCGCCCCCCGCGAGCCCCGTCGCCTCGCTGCCCGGCATCGGCTCGGCCCGCCAGGTGATCACCGTGACCACCGCCGGCTACGGCACCGACGTCGCCACCGTGACCGCCTACGAGCTCCAAGGCGGCGCCTGGCAGCGCGCCTTCGGTCCCTATCAGGGATTCGTCGGGGTCGACGGCCTGGCCCCGCCGGGGCAGAAGCGCGAGGGGGACGGCAGGACGCCGTCGGGCACCTACGGCTTCGAGCCCTTCTTCTTCGGCATCGATGCCGACCCCGGCGTCCGCTACCAGTACCGCCAGGTGACCCCCGACGACTATTGGGACGACGACCCGACGACGACGGACTACAACCTCTGGGTCGTCGGTGCGGCGACCGCGGGGGCGCAGCCCGAGCACCTCATCGACGAGAACCCGGCCTACGACTACGCCGCGGTCATCGCCTACAACGTGAGCCCCGTGGTGGCCGACCCCCCCATGGGCAGCGCCATCTTCTTCCACGTGTCCACCGGCGGCGGCACCGCCGGGTGCGTCTCGATCCCCCAGCCCGACCTCGTGGCCGTGCTCCAGTGGATGGACCCCGCGCAGGGGCCCGTCATGGTGATCGGGACGTCCTCCTCGCTCGGGCTGACCTGATCTGGCGCAGCACGCGCCACATGGGTCGGTCCTCCAGCGACGGGGGCGGTCAGTTGTCGGCGGCGCTCACCTGATAGGCGCTCGATCCCGCCGGTGCCGCCAGGGCCTGGAGCAGCTGCCCGGCGGTGACATGGCCGGGGTCGGCCAGCACCAGGTTCATGAAGGCCACGGTGGCCGCCCGCACGCTGTCGGCCATCGGGGTCGCCGACACGAAGGGGCCGAGGTGGGACCCTCCCGGCACGTTGATGAACGCCTTGGTCATCTGGGCGGTGTCGTAGAGCTGGGTCGACAATGCCTCGTTGCCGTACTCGTCGTCGGTCCCGACCGCCACCAGCAGGACCCCGGGCGTGCGGCTCGCGCCCCACGGCGCGGAGACGTCGGGCGGGATCTGACCGGCCAGCGACAGGTAGGCCTTGATGCGCGGGTCCTGGTACTGGGGCGCGAGGGCGAGGATGGCGGTGGTCGTCCCGCCGTCGGAGTGGCCTGCCGCCACGATGCGGTTCGGGTCGACCGGCCCGAGCACCCCGCCGAGCACCTGGGTGATGACGAACGAGACGTCGAGGGCCTGCGCCGCGTAGTCGCTCACGGGCGTGCCCGGCAGGTTCTGCGCGGAGCCCGGGAACTCCGGCGCGACGACCAAGTACCCGGCCGCGGCCCAGGTGTCGAGCAGCGGCTCGTAGTACTCGGGCTCGCTGTTCCAGCCGTGGACGAAGACGACCAGCGGGAGCGGTCCGGGCGCGCCCACCGGCCGGCGGACGATGGTGCGCAGCGTGCGTCCGGGGTGGGCCGGGACGCTGCCGCGGGCCGGCGTGGGCCGGCTGGGGTCCGTGAAGATGATGGACGAGTCGGCGACGGCGTAGGGCGGGCCCGCCGGGCGGGTCGTGGTGGGGGGTGCCGTCGTGACCGCTGTCGAGGAGGTCGTGCCCGGACCCCGCGCCGCGGTGCGCGACAGGGCGGGGTGCGACGTGGACGGGCCCGAGACCATCGCCGCCGCCACCACCGCCAGGGCGAGCATGGCACCTGCGCCGGCACCGAGGGCTCGTCGCCGGCGCCGCAGCGCCGGGGAGGTCCGGCGGCGGTGGAGGGGCGGGGTGCCCGTCACGGTCCCTGGCGCTCGAGCCACCCGACCAGCAAGGCGATGGCCCGGGGATCGGCGCGCAGGCGGTGGCCGGCGCCGGGCAGGATGTGCAGCTCGGCGCTGGCGCCGGCGGCCTCGGCCAGCAGGCGGGCGTCGGACACGGGCACGGACTCGTCCTCGGCGCCGTGGACGATCAGGAGCGGCCGGTCCCCCACGGCCGCGGCGGCCTCGAGGGGTCGCAACGACGTGAACGGTGCGCCCCAGGCGGCGAGGTCGGGCGGGAAGCCCTCGTCGGAGATGACGCCGGCGGCGCGGCCGAAGGCGACCATCCCGGGCAGGTCGACGGCCCAGTCGGCGAAGCTCGAGGGCGAGCCGAGCATGCCTACCCCGCGCACCCGCTCGTCGCCGGCGGCGACGCACAGGGCCAACGCCCCGGTGGTGCCGAAGCCCACCATCCACACGCCGCCGCGGGCCACGTGCCGCTCGGCCTCGTCGACCAGGGCGGCCAGGTCCTCCATCCACCCGGCCATCGAGAAATCGCCGGCGGACCCGCCGACCCCGCGCAGGCAGCCGCAGAGCACCGGCCACCCCGACTCGGCAGCGAGGCGGTCGCCCAGGGCCGGCAGGCTGCGGCCGGTGGTGTCCGCGCTGGCCGGCACCACGGGGAACCCGTGCACCACGACCAGGGACCCCGACGGGGCGGGCGCGGCGCCCGCTGGCCGCACCAGGTGGACGGCCATCTCGCCCGCGGGGCCGTCGATGCGCTCCCAGGTCATGGGCATCCGCACCGTCCTGTTCACGCGTCCGCGTCCCGGTGCCGTCGCCACCAGTGCCGGCGCGCCGGGCGCACCGGCGTCGACGGCCGCTCCACCGCAGGGAGCTGGGGCAGGTCGGCCACCAGCTCGTAGAGCTCGCCCAAGGTGCGCGCCCTCAGCACCCGGTCGACCCGCTCCGAGAACTCCTCGACCCCGAGGCGGCCCTCGGCGAAGTGGCGTTGGAGGATCGCGGCGAAGCGCTCGCGCTCCTCGTCCGACGCCCGAGGGCCCGTGCGTGGCTCCGGGCGCTCCTCCACCGCACCAGTATCGCCCGCCCGGCGCCGCCCCCCGGGGGCACGCGCCGGCGCCGGCAGGGACCAGGCCGGGCCGGGCCCGGGCGCCTGGTCAGATGCCGATGCGCTGGGCCAACAGCTCGCGGTGGTAGCTGGGGTCGCCCAGGAGCAGCTCGGAGGACTTGGCCCGCTTGAAGTAGAGGTGGGCGTCGTGCTCCCAGGTGAACCCGATCCCGCCGTGGATCTGGATGTTCTCTGCCGCGGCGTGGAAGTAGGCCTCCGAGCAGTAGGACTTGGCCAGGCTGGCCACCACCGGCAGCTCGTCGGAGTCCTCGGCCGCGGCCCAGCCGGCGTAGTAGGCGGCCGACTTCGCCGACTCCACCTCCAGGAGCATGTCGGCGCACTTGTGCTTGATGGCCTGGAAGGAGCCGATCGGCCGCCCGAATTGGATGCGGGTCTTGGCGTACTCGACGGACATGTCGAGGCAGCGCTGCGCCCCGCCGACCTGCTCGGCGGCCAGCGCCACCGCGGCGAGGTCCAGCGTGCGCGTGAGCACGTCGCCGGCCGCGCCCTCCTCGCCGACCAGGCGGGCAGGGGTGCCGGCGAACTCGAGGCGCGCCTGCTTGCGCGTCTGGTCCATGGTGGCCAGCGGCGTGCACGTGAGGCCGCCCGCCCCGCCCTCCACGGCGAAGAGGCTCACGCCGCGGCCGGTGCGCGCCGCCACGAGGATCAGGTCGGCCACGTGCCCGTCGACGACGAACATCTTGTGCCCGTCGAGCGTCCAGCCCCCGCCGGACTCGGCCGCGGCCAGCGTCACGCCGTCGAGGTCCCAGCGGCCGGTGTCCTCGGTCAGCGCCAGCGTGGCGATGGTCTCACCGGCGGCGATGCCGGGGAGCAGGTCCTTCTTGGCGCCCTCGTCACCCGACGACAGCAGCGCGTTGGCGGCGAGGCCGACGGTGGCGAAGTAGGGGGCGCACAGCAGGGCGGCCCCCATCTCCTCGAGCACCACGGTCAGCTCGACGTAGCCGAAGCCGGCACCGCCGTACTCCTCGGGGATGGTCAGGGCCTGCAGGCCGAGCTGGTTGGCCATCTGGTCCCACACCGCCCGGTCGAACCCCTCGGTCGTCTCCATGAGCCGCCGGACCTCGGTCATCGGCGACTTGTCCTCGAGGAACCGGCGCACCGACCGGCGGAGCTCCTCCTGCTCCTCGCTGAAGGCGAAATTCATCCCTGCTCCCCCTTGGTGGTTTGGGGCGACTGTGCTCTCCGGGCGCGGGGCGGCCCGGGGCTCAGGGGCGAATCCCGGACGCCGGGCGCTCACGCGACGATGGTTGTCTACCAGACGGCGCGCCGAGTTGACCAACGGGTCAATAAGCTGGCCGGCGACCGTCCCGCCGCCCAGAGGAGTCGCCATGGCCCATTACGAGGACACCCTGGTCGAGGTCCACCGGGTGGTGGTGGGGCCCGTGGACAACAACGTCCACGTGGTGCGCTGCCGCCAGACCGGAGAGGCGGTCTTGATCGACGCCGCCAACGAGCACGAGCTGCTGCTCGAGCTGTGCCGGGACCTCGGCGTGCGCCAGGTGATCGAAACCCATGGGCACTGGGACCACATCCAGGCCGTTCCCGCGGTGCGCGACGCCGGCTACGAGGTGGCGGTGACCCAGGCCGACGCCGGGATGCTCCCCTCCTACGACCTCATCCTCGAGGACGACGCGGTGATCGAAGTGGGCCGCATGCGCCTGCGGACCATCGCCACCCCCGGCCACACACCGGGGTCGATCTGCTTCGCCGTCGAGGGCACGCCGCTGCTCTTCACGGGCGACACGTTGTTCCCCGGGGGTCCGGGGGCGACGAAGTTCCCGGGCGGGGACTTCGGCGCCATCATCCGCTCCATCGACGAGCGGATCTTCTCCCGCTTCGGTGACGCCACCCTCGTCCTGCCGGGGCACGGGGCCGACACCACGGTGGGCGCGGAGCGCCCGCACCTCCAGGAGTGGATCGACCGGGGCTGGTGAGCGGGCCCGCCATCGGAGGGTCGGCCGTCAGGGAAACAGACCGCGCGCCTCGATGGCGTCGCTGAGGCGCTCCACCGCCACCACCCCCGCGGCGCGGCGCATCGACACGCTCATCGCCTTGGCCCGCGCCCACACCGTGGTGAAGGCGTCGTCCATGGAGCGCGCCAGGCGGGTGGCGACCACGTCCTCCTCCCAGGCGTAGCCCTGGCGGCTCTGCGCCCATTCGAAGTAGGAGGCCGTCACCCCGCCCGCGTTGGCCAGGATGTCGGGCACGACGGTCACACCGCGCCCGGCGAGGACGGCGTCGGCGGCCGGCGTCGTCGGCCCGTTGGCCGCCTCGACGACCAACGACGCCTTGAGCTCCTTGGCCGCCGCGTCGTCGAGCGCCCCCTCCAGCGCGGCGGGGACCACCAGCTCGGCGTCCACGGCCCAGATGTCGTGCCCGTCGATGGGCTGGCCGCCCTCGAACCCCGCCACGGAGCCGGTGGCGTTGACATGGTCCGAGAGGTCGGTGACGTCGAGGCCGCCGGGGTTGTAGACCGCCCCGAGCACGTCGGCCACCGCCACCACCCGCATGCCGGCGGAGGACAGGAGGAAGGTGAGGGGTGCGCCGACCTTGCCGAACCCCTGGATCACGGCGCGCGCCCCGGGCAACGGCATCTCCATCGCCTCGAAGGCGGCGCGTACGCAGCGCACCACCCCCGACGCCGTGGCCCCGGTGTGCAGGCGCATCCCGCCCACGGCGAGGGGCTTGCCCGTCACCGCGCCGGGCTGGGCGCGTCCGCCCAGCATGTCGAGGGTGTCCATGAGCCAGGCCATCACCCGCTCGTCGGTGTTGACGTCGGGGGCGGGGATGTCGCGGTCGGGGCCCAGGATCACCGCGATCTCGAAGGTGTAGCGCCGGGTCAGGCGCTCGAGCTCCCCCGCCGAGAGCCGGCGCGGGTCGCAGCGGACGCCGCCCTTGCCGCCGCCGAAGGGCACGTTGATCACCGCTGTCTTGAGCGTCATGTCGGCGGCCAGGGCGGCCACGTCCTCGGCACGCAGCGCGGGATGGAAGCGGATCCCGCCCTTGGCCGGGCCCCGCGAGGTGTCGTGGTGGACGCGCCAGCCCTTGAACACCTCCACGTGCCCGTCGTCCATGCGCACGGGCACTGCCACCTCCAGGAGCCGCTCGGGGACGCGCAGCAAGATGTGGACGTTGGGGTCGAGGCCGGCGAGCGCAGCGGCGTCGTCGATCCGCTCGAGCACCGCCTCCCAGGGATCGAACGCCGGCTCACCCTCCCCGCCGTCGTCCTCCTCGTCGCCCGAGCTCCCGCTCAGCTCGTTCCCCATGCCGCCCCCGTTCCGCCCTCACCCTCGGCCTCGCCGTGGAGATGCCGCCACCGCTGCGTGAGGAGGTGGTCGTCCTCCCCGCTCTCCGACTTCACGTGGGCCACCAGCGGCGACATGGCCAGGCTGAGCACGCCGGCGAACATGATGCTGAGCCCGACGACCTCCAGGGGCACCGCGGCCCCGCCCGTGCGCACGCTGTCGTTGAACAGGCCGATGCCGATGGCCACCGACGCCAGCGGGTCCACGATCACCAGGGTGGACTGCGAAGCCGTGACCGGTCCCGCGTGGAACGCGTTCTGCGCCAGGAACAGGCCCATCACGCCGGCCACGGCCACGGCGTAGGGCGACCAGTGGGCGAGGAAGCCCCAGCCGTGGGCCGAGATGTCACGGGTCATCTGCTTGATGAAGGCGGCGGTGAGCGCGAAGTCGATGGCCGCGGCCACACCGAACCATGCCGCCTTCCACGCAATAGGGCCGACCCGGGTGAGCAGGACGGCCCCCGTGACCGCACACACGCACACCAGGGTGACGAGGCCCCAGTCGGACGGGCTCGGCACCTCGCCGCCGGAGATGGGGTTCGCCACCGCCAGGAACAGCGCCAGCCCGCCGGCGGCCCCGAGGGCGCCGAGCCACTCCCGCCAGGTCATGTGCTGGCGGAACCACAGCCACAGGATGGCCACCAGGAAGGGAAGCTCCAGGGTCAAGATGGGCTGCACCGAGGTCAGGGTCCCGTAGTGCAGGGCGAAGGCCTGGAGGAGGAACGCCCCCACCATCACGCCGAACCCCGCCAGCCAGACCGTGCGCCGGATGGCGTAGGCCAGGAGGCTCAGGCGCATGGTGGTGTCGGCCGGGGCGGTCTCGACCCCCATGCGCTGGAGGATCGTCGTGGTGGCATTGGCGAACGCGGCCAGGACAGCCAGCACGTAAGCCATTGCCTCCTTTCTACCGCCTCGACCCCGCCGTCGTGTCGTTTCTCGCGTTTTCGGTACACGGGCACCGCCTTGGCGGCGGTTCTCGCCCCCTCGGTACGCTGACCGAGCCCTGCCGACCACCACCTCCGACCACAAAGGGGAGCCCCGATGGCGCCACAGATCTCCGAGACGGACTTCGAGCGGGAGGCCACGGCGTTCCTGGAGGCCAATGCCAGCCCCCGGGTCGAGGTGACCCGGGCCTGGGGCGAAGGATCGGACGAGGTGGCGGTCCTGCCGGAGAAGTCCCCCGAGGAGGAGCGCGCCGAGCTCGAGGCCGCCCGGGTGTGGGCCAGGACCCGTTTCGACGCCGGCTTCGGCTGGATCACAGGGCCCGAGGAGCTCGGCGGGCGCGGCCTGCCCCGGTCGTACCAGCGCCTCTACGACGGCATCGAGTCGCGCTTCGACACCCCGCCCATGACCCCCTACGGCATCGGGCTGGGCATGGTGGCGCCGACGATCCTGGCGCACGCCACCGACGAGGTGAAGCAGCGCTACCTGAAGGCCATGTGGCGGGGCGAGATCGTCGGGTGCCAGCTCTTCAGCGAGCCCGGCGCGGGCAGCGACCTGGCCTCGCTCCAGACGCGGGCCGTACGCGACGGGGACGAGTGGGTGGTCACGGGGCAGAAGGTGTGGACCTCGGGCGCCCAGTTCTCCGACATCGGCGAGATCATCTGCCGAACGGACCCCGATGCGCCCAAGCACAAGGGCCTCACCGGCTTCGTGGTGGACATGCACGCGCCGGGCGTCGAGGTGCGCCCCCTGCGCCAGATGACCGGGGGCGCCTCCTTCAACGAGGTCTTCTTCACCGAGGTCCGGGTCCCCGACAGCCACCGCCTCGGCGACGTCAACGGCGGCTGGGCGGTGGCGCTGACCACGCTCATGAACGAGCGGGCCGCCATCGGCGGCGGGTCCATGGCCAGCGGCGGCGGGGGCACGCAGCGGCTCATCGAGCTCGTGCGCCACCAGGGCAAGGCGGGCGACAGGCTGATCCGCCAGCAGCTCGCCCAGATCGTCATCAACGGGCGGGTCGCCGCCTACACCAACCTGCGCACCATGGCCAAGATCGCCGCCGGGCAGGCACCTGGGCCCGAGATGTCGATCGCCAAGATGTCGCTCACCGCCAACATGCAGCGCATGGGCGAGCTCCTGGCCTCGGTGCTGGGCCCGAAGCTGATCGCCGACGGCGGCGAGTGGGGCACCTACGCGTGGTCCCAGTTCGTCCTCGGCATCCCCGCCATGCGCATCGCCGGTGGGACCGACGAGATCCTTCGCAACATCGTGGGCGAGCGCGTGCTCGGGCTCCCCAAGGAGCCCGCCGCCAACTGAGGATCACGCCGAGGCGCCCGCCTCGGCGTAGGGCCGGGCCCACGTCGCGCGCCACGGGAGGTCGTCGACGAAGGCCCAGGAGCGCCGGTGGACGGCGGTGAGCCCGTAGCCGCACAGGGCGCGCTGGTGCGACGGCGACGGGTACCCCTTGTTCCGGTCGAAGTCGAACGCCGGGTAGAAGGCCGCCTGCTCGCGCATGATGCGGTCGCGCGTCACTTTCGCGAGCACGGACGCCGCCGCGACCGAGGCGCAGCGCGCGTCGCCGTCGACCTCGGTGCGCACCTCTGGTGCCCACCACGGGCGCGACTCGACGTCGAAGCCGAAGCTTCCCTGTGCCGGCGGCGTGACGAAGTCCATCGGCCCGTCGATCACAACCGCGTCGGGCACGAGGTCGTCGGGCAGCGCCCGGAATGCCCGGGCCGCGGCCAACCGCAGGGCCGCCGTCATGCCGAGCTCGTCGCACTCGGCCGCCTCGGCGTGGCCGACCGCCCAGGCCGTGCACCACTTGGTGACCTGGACGAACATCTCCTCCCGGCGTGCCTCGGCCAGCATCTTGGAGTCGCGCAGCCCCCTGGGGAAGCGCCGGCGCGTCGGCGGGCGGCTCCGCCCGTCGGGCCCGGTCGCGCCGAGCGCCGCGGGGGCGCCGACCAGCGCGACACCCACCGTGAGCGGCCCCGCCCACGCGCCGCGGCCGACCTCGTCGACGCCGGCGACGACGCGGTGACCCGAGCGCCACAGGGCGCCCTCGGTGCGGAGGTCGGGCTCCCGGATCACCGCCGGGCTCCCCCCGGTCCCGCCCGTCGTGTTGTGCCCTTCGCCATTGTGCTGCGGGTCCCGAGGGCCCAAGATGTCGGTCGGACGGGCAGGCACCGGAGCTCCGAGGAGCGGGGGTCGCAGGAGGACCCGGACGTGGCAAATACCATGTACGAAGTGGGCGAGAGCGCGCTTGCAGAACCACTGCCGCACGGCACGCGCGTCGACGTGCGGAGCCGGTTCGTCGGTTCGTGGACACACGGCTTCGAGGTCGACGAGGTGGTCGCCGGGGGGTACCGCATCCGGCGAGTGTCCGACGGGAGCGTGCTCCCGGACGTCTTCACGGAGGACGAGATCCGGCCCGAGCGCCGCAAGCAGGGCCTGTGGTGGTACTGAGTCACTGACACGCCACCCGCGGCCCGCCGGCGAGGCCGCGCCGATCAGCCCGACACCGCGGCGATGAACTCGTCCACGGACATCGCGGTGAGCGTCTTGGTCTTCAGCGTGCCGCGCGCCCCGAGCGTCACCGCCACCCTGGCCACCGTCTGCTCGTCGGGCGCCTCGATGACCGTGGCGAAGTCGTACTGGCCGAGCAGCGCCCACTGGGCGACGATGCGCACTCCCATGGCCTCGACCTCGCTGTTCACCTCGCGCAATCGCTGGGGGTTCGTGCGCAGCGTGGCCATGCCCTCGGGGCCGAGCGTGGACAGCATGAGGAACGTCGCCATCGCCCGAACGCTAGCCCACGGTCCGCTCCACCCGCCGAAGTCACTGGCCCGGGGCTTGTCGTGTCTCCGCTTCCACCCACGCGAGGTAGTCGGGGTCGCCCGCCTCGATCCTGGTGGCCACGATCTCGGGCGTGTCGTACGGGTGGGCCGCTCTGACGGCTTCGATGAGGGCCGCCATGCGGTCCCCCGTCGTCTTGAGCACGACCGGCCATTCCGGCACCGACTCCTCGAGGCCGCCCTTCCACCAGTACGTCGAGGTGATGGGGCTCCCGACGTGCGCACAGGCCGCCAGCCGTCGCTGGACCATGCTGCGGCTTAGTTCAGCCGCCACCTCCGATGAGGGAGCAGTCACCGAGACCTGAAACGTGTCGACTCCGTGACCTTAGCCAGCCCATCTCCCCCTCACCACGGCGACGGGGCTCCCCGAGGGCACGGTCCCTACCCCAGTGCGCCGCGCACGACCTTGCCCATGGCGTTGCGCGGCAGGGCGTCGACGAAGTGGACCTGACGCGGCCGCTTGTACGGCGCGAGGCGCGCCGCGGCGAACGCCAACAGGTCGCCGGCCGGCGGGGCCGGGCCGTCGGCCACGACCCAGGCGGTGACCACCTCGCCCCATTCGTCCGACGGCGTGCCGGTGACCGCCACCTCGCGCACCGCGGGGTGGGCGAGGAGCGCGTCCTCCACCTCGGCGGGGTAGACGTTGTAGCCGCCCGAGATGACCATGTCGGTACGCCGGCCCCGGATGGCCACGTACCCGTCGGCATCGACCGACCCCATGTCGCCCGTGCGCAGCCAGCCGGACCCGGCGAAGCGCTCTGCGCTCGCCGCCGGCCGCTCCCAGTAGCCGGCGAACACCGTCGGTCCCCGGACCAGGATCTCGGCGGCGTCCGTTCCGGCGTCCGTTCCGGCGTCCACCCCGGTGCCCGCCGGCTCGCGGGCGACGGCGGCATCGGGCGGCGGCTCCTCGCCGATCCAGGCATCGACGCCCGGGAAGGGGAAGCCGACCGTTCCCGCCCGCCGCTCGCCGTCGTAGGGGTTCGACAACGTCATCAGCGTCTCGGTCATCCCGTAGCGCTCGAGCACCCGTGTGCCGGCGTCGCGCTCCAGGGCACCATGGAGCTCCGCCGCCAGCGGGGCTGAGCCCGACACCGCGAGGCGAAGCCGCGACAGCTCCCGGGCACGGCCGGAGGCGGCGATGCGGTGGTACATGGTCGGGACCCCGAAGAAGAGCGTGGCGCCATGCGCGTCGGAGGCGTCGAGCACACCGTCGACGTCGAATGACGGGAGCAGCACCACCGAGGCGCCGACGAGCAGCGAGGTGTAGAGCGCCACGCACAGGCCATGGCCGTGGAAGATGGGGAGCGCGTGCACGAGGCGGTCCTCGGGCTGCCAGCGCCACGTCAGCGAGACCGACTCGCTGTTGGCGAGCACGTTGGCATGCGTGAGCACCGCTCCCTTCGGAGCGCCCGTGGTGCCCGACGTATAGGCGATCAGCGCCGGCGCGTCGCCCGGCGCGGCATCGACCGCGGCGGCTCGAGCCGCGTCGACGGGGACGACGCCGCGCAGCACCTGGAGGTCGGGCCCGAGCACCGGCACCGCCGAGGCCGAAGCGTCCTCGATCCAGCGCGCGCGGGGCGGGTCGTCGACGACCGCGGCCGCGGGCCGGACATCGGCGACGATGTGGCCCAGCTCCCGCTCGGTGTAGAGCCGGTTGGCGGGCACGACCACGAGCCCGGCGCGCAGGGCACCGATGTTGACCACGGCGGCCGCCAGCGAGGACCCCATGCTCCAGACGACGCGGTCGCCGGCTTCGAGGCCGAGCTCGGCGAAGCGGGCGGCGGCCCGACGGGTCTGCTCCTCGAAGCGGGCGGCACTGACCCAGCGGGCGTCGGGACCGGCACCGGCGTCGTAGAGGAGGGGCCGATCCGCGTGCGCGCCCCACACGCCGGCCCATGCGGTGGGCAGGCTGCCGCGGGCGGTGAGGTCAGGCGTGTCGATCGACGAGCCGGGCGGCAGGTGGTCACGCCAAGGTCGGGGCCGCACGCCCCGAACCGTAGGCGCGTGCCGATCCGGTACGTGCCAGGATCGCGTCCGTGAGCCACGTGCCAGGGCCGCGGGAGCCGTGGTGAGACGCCGCGTGCGCGCCGGGGCCGTCCTTGCCGGCGGCGGTGCCGCCCTGGTCGCGGCCGGGGTGGCCCTGACCCTCGGCACGGGCGCCGGCGCCACCACCTCCGGCGGCGGCTCGGGGACGGCGTCCGCTCCTGGGCCCGAAGACCCGGGGGCGTTCCTGACGCAGCTGGCGGCCGCGTTCCGAGGCGGCGACGCCACCTTCCTCTACGACCGGCTCAACCCGGCCGTGATCTCCCGGTTCGGGTCCGCCGCCTGCCAGGCCCACGTCCGCACGCTGACCGACACCACGGCGAGCTTCGCCGTGGTGTCGGTGGGGTCACCGGGCAACTACTCCTACACCACCGGCACGCAGTCCACGGTCGTGC
>DASPTT010000078.1:0-11672 GCA_035623275.1 Acidimicrobiales bacterium
GCCGGCGCGGGGACGGGCGCCGGTGGTGCGGGGGCGGCGGGCGCGGGGACGGGCGCCGGTGGTGCGGGGGCCGCGGGCGCGGGCACGGCCGCCGCCGGGGGAACAGGTCCGGGCGCCGGCGCGCCCGCCTCGGCGGGGGCACCGATGCGCGCCAGGGCCGTGCCCACCGGCACCTCCGTGCCCTCGGGCACGAGGATCTCCTCGACGACCCCGGCCTGGAACACCTCCACCTCGATCGTCGACTTCTCCGTCTCGACCACCGCCACGATGTCGCCCCGGTGCACCACGTCACCGGGTTTGACCAGCCACCGGGCGACCTTGCCGGCGTCCATGTCGGCCCCGAGCGACGGCATCTTGAAGTCGCCCATCTAGGCACCCATGGCGTGGACGGCCTCGAGGACGTCGCGCACCTGCGGGGTCGCCTCGTCCTCCAGGTGCTTCGCGTAGGGCATGGGAACCTCGGCCGTGCACACGCGGCCGACCGGCGCGTCCAGGTCGTAGAACGCCTCCTCGGTGATGCGCGCCGCCACCTCGGCACTGAGGCTCCCCGTGCGCCACCCCTCGTCGACGACCACGGCCCGGTGCGTGCGGACGGCGGACGCCACCAGGGTCTCGGTGTCGAGCGGCCGCAGGCTGCGCAGGTCGACCACCTCCGCGTCGACGCCGTCCCCGGCCAGGGCCTCTGCGGCGGCGAGCGCCACCCGCAACATCCCGCCGTAGGAGACGATCGTCACGTCGTGGCCGGCCCGCCGGACCGCGGCGCCCTCGATGTCGACCTCGCCGGCGTCGTCGGCCAGCTCGCCCTCGACGTTGTAGAGCGAGCCGTGCTCGAAGATCAGCACCGGATCCGGATCGCACAGCGCGGGCCACAGCATGCCGCGCGCGTCCTCCAGGGTGGCGGGTGCGAGGACGCGGATGCCGGGGATGTGCGTGTACCAACCCTCCAGGCTGTGGCTGTGCTGGGCGCCGAGCTGCCGTCCCGCCCCGGTGGTCATCCGGATGACGACGGGGACGTTGAACTGCCCGCCGGACATGTAGAGGAGCGTGGCCGCGTTGTTCACGATCTGGTCCAGGGCCAGCAGGCTGAAATTGACCGTCATGATCTCCACGATCGGCCGCATCCCACCGAGCGCGGCGCCGATGCCCGCCCCGACGAAGCCGGACTCGGACAGCGGCGTGTCCCGGATGCGCTCGGGTCCGAACTCCTCGAGCAGCCCGAGGCTCACCGCGTAGCACCCGCCGTAGCGCCCGACGTCCTCGCCCATGAGGAAGACGCGTCCGTCCCGGCGCAGCGCGTCGTCCAGTGCCCGGCGCAGCGCCTCCCGGTAGGTGACGGCGCTCACCCGGCCGTCTCCGCGTCGGCGCGCTCCGACACCACGAACCGCTCGAGGTCCTCCACCGGCTCGAGCGTGCCGGCATCGGCGAAGGCGACAGCGTCGTCGATCTCCGCCTCGACCTCGGCCTCGATCCGCTCGAGCTCCCCCTCGGCGAGGACACCCGCCGCGGCGAGCCGGTCCCGCAGGTGGTCGATGGGGTCCCGGTGCCTCCAGCCCTCGATCTCGGCCTTGTCCCGGTAGCGGTCCGGGTCGTACATGGAGTGGGCCCGGAAGCGGTAGGTGCGCAGCTCGAGGAAATGTGGCCCGCCGCCGCTGCGCACGGCCTCGGCCGCGTGCCGCGCCGCCTCCTCCACGGCGACGACGTCCATGCCGTCGACGTCCCAGGAGGGCACCCGGTAGCTCGCGGCCTTCAGGGCCAGGTCGGTCTCCGACTCCGAGCGCTCGAGCGCGGTGCCCATGGCGTACAGGTTGTTCTCGCAGCAGAAGAGCACGGGCAGGTGCCAGAGCGCGGCGAGGTTCATGGACTCGTGGAACTCGCCCTCGGCCACCGCCCCGTCCCCGAAGATGCACGCGGTGACGTGGTCCCGGCGCTGCATCTTGTCGGCCAGGGCGAGCCCCACGGCGAGGGGGAGCCCGCCGCCGACGATGGCGTTGCCGCCGAAGAACCGGCTCGCCTTGTCGAACAGGTGCATGGAGCCGCCGCGGCCGCGGCTGCAGCCCTCGACCTTCCCCTCCAGCTCGGCCATGGCCGAACGCATGCTCATGCCCCGTGCCAGGGCGTGGCCGTGCTCCCGGTAGGTGGCCACCACGGAGTCCCGTTCCTCGAGCGCCTCCATGACGCCGACCGCGCAGGCTTCCTCGCCGATCCCGAGGTGGAGGAAGCCCCGGATGCGCATGTCGCTGTAGAGCTCCACACAGCGCTCCTCGAAGCGCCGGATCCGGACCATCTCCCGCAGCAGGTGGAGCCCGTGCGCCGGATCGGGCGTGGACGCACCGGACGGGACGGCGACGGTGTCGGTCACGGCACCGGCTCCTGGGCGGTCACGGCACGGACTCCAGCGTGGAGGTGTCGCCCTCCTCGAGCCCGAGCTCGCGGGCCTTGAGCAGCCGCCGGACGATCTTCCCGCTCTGGGTGTGGGGCAGGCGCGCCGCGAACTCGATCTCGCGCGGTGCCACGGCGGCGCCGAGCCGGGTCCGGCAGAAGCCGATCAGCTCGCGGCGCAGCGCGTCGGTGGGCTCGACACCGGCGGCGAGGGTGACGAAGGCCTTGACCACCTCGCCCGCCACCGGGTCGGGCTTGCCGATGACGCCGGCCTCGGCGACGGCCGGGTGCTCGAGCAGGACGGACTCCACCTCGAAGGGGCCGATCAGGTGCCCCGCCGACTTGATGACGTCGTCGCCGCGCCCGACGAACCAGAAGTAGCCGTCCTCGTCGCGCCGGGCGAGGTCGCCGCTCAGGTACCAGCCGCCGACGAAGCAGGCTCGGTAGCGCTCCTCCTGGTCGAGATAGCCACGGAACATCGACGGCCACCCGGGCCGAAGGGCCAGCTCGCCCTCCTGCCCCGGCGCCGCTTCGACCGCTGAGCCGTCGTCGGCCAGCACGACGTGGCCGTGCTCGTCGCGTACGAGGATCGTCGCCTCGATGCCCGGGAGCGGCCGGCCCATCGAGCCGGGCCGGATGTCCTCCCCCGCGTAGTTGGCGATCATGATGCCGCCGGTCTCCGTCTGCCACCAGTTGTCGTGCACGGGGAGGCCCAGCACGTCGCGGCCCCACAGCACGATCTCGGGGTTGAGCGGCTCGCCCACACTGGCCACGAAGCGCAGGTGCCGGAGGTCGTGGGCGTGCACCGCGTCGGCGCCGGCCTGCACGAGCATCCGCAGCGCCGTGGGCGCGGTGTACCAGACGGTCACGCCCTCGGACTCGAGGATGCCGTACCACCGATCGGCCTCGAACTCGCCCTCGTCGACGATGCAGGTGACGCCGTGCACCAGCGGGGACACCACGCCGTAGGAGATGCCGGTGACCCACCCCGGGTCCGCCGTGCACCAGAACACGTCGTCGGGGTGCAGGTCCAGGGCGATGCGCCCGGTGGCGTAGTGCGACACGACGGCCTCGTGCACGTGCACCGCGCCCTTGGGCGTGCCGGTCGTCCCGCTGGTGAAGTGCAGCAGCGCCATGGCACCGGGGTCCGTCGGCGGGATCGTGTGGTGCGGGTCCGCCTCGTCGAGCAGCCCGGCGAGCGCCATGGTCCCCTCGGGCGTCGGGCCGCCCGGCGGGCCGACGATGAGGACGTGGCGCAGGTCGGGCAGCCGGTCGCGGATCGCGGCCACCTTCCTGCGGTACAGGGGCTCGGTCGTCACGAGCACGCTCCCCCGCCCCAGGTGCAGCCGCTCGCGGATGGGCTCGGGGCCGAAGGCCGAGAACAGGGGGCACAGCGTGCTGCCGTGCTTGAGCGTCCCGATCACCGCGACGTACAGCTCGGGCACGCGGGGCAGCAGGACGTAGACACGGGCACCGGACGCGACGCCGAGGCCGTCGAGCACCCCGGCGAAGCGGCTGGAGCGCTCGGCCAGGTCGCGGTAGGTCAGGCTCTGCCGGCTGCCGTCACGGCCCAGGCAGCGCAGGGCGACATGATCGGCACGGTCGCCGGCGGCGTGCCGGTCCACCGCCTCGTGGGCGATGTTGAGGCCGCGCCCGCCGGGAAGCCCGTCGAGGGCGCGTCGCTGCTCGTCCCAGGAGAACGTCGCCCTCGCCTCGTCGTAGTCGGCCATGTTCGGGGGGACCCCGCCGGGCTTGTGCACCTTGTGGATGGTCTCCGACTGGCGGATGGTCTCCGACTGCACGGCCACCCCCTTGCCCGCGACGGCCCACGGCACGTGCCCGGCTCCTCCGCCGACCACGCCCGCACGACCGACGCTACGTGGGAGCAGGCGCCCGGTCCCAGGGTCCAAGGTCCCCTCGCGGCACGAGCCGCCGGGCGCAGGACCAGGCCAGGGGGACCTTCGGCTCTGTCTCCCTCGGCGAACCCGCACGTAGAGTCGCTGTCAGGCGCGCGCGTCAGGCACACGGGAGGTCGGACATGCCCCCTGTCGGTGAGCTCTTGCGCCGGTTCCGGTTCCCGGGCGTCCCGGGGGCGCCGGCCGCGGCAGGCGTACCGCAAGACGGGCGCGCCGCCAGGGCGGCCGAGCTCGCCCCGGTCCTCGGCGCGCTGCGGGAGGCCGAGGACGAGGCGTCGGCCATCGTGGCCGGTGCCGAGCGCGAGGCGGCGCGCCGACGGGCCGAGGCCGCCGCGCAGGCGCAGGGCGTGCTCGACGCGGCCGCGGCCCGGGCCCCGACGGTACGCGCGGAGGCTGCCGCGGCCCGTCTGGCTGCCACCAGGGCGCGCGCCCGGGCGCTCGTCGACGACGCGCGCAGCGAGGCCGACCGACAGGCCCGGCTCGCCGAGGCCCGGCGTCCCGGCCTCGTCGACGAGCTGGTGGCGCAGGTGTTGCGGGGGGGCACGTGAGCGCGGCGTGGGTCGCCGCCGCCACGCGTGGGCGGGGCTTGGTGCGCCGCAGCCTCGGCCCCGAGGGAACCCGGCTGCTGGCCCGGGCGCCGGGACTGGGTGCGGCGCTGGCCGAACTGGGCACGACGCCCTATCGGCGCGACCTTCGCCGGGGCATGGACCTGGCCACGGCGCGCCACGCCGTGTCGGCCGTGACCCTGTGGCACCTTCGGGTCCTCGCCGGCTGGTGTCCTGCCCTCGGGGCCGGCCGCATCGCCGTCGTCGTCGCCGGCTACGAGGCGGAGAACGTCGGCGGCCACCTCGCCGCGCTCGACGGGCGCGACCCGAGCCCGTTCTTCGAGCTCGGGTCGATGGCCGGGGTCTGGCCGGCGGTCGCCCGGACACAGAGCCCGGCGGAGGTGCGCCGCCTCCTGGCACGTTCCCCCTGGGGCGACCCCGGCACCGAGACGTTCGCCGGCATCTGCCTGGCGTTGCAATTGGCGTGGGCCCGCCGCCTCGCGGCAGCGGCCCCGGAGGCCGCCGGCTGGGCCGAGGGGGCGGCCGCACTGATCGTCGCCCGGGCGCTGGCGGCGGGTGCCCCGGTGTTGCCGGGGACGCCCGCCGGCCGGGACGCCTCCATCCTCCTCGGCCCACGTTGGCACGAGGCGGCCGCGCCGGGCGACCTCGTCGACGTGGTCCCCCGGTCCGTTCGCTGGGCGGTCGCACCGGTCGGATCCGACCCGCTCGCCGAGGTCGACCTCTGGCAGGCCGAGGCGAGGTGGTGGAAGCGCGTGGGGACGGACGCCGCCACGTTGGTCGTGCCCCCGCGTCCGGGACCGGGCGCGGTGGTCGGCGCCGCCGGCCTGCTCATGGCCGACGCCTGGCGTGTCCGCGCCGCGCTCGAGGTCGCGGCGCGCGGCGGGGGCGACGTGGCCGAGGTGTTCGATGCCGTGGCGTGACACCGTCGAACCGACCCCCATGGCCCGTGTGGCCGTGGTGGCGCCGATCCTGCGGGTGCGCGAGGTGCTGTGCGCCGTCGCCGACGCGGGAGCCGTCGAGGTCGAGCGGGACCCCGGGGTGGTGCCCGGCCCGGCCCGCCTCGCGTGGGAACGGGCCCGGCGAGACCTCCTCGTCGCCACGCCCGCCGCCGGCGCGGCGCCCGCGCTGCGCCCCGGTCCGACGGAGGCCGATGCGCTCGCCGCGGCGGGCGATCTCTCCGGGTTGGCCGGCGAGGCCGAGCTCGAGGCGGTGCGCCAGTCCTCGGTCGAGGACGCCGCCGTCACCGCCTTCGCCGGGTGGGTCCCGGCAGCTGGCGTCGAGGCGCTGGAGCACAGGGTCGTCGCGGCCGGCGGCGCGGTGGCCGTCCTGCCCGCACCCCGCGGCGTGCAACCGCCCACCTTGCTGGCGCCGTCGCCCGCCGAGGCCTTCCAGCCGCTGGTGGACACGTACGCCACGGTGCCCTACCGGGACGTCAACCCGTCGCTGCTGGCGGGGGTCGTCTACGTCGTGATGTTCGGCATGATGTTCGGCGACGTCGGCCACGGCGCCATCCTCACCGCGGCCGGAGCGGCGCTCTGCTGGTCACGCTCGGGCCGGCTGGCCCGGCTCCGCTGGTCGGGTCCCTTCGTGCTCGGCGCCGGACTCGCCAGCATCGGCTTCGGGTTCGCCTACGGCGAGCTGTTCGGACCCACCGGGGCGGTCCCCACCCTCTGGCTCGCGCCGCTCGACCATCCCACGACGCTGTTGGCCGTTGCCGTCGGCATCGGTGTCGTCCTCCTCCTCGTGTCCTTCCTCCTCGGCACGGTGAACCGCTGGCGCGAGGGCGGACCCGCCCGGGCGTTGCTCTCGCTGTCGGGGCTGGCCGGCGCGGCCACGTACGTGGGGCTCGGGCTCGTGCTCGTCGGCTGGTACCGGCACACCGGTGCCGTCCTGGTGGTCGGCGCCGTCACCGCTTCGCTCGGCCTCGCGCTCGGGAGCCTCGGCCTCTTCGCCGAGGCCGGTGGGCACGCCGGCGGCGCCGCACAGGCCGGGGTGGGGATGTTCGACGGCGTCGTGCGCCTGGGCACGAACACGGTGTCGTTCGCCCGGCTGGCCGCGTTCGGCCTCACCCACGCTGCGCTGACCGCCGAGGCCTGGAAGGCGACGCTCGCGCTCGGGCACCACGGTGGCGCCATGTGGATCGTGGCGGGCCTAGTGTTCGTGGTCGCCAACGCCTTCGCCTTCGCGCTCGAAGGCCTGGTGGCCGGGATCCAGGCGCTTCGCCTCGAGTACTACGAGATGTTCTCGCGGATCTTCGCCGCGGAGGGCCGCAGGTTCCGTCCGTGGCACGTGCCGATCCGCCCAGCGAAGGAGGCCTCATGCTTGCCTGGTTGATCGGGCTCCCCGTCCTCGCCGCGGTCGCCGTGGGTGTGGGCGTCGTGCTGCGCCGGCGCCCTCGGCGGGGGCTGCTCGTCGTCACGGTGCTCAACGTGGCGCTCCTCGTCGCGGCGGGCGTGCTCGTCTTCCTCGCCGCATCGGCCGGGCCCAGCGCGGCGGCCACGACGAGCACGTCCGGCGGGTCCCACTTCGGCGGCCAGGCGCTGATCGGCGCGGCGATCGCCGTGGCCGGCTCGACCATCGGGGCGGGATTGGCGGTCGCCTACACCGGTTCGGCCGCCCTGGCCACCATGAGCGAGCGCCCCGAGCTCTTCGGCCGCTCGATGGTCATCGTGGGTCTGGCCGAGGGCATCGCCATCTACGGCCTGGTCGTCGCCATCATCCTCATCGGCAAGGCCTGAGGATCGGGGCCTCGGACAGGCGCGGGCCGGGTCAGGGTCAGGTCATGGGTCGGGTCGTCGTGCTCGGGGAGTCCGTCGTCGTGGCCGGGTTCGCGCTCGGCGGCGCCGTCCCGGTGGCGGCCGACGACCCCGACGCGGTGCGGCGGTCGTGGGAGTCGCTCGACGGCGATACCGCCGTCGTCGTGCTCACCCCCGCGGCGGCCGACGCGCTCGGCGCCCGGACCGCCGAGCGCCCGGACACACTCGTCGTGCGGATGCCGACGTGAGCGCCGTCCCGACCGCACGCGCGCAGCGCCACGCCGTGGAGGAGGCGGTGCACCCCGTGGCCGAGGGGCTGCTCGCCGAGGCGCGGCGGCGGGCGCAGGACATCGAGGTCGCCGCCCAGGAGGACGCGCGCCGGCAGGTCGACGCGGCGACGAGCGAGGCGGCGCGGTCGCTGGACGAGGCGCGGCGCCAGGGCGAGGACGCAGCCCGGCGGTCGTGCGCCCATCTCCTGGTCGAGGCCCGCCAGCAGGCCCGGTGGCTCGTGCTCGACGTGCGGCGCCAGGCATACGAGTCGCTGCGGCGCGAGGCGCTGACGCAGCTCGCCCGCCGCCGGGAGACGCCCGAGGGCGTCGCCCTGCGCGAGCGGCTGGCGGCAGGGGCGCAAAGGCTGCTGGGGCCGGATGCCGTCGTCGCCGACCAGGACGACGGCGGCGTGGTCGCCGTCCTCGGTGCCCGGCGGGTGGACCTGCGCGCTGCGGTCCTCGTGGACGGCGCCATGGGCGCGCTCGGGTCGCGCCTGTCGGAGATGTGGGCATGATCGCCGCCGAGCCGGCCGGCGTCGGCGACGGCCGGGGCGCCGGGAGCAGCGGGCCGAGCGGCCGCATCGTGCGGGTCAACGGGCCGCTCGTCGAAGTGGAGGGCCTCGACGCCGTCGCCGCCCACGAGGTCCTGGAGCTCGGCCCCCGCGGGCTCCCGGCCGAGGTGGCCGCCATCCGTTCCGGGGTCGTGACGGCCCAGGCGTACGAGTACACGGGTGGCCTGCGGGTGGGCGACCCGGCGGTGGGCCTCGGGATACCGCTCTCCGCTCGCCTCGGGCCAGGACTCCTCGGCGGCATCTTCGACGGGATGGTGCGCCGGCTCGACGCCGACCACGTCTGGGTCGGCCAAGGGACGGCGCCGGGCCCCGACGCGCCACGCCGCTGGCCCTATCGGCGCCGGGTGGAGGCGGGCGCATCCGTCGACGCGGGCGACTGCCTCGGTGTGGTGGCCACGTCCGGCGGTTTCGAATACCGGGTCCTCGTGCCAGCGGGGGTGCAGGGGACCGTCGAATGGGTGGCCGGCAGCGGCGACGTGGGCGAGGACGACCCGGTCGCGGTGGTGGCCGGCCGGACCGTGGCCGTCACGGAGACGTGGCCGATCCGCGCCCCGCGCCCGGTGCGCGCCCGGCTGGACCTGTCGGCCCCGCTGCACACCGGCCAGCGCGTCGTCGACCTCCTCTTCCCGGTCACCAAGGGCGGGACGGCAGCGGTCCCGGGCGGGTTCGGGACCGGCAAGACGGTGCTGCTCCAGCAGATCGTGCGCTGGTGCGAGGCGGACGTGATCGTCTTCGTCGGCTGCGGCGAACGCGGCAACGAGCTGGCCGACGCCCTGCACGACCTGGAGGAGCTGGAGGACCCGAGGAGCGGGCGCGGTCTCGTCGAGCGGACGGTCGTCATTGCCAATACTTCGAACATGCCGGTCATGGCCCGCGAGGCGAGCATCTACGCGGGGATGACGGTCGCCGAGCTGTTCCGGGACATGGGCTACGACGTCGTCCTGCTCGCCGACTCCACGTCACGATGGGCCGAGGCCCTGCGGGAGTTCTCGTCGCGAAGCGGCGAGCTGCCCGCCGAAGAGGGTTATCCGGCAGGCTTGGCCTCGGCGCTGGCCGCCTTCTACGAGCGAGCGGGCCGGGCCACCACGTTGAGCGGCGCCGAGGGCTCGATCACCGCCATCGGGGCGGTCTCGCCGCCGGGGGGCGACATGACCGAGCCGGTGACCGCCCACACCGAGCGCTTCGTCCGTTGCCTGTGGTCGCTCGACCGCGATCTGGCCTACGCCCGGCACTACCCGGCGGTGACCTGGCGCCGCTCGTTCTCCCGCGACGTCGACGTCGTCGCCGACTGGTACGCACGTGCCGGGGAGGCCCGCTGGGGCGCGGACCGGGCCCGGGCCGTCGCCCTGCTGGCCGAGAGCGACCGGTTGGCGTCCGTCGTCGAGCTCGTGGGCATCGCCGCGCTGCCGCCGCGCGAGCGGATGGTGCTGCTGGCCGGGCGCCTCCTGCGCGAGGCGGTGCTGGCCCAGAGCGCGTTGAGCGACAACGACGCGGCGTGCGGCCCGGCCAAGCAGGCGGCGCTGCTCGACATGGTGCTCGCCGTATACGACAAGTGCGTGGCGCTGGTCGACGCCGGCCTCGCACCTGGTTCGTTGGAGGATCTCGATCTCTCTGCGCTCACCCGGGCGCGCGACGACTTCGGCCCCGACGACGACGAGGGCGTGACGGCGCGACGCGACGAGGTCCTGGCCGTGCTGGGGGCCCTGGCGTGAGCGAGGCCGTGCCGGTCGAGTACCTGGGGGCCCAGGCCGTCGACGGCCCGCTGCTCGTCGTGGGAGGCGTCGAGGGGGTGGGCTGGGACGACATGGCGTGGGTCCGGCTGCCCTCGGGTGAGACGCGTCGAGGTCTGGTGCTGGAGGTGCACGACGACCTCGCGGTGGTGGAGGTGCTCCAGGGCACCGCCGGTATCGACCCGACCGACGTGTCGGTGGCGTTCGAGGGGCGGCCCTTCTCCATCCCCGTCGGCGACGGGTGGCTCGGGCGCGTGTGGAACGGGTTGGGCGAGCCGCTCGACGGTGGGCCGCCCATGCTCGGCGACGAGCTCCGGCCGGTGGCGGGCTCGGCCATCAACCCGGCCGTTCGCGACGTGCCCGAGGACCCGATCCTCACCGGGATCTCGGTGATCGACGCCATGGCGACGCTCGTCCGGGGCCAGAAGCTGCCGGTGTTCTCCGCCGCCGGTCTCCCCCACCTGGAGCTGGCCGCGCAGATCGCGGCCCAGGCCACCGCCGGGGACGAGCCGTTCACCGTGGTCATGGCGGCGATGGGGTTGACCCACGCCGACGCGGCCGGTGTCCGATCGGTCCTCGAGGCGCGCTCTGCGGCGGGCGAGCTGGCGCTGTTCCTCGACACCGCGGACGACCCGGTGGTCCAGCGGATCCTCACCCCTCGGGTGGCGCTGACCGTCGCCGAGCACCTCGCCTTCGTGCGGGACGAGCACGTGCTCGTCGTGCTCGCGGACATGACCAGCTACTGCGAGGCCGTCCGGGAGGTCTCCGCCGCCCGGGGGGAGATCCCCGGGCGACGTGCCTATCCCGGGTACCTCTACAGCGACCTGGCCTCCATCTACGAGCGCTGCGGGCGTATCCGCGGCCGGCCCGGGTCGGTGACCCAGGTCCCCGTGCTGACCATGCCTGCGGCCGACATCACCCATCCGGTGGCGGACCTCACCGGGTACATCACCGAGGGCCAGATCGTGCTCTCCGCCGACGTCCAGGGCATCGGCGTCTATCCGCCGGTCGACGTGCTCGGGTCGCTGTCGCGCCTCATGCGCAAGGGCGCGGGCCCGGGTCGCACACGGGCGGACCACCTGGCGCTCGCCGCGCAGCTGACGGCCGGCTTGGCCCGCGCCCGACAGGTGCGCGACCTTGCCGACCTGATCGGCGCCGCCGCGTTGACCGACACGGACCGCGCCTATCTCGCCATGGCCGACGCCTTCACCGCAGAGTTGCTGGACCAAGGGGCCGACGAGTCCCGGAGCCTCGAGGAGACCCTGACGCGCGCGTGGCGGGTCGTCTCCACGCTGCCGGCCCGGGAGCTCACCATGATGAGCGCGGCCGATCTCGACGCCCACTACTCGGGGACGTCGACCGACGAGCGGGGGCGCGATGCCTGAGGTGCCGCCGGGCAGGGCCGGCCGGTTGTGGCTCGTGGGTCGCCTCGAGGCGGCCCGTCGGGGGGCCGACCTGCTGGGGCGCGAGCGCCGTCTGCTGCG
>DASPTT010000079.1:0-4382 GCA_035623275.1 Acidimicrobiales bacterium
ATGTACGACCAGAACCTCCGCCCCGACCGGCCGCACGCCAAGTGCGCCAAGGTGGTGGGCGAGGTCATGGGGACGTACCACCCGCACGGCGACACGGCCATCTACGACGCGCTGGCCCGGATGGTCCAGGAGTTCAGCCTCCGCAACCCCCTGATCGACGGGCACGGCAACTTCGGCGGCACCGGTCCCGACGAAGGGCCCGCGGCCATGCGCTACACGGAATCACGCCTCGCTCCGCTCGCCCTCGAACTGATGGCGGGGATCGACGAGGACACCGTCGACTTCGTGGCCAATTACGACGCCACCCAGGAGGAGCCGACGGTCCTGCCCGCACGCTTCCCGAACCTGCTGGTCAACGGCTCGCAGGGCATCGCGGTGGGGATGGCGACGAACATCCCGCCCCACAACCTCGGCGAGGTCGTCGACGCGGTGATCCACCTGCTCGAGCACACCGAGGCGACGTCCGACGAGCTGCTGCAGTTCGTGAAGGGCCCCGACTTCCCCACCGGCGCGCTGATCCTCGGGCGTCAGGGCATCCTCGACGCAGCGCGCACGGGCAAGGGCTCGATCAAGCTCCGCGCCGTGGCCGAGGTCGACGAGTCGCGGGGCACGACGCGCATCGTGGTGACCGAGCTCCCGTACCAGACGTCGGTCGAGGTGGTGGAGAAGAAGATCGCGGACCTGGTGAAGTCGGGGGAGCTTGAGGGCATCAGCCGGACGCAGAACGACTCCGCGGCGCAGAAGCCGCGTCTGGTCATCGAGCTCAAGCGTGACGCCAACGCCAACGTCGTGCTGAACAACCTCTACAAGCACACTCCCATGCAGACCAGTTTCGGCGTGAACACCGTCGCGCTGGTCGACGGCGTGCCGCGCACGCTGAACCTGGCCCAGGCACTGGGCTACTACGTCGACCACCAGATCGAGGTGGTCACCCGGCGCTCGGAGTACCGCCTCAACAAGGCGCGCGACCGCGCCCACATCGTCGAGGGCCTTCTCAAGGCCATCGAGATGCTCGACGCGGTGATCGCGGCGATCCGCGCGTCGGAGGACCGTGCCGCGGCGCGCCAGGCGCTCATGGCGGCGCCGTTCTCGTTCACCGAGATCCAGGCGAACCACATACTCGACATGACCCTGGGACGGCTCACAAGGTTGGGCCGCAGCGAGCTCGAGGAGGAGATGGCCAAGCTGCGCGAGACGATCGCGGAGCTCGAGTCGATCCTTGCCGACCCGGCCAAGCTCCGAGGCGTCATCTCCGGCGAGCTGGCCGAGATCAGGGAGAAGTACGCCGACCCGCGGCGCACCCGCATCACCCACGACCCGGGCGAGATGGGGGTGGAGGACCTCGTCGAGGACGAGGAGCTCGTCGTCACCATGACCCGCGCCGGCTACATCAAGTCGGTGTCCGCAGCCGCGTTCCGCACCCAGGGCCGGGGCGGACGCGGCGTGCAAGGGGCGAGGCTCAAGGAGGAGGACCTGGTCGCGCACGTCGTGCACACCACCGCGCTGAGCTACCTCCTGCTGTTCTCCAACCGCGGCCGCGTCTACCGGTTGCGGGCCCACGAGGTGCCACAGAAGGAGCGCACGGCGCGGGGGACCGCGGCGGTGAACCTGCTGCCGCTCGCCCCGAACGAGACGATCCAGGCCATCGTGGCCACGCGGGACTTCGACTCGGGGGGCTACCTGATGTTCGCCACCAAGGGTGGCCAGGTGAAGAAGACCGCCTTCACCGAGTACGACAAGTCTCGGCGGGAGGGGTTCATCGCCATCGCGCTGCGCGACGGGGACGAGCTCGTGCGCGTGGTGGCGACCTCGGGCGACGACGACGTGGTGATGGTCAGCCGCAACGGCCAGGGCATCCGCTTCTCCGAGGGCGACGTCCGCCCCATGGGCCGCGACGCGGCCGGCGTGCGGGGCATGAAGCTGCGCGGCGGGGACGAGGTCGTCTCATTGGACGTGGTGCGTCCCGACGCCGACATCCTGGTCGTGACCGACGCGGGGTACGGCAAGCGGACGAAGACCGATCACTTCGGCCGCCAGGGTCGTGGCGGCCAAGGCGTGCGCGCCATCAAGCTGACGGCCGTGCGTGGGAGCGTCGTGGCAGCGTTCATGGCCGGTCTCGACGACGAGATCCTCCTCGTCTCCACCGGCGGGGTGACGATCCGCACGGCGGTGCGTGAGATCGCCGCGCAGGGCCGCGACGCCACCGGGGTCCGGCTCATGAGTCTCGACGAGGGCCACACGGTGGCCGCGGTGGCCCCCGTGTTCGCCGAGGAGGACGACGCCGGGTAGCCTGGCGCGTTTGCCGGGGCTATAGCTCAGTCGGTTAGAGCGCAGCACTGATAATGCTGAGGTCGCTGGTTCGATTCCAGCTAGCCCCACAGAGCCCCACCGAGGACCGCCCAGCGCGTCGGTGACCGGCCGCACGCCCCACAACGGGCCGCGGTGTAGCGTCGCCGCATGGCACGGATCTCGTTCCCCGAGCGTGGATATGGCGAGCACGTCGACTGGTCCCTCATGCGCCCCGCCATGGCGGTGGGCATGGGGCAGTTGTCGGAAGCCGTGTACAAGAGCTCGCGACTGGCGGTCCGCGAGCGCGAAGCGGCGCGTTGGACGATCGCGCTGATCAACGACTGCGCGGTCTGCCGGGACACGCGGGCTCGCGAGGGCGCCTCCGCCGGGGCGGACGAGGGCTTCTACGCCGAAGTGGCGCGCTGGCGGACGTCGACCGGGCTCTCCACGCGCGAGCGGCTGGCGGCGGAGTTCGCCGAGCGCTTCGCCATCGACCACCTGGCCATGGGCGACGAGCTCTGGGATCGCATGCACCGCACCTTCGCCGACGACGAGCTCGCCGACTTGGTCATCTGCTGCGGCATGTTCCTCGGCCTCGGCCGGGCGATGGCGGTGGTCGGGGTGCGCGCCCCCGACGAGCGCATCCTGGTCTGAGGAGGCCGGCCCACCGGTCGTCCGAGCGAATGGATGCCTGCCCGGGTACCGTTCGGACGTGATCGAGCTCGTCCTGGACTGCCGCGACCCTGACACCCTGGCCCGGTTCTGGGCCGCGGCGCTGGCCTACGAGGTGGTGGACATCTCGGGCCCGTACCGGTCCCTGGAGCCCATCGGTGCCGACGACACCGGGCCGGCGCTGGTGCTCCAGGCGGTGACCGAGCCGAAGACGGGCAAGAACCGGCTGCACCTCGACGTGTACGTACCCGACATCGGGGCCGAGGCGGCCAGGCTCGAGGAGCTCGGCGCCACGCGGCTGTCCGACACGGTGGTGGACGAGGACGGCGAGCGCTGGCTCGTCATGGCCGACCCCGAGGGCAACGAGTTCTGCGTCTGCGAGGAGTGAGCGCGGAGGCGCCCCCGCCTGCCCGCCCGGTTCCCCGCGCCCGCACCGCTCGGCCTGTCTCGACCGTGATCTCGGGCATGACGCCCTCGGCGTCATCGGCAAACGAGCGCACGTCGACCTTGCTCAGGGTCGATACCTCGGCCGGCGCTGCCGTCGCCTCGCGGGCCCGGTCGTAGGCGTCGTAGCCGTGGGCGGTCGAGCTCAGTCCTGTCCTTGACAGGTTCTGACGCCCGTGTCAGGTTTGCCGGCGCTGCATCCGTTCTCGGGGGGCGGGAAGGACGTGGCTCGTTGGTGGGCGAACGGTCTGGCGGCGCACGGCGAGGGGCGATGCCCCCGTGCCCCTCGGCGAAAGGGTCAGGCGCTCGGCGTCCCGCTGAAGAGCAGCGTGACCGGCGCGCTCGACGGGACGAAGGACCACCCCGACACCGTCTTGCCCTTGATCTGCACCTGCACCGCGACCCCGGACGCGCCGAGCTCCACCGACACCTGTCCGTTGACGGGGGTGATCACCTGCTTGGTGCCCGCGGGCAGCGTGGCGTCGAGGATCGGGGTGGAGCCGTTGGGCGCGCTGGCGAGCACCCAGCACGGCGCGGTGGTCTCGACGAGGACCGTGTACTGGTCCGTGTCGACCGTCACCGGCGTACCCGCGGCGCCCGGGGCACCGGTCGTCACCGCGGACGGTGTGGTGGTGGAGGTGGGGCCGGGGCCGGCGGCGACGTGCCCTGCCGCGGCGTGGGCGGTGTGGGGGACGCGCGCCAGGTGCAGGGCGCGCATCCACGAGGGGCGGAAGTGCGCCGTGGCCAGCCCGATGCCTGCCACCACCAGGAGGATCACGGTCAGCCACACGAGCACCCGCACCGGCCACGCGGCAGGGCGCACGACCTGGCGGATCCGCAGCGGGGGCGTGGCCGGGTACGTCCCGGTGGTGCCGTGGACCTGCCCGCCGGCATAGGGCTCGTACCCCCTGGCCGACCAGGCTTCGGGTGCGCGGGCGCCCCCCACCGAACGGACCTGGGCGGTCTGGGTGAACGCC
>DASPTT010000080.1:0-60953 GCA_035623275.1 Acidimicrobiales bacterium
ACCGCTGATCGGGGTTAGCCTCCCGCCGTGGCCCTGCGCGGCGAGGAGTACGACGCCCGGTTCGAGCGCTTGGCGGCCGAGGGGCACTACCTCCACGGGGAGGCGGACCTCGTCGGCCGGCTCCTCGCCGGGATCCCCGAGGCCGCCGGGCGGGCCGTCCTCGACGCCGGGTGCGGGACTGGCCGGGTGGCCCTGGAGCTCGCCCGCCGCGGATGTGCCGTCGTCGGCACCGACGTCGACCCCGTGATGCTGGCCGCCGCCCGGGCCAAGGCCCCGGGGCTTCCGTGGGTCCTGGCCGATCTCGCCGTCATGCGATGGCCGCGGCGGTTCGCGCTGGTCGTGGCCGCCGGCAACGTCATGGTGTTCCTCCGACCCGGGACGATCGGCGCGGTGGTGTCGAACCTCGCCGAGGCCATCGTCCCCACAGGGCTCCTCGTCGCCGGGTTCCAGGTGGACAGGCGCCTGCCCCTGGCCGACTACGACGCCGCCTGCGCCGCAGCAGGGCTGGCGCTGGTGGACCGGTGGGCGACCTGGGACGGTGAGGAGTACGGCGGCGGTGACTACGCCGTGAGCGTGCACGGACGATGACCCATCCTCTCGACGTCCCCGCCCTGCACCCGGCCATCGCGCCCCTGGGCTTCCTGGTGGGGACGTGGGTCGGGGAGGGCGAGGGCGAGTACCCGACCATCGAGCCCTTCGCGTACACCGAGCAGATCACCGTGTCCCATGTCGGCAAGCCGTTCCTGGCCTATGCCCAGCGGACGTGGAGCGCCGACGACGGCCGGCCCCTCCACGCCGAGACCGGGTACTGGCGCGCCGCCCCGGGCGGCGCGGTCGAGCTCGTCGTCGCCCATCCCACCGGCCACGCCGAGCTCGCCGAGGGGACGCTGGCCGGGCACGTCGTCAGCGTCCGCACGCTGGGCGTGCAGCGGACGACGAGCGCCAAGGAGGTGACGGCCATCGCCCGGCGGCTCACGGTCGAGGGGGACCACCTGCACTACGAGCTCGACATGGCCGCCGTCGGCCAACCGCTCGTGCGCCACCTGCGGGGGACCTTGCTCCGGGTCAGCGCCGAGCAGCGGGCCTGACCGGCATGCCTGGGGCGGGCCCACCCCGTATTGGCCCATCGGGCAGAATGCGTCGTCCGACCGAACCGGGAGGGGTGGCATGACCGTAGGGATCGTGATGGGGAGCGCGTCCGACGCCCGGATCATGGAGGGTGCGGTCGACGCGCTGCGCGAGCTCGGGGTCGGTGTCGAGGTGCGCGTGCTCTCGGCGCACCGGACTCCCGACGAGACCATCGACTACGCACGCAAGGCGGCGGGCCGGGGCGTGCGTGTCCTCATCGCCGGCGCCGGCGGCGCGGCCCATCTCGCCGGGGTCATCGCTGCGGCCACTCCCCTGCCGGTGATCGGCGTGCCCATCGCACTCGCCAATCTCGGCGGGCTCGACTCGTTGCTGGCCATGGTCCAGATGCCCAAGGGCGTCCCCGTGGCCACCGTGGCGGTCAACGGCGCGCGCAACGCCGGCCTCCTGGCCGCCCGGATCCTGGCGCTGTCCGACGACCGGCTGGCGGCCGCGCTCGACCGCCAGCGCGAGGACATGGCCGCCCAGGTGCGAGCGGCAGACGCCGAGGTCCGTACCCGGTTCGAGACCGAGGGGTAGCGGCTACCCGGGCGACGGCCGATCGCCCGAGGGCTCGCCCGGGGCGACCTCCGGCGGCCCGGGGCTGCCGCTCGACACCGCGGGGGGGTCCCCGCCGTTGCCCGAGGTGACCGCGGGCGAGGGCCCGCCGGGGGCGACGGCGAAGGGCGCCAGGTCTGCGAGCGTGCCGGGGCCGCCCGCCTTCATGAACCCGGCCAGGATCTCTATCGGGATCGGGAAGACGAGGGTCGAGTTGTGCTCCGTCGCCACCTCGGCCAGCGTCTGCAGGGCGCGCAGCTGCATGGCGCCCGGCGACTCGTAGAGCTTGGCGGCGGCCTCCGAGAGCTCGGCGCTCGCCTCGAGCTCGCCGGTGGCGGCGATCACCTTGGCCCGGCGCTCGCGTTCGGCCTCGGCCTGCTTCGCCATGGCCCGAAGCAGCTCGGGCGGGAGCACGATGTCGCGGAGCTCGACCTGGCGCACCTCGACGCCCCAGTGGTGCGTGGACGCCGCGATCACCGTCCGCAATTCGTTGTTGACGTCGTCCCGGTGGGCCAGCAGGTTGTCGAGATCGTGGCGGCCGATGATCGAGCGCAGGCTCGTCGTCGCCATCCGCTGGCTGGCGAAGCGGAAGTTGTCGACCCCGAGGATCGCCTGAACCGGGTCTGTGACCTGGAAGTAGACGACGGCGTCCACCTGCAGGGTGACGTTGTCGTGGGTGATCACCGCCTGGGGCGGGATGTCGACCACCTCGACGCGCAGGGTGACCTTGACCACGCGGTCGATGAACGGCACCCGGGCGATGAGCCCCGGGCCCTTCGCATCGGGGCGGACGTGCCCGAGGCGGAAGAAGACGGCCCGTTCGTACTCCGTCACCACCCGGAACGACGCCGCCGCGACGATGGCGGCGACGACCGCCACGGCCACGACGGCGCCGATGACGGCCCCGATCACGGGCACCACCCCGAAGGGCCACCACGGCCGAACGCTCGGACCCCGCGCATGGGTGCAGTCTCGCGCTGCGGGCCGGGCGGTGCCGAGCGGCGGGCCGGGCGGTGCCGAGCGGCGGGCCGGCTGCTTCGGCCTAGGGTCGCCACGTGCGCGTGGTGCTGAGCGGCAGCGGGGGCCTGATCGGCGGGGCGCTCGCCCCGGCCCTCTCCGGCGCCGGCCACGAGGTCGTGCGGCTCGTCCGTAGCGAGGCCCGCCCCGGTGCGGCGCGCTGGGACCCGGCGGCCGGGGTCCTCGACGAGCGGGACCTGCATGGCGCGGACGCGGTCGTGCACCTGGCCGGGGCGGGGATCGGGGATCGCCGGTGGACCGCGGCCCGCAGGACCGAGATCCTCGACAGCCGCGTCCGGGGCACCGAGCTCCTGGCGCGCACCGTGGCCGGCATGCGCCGTCCCCCGGCCGTGCTGGTGAGCGCCTCGGCCGTCGGCTGGTACGGCGACCGGGGCGACGAGGTGCTGACCGAGGACTCCTCCGGCGGCACCGGCTTCCTGGCATCGCTCTGTCGCGCCTGGGAGGGTGCGACGGCCCCGGCCGAGGAGGCCGGGGTCCGTGTGGTGCACCTTCGCTCGGGCGTCGTCCTGGCTCGCCACGGCGGCGCGCTGGCGAGGCAGCTGCCCTTGTTCCGCGCCGGGCTCGGCGGTCGGCTCGGTAGCGGGCGACAGTGGCTCAGCTGGATCACGCTGGAGGACGAGGTGGCCGTCGTCGTGCGGGTGCTCGGCGACGCCACGCTCGTGGGCCCGGTCAATGCCTGCAGTCCCAGCCCCGTGACCAACGCGCAGTTCACACGCACCCTGGCCCGGGTGCTGCACCGCCCCGCGATCGCCCGGGTCCCCCGCATCGCCCTGCGGGCCGTCCTCGGCGGGGAGCTGGCCGACGAGCTCGTGCTGGCCAGCCAGCGCGCCGTGCCCGCACGGCTCCTGGCCGCCGGCTTCTCGTTCGGTCTGGACGCGCTCGAGGGCGCGCTGGCGTCGGTCCTCGCCCCCTGAGCGCCCCTCAGGGTCGCGGCGCGAGGTTCTGGACGGCGGTGGCGAGGTCGTCGCCGCCGGGCAGCACGGCGAGCACGGGGATCGTCACCCCGTTGTCGACGTAGCGGCGGATGTGGGCGCGGCACTCGGCCGGCGGACCGTGGATCACCAGGGCGTCCACGACCTCGTCGGGTATGGCCGCCAGCGCGGCCCTGCGATCGCCGGCGCGCCAGGCCGACCACATCCCTTCGAGCAGCGGTCCGCGCCCGAGCCATCGGTGGAAGTCGGCGTAGACGGCGACGTTCAGATAGGCGGCGACGGCCACCCGGCCCACGAGACGGGCGCGCTCGGCGTCCTCCGTCGGGCACACGAAGATGCGCGCCACGATCTCCTTGCCGGGGCCGACCTCCGGTGCCACCTGCGTGACGTCGTCGGCGGAGAGCCAATTGATGACGGCGCCGTCGGCCTCCCGCCCGGCCAGCCGCAGCATGCCGGGGCGCAGGGCGCCGACGAGGATCGGTGGCGGCTGCTCCACCTTGCGACCGAGACGGAACCCGTGCACCGAGAACGTCTCGTACTCGACGTCGACCTTCCCGCCCTGGAGCGCCTCGCGCAGGAACCGCACCGTGTCCCGCACCCGCCGGTAGGGCTCCTCGAAGGCCATGGCGTTCCACCGCTCGACGATCACGTCCGAGGACGAGCCCACGCCGAGGGTGAAGCGCCCGGGCGCCAGCTCGGCCATGGTGGCCGCCTGCATGGCCAGGAGGCCGGGGCCTCGGGTGTACACGGGGACCACCGAGGTGCCGACGTGCAGCGAGGGCACCCAGGCGGCCGCCAGCGCCAAAGGGGTGAACCCGTCCGCCCCGTTGGCCTCCCCCGTCCAGACGTCGGTGTAGCCGAGTGCCGCCAGCCGCTCGTACCAGGCGCGATGCTCGCCCAGCGGTACGTCGTCGAAGGGAACGGTGATGCCGTATCGATCCACGGCAGCAGTGTTACACCCAGGCGCGACCCTGGTGGCATGACACACCAGCAGGAGCTGCCCTGGGCCCCCGCCGACGTGCCCGCCGCCTCCCCACGACGGGCGAGCCGCTCGGCCCGAGCCCGCGTGAGCACGGAGACGGTCGGTGCCCACCAGGTCGGGCACGGAACCGGCCGGCGGCAGCCCGCCGCCCGGGGCACGGGGGCACAGGCGGCGTCGGGCCAGGGCCGGCGGGTACCGGGCCCGCCTCGGCGCGCGGCGCCCTACGACGACGACTGGCGCCTCGACGAGCGCACGCGCCGTGTGGGCCGCCGGGGCCTGGCGGCCGCCCGGGCCGCACTGGCCCGCACCGGCGTCCGCGCCGACCACGCCGCCTGACCGCACCCCCCGAGCCGGCACGGCGCGCCGCGGCAGAGGAGCGGGCGCTACCGTCGAGACCATGGATCCGCTCGGCGTCCGTCTCGGCTACCCCGATGACGCCACCCTGCTCATCGTCCACTGCGACGACCTCGGCTTCTGCCATGCCGCGAACGTCGGGGTGTTCGACGCGCTGCGCACCGGCCTGGCCACCAGCGCCAGCCTCATGGTGCCCTGCCCCTGGGCACGGGGGGCGGCCGCCGCCTACCGCGGTGAGGACGTGGGGGTGCATCTGACCCTCAATGCCGAGTTCGACCTGTACCGGTGGGGACCGATCACCCACGCACCGTCGCTGCTCGACGGTGACGGCGGATTCCCACGCACCGCCGCCGACGTGTGGGACCACGCCGACGTCGACGAGGTGCGCCGCGAATGCCGCGCCCAGATCGAACGGGCGATCCTCTGGGGCTTCGACGTGAGCCACCTCGACGCGCACCTCGGGACCCTCGAGGCGCGCCCCGAGTTCTTCGACGTCTATCTCGAGCTCGCCGTGGAGTTCCGTCTGCCCATGGCCCTGTCCGCCCCGGGCACCGAGGAGAACCTGGGGTTCCCCTTCCGGGAGCTGGCCGCAGAGGAGGGCGTCGCCTTCCCCGACGACGTCATCCACCTCCCAGGAGCCTGGGCGCGCAAGACCCTGTTCGACGCGCTCGGGCACCTCTCCCCGGGGGTGACGGTGGTCTCGCTGCACCCCGCGGTGGCCAGCGCCGAGCTCGAGGCGATGGCCCCCGACTGGGCCGAGCGCGTGGACGACCACCGCCTGCTCGTCCCCGACGGCGAGCTGCACGAGGCCCTGGCGGACGCCGGCGTCACGCTGATCGGCTACCGCCCGCTGCGCGACCTCATGCGCGGGGTCCGGCCCTCCTGACGCACCAGGGCCCGGCCCGAACGGGTCCGGGCCCCGTTCCCAATCCGACGAACACGGGGATCAGTAGTCGGTGATGTCGGAGATCTCGCTCTGGAGCTGCTTGTACTCGGGCGAGTTGGTGATGGGGAGCAGGGACATCACCTTGGCCATGTTGCCGGTCACCTTGACCTTGCCCTGCATGAACGCGGCGTTGGCGTCGAGGTCGCCCTTCTGGATGCTCATGGCGTCGGCGAAGGCGGTGGTCAGGGTGACCTCGGCGTCGTCGAGGTGGCCGAGCCTGCTGTCGACGAGCTTGCCGTTCTCGAGGATCCAGAAGTACTCGATGTCACCGTCGGGGGCGCCGGTCACGACGTACTGCATGCGGGCCGAGGCGCCCGGACGCTCGGGCTGGTCTTCGGCCATCTTCCTCGTCTCGTCGAGCCAGTCCTGGCTCAGCCACTTCGACATGTGGTTCCTCCCTGGTCGAGTCGGGTCACGTCGGCACCCGGCCGGCGACGACGGGCGGTCGCCGCAACGCGGGCATGTTATCGAGCGGCCAGGTCCCCTACACCGGCGAAGAGGTCCGTCTCCGGCCTGTCCGGAGTGGGCAGCGCGCCGACCGTGGAGCGGGCGAGCTCGTACTCGTCGACGGGATGGATGGTCCGGGCCACCTCCGGCGGGAGACCGAACCAGAAGGGCGAGGCGGGATCGACTTGTGTCGCGTGGGCGAGCAGGGCGAGTCGGCGGACGTCCGTGTAGGCGGCCACGTCGATCACCGTCGAATACGTCGCCGCGTTCGCCTGGGCGCGCTCGAGCCACGCCGCGTCGAACGGCGAGTCGAGGCCGAGCTGGCCGAATTTCTCGTGCATGGCCAGGACCCGGGCGCCCGACCAGCCCGAGTAGTAGAGCTTGGCCGGCTGCCACGGCTCGCCGGTCCCGGGGAACGCGCCCGGGTCCCCGGCGGCCTCGAAGGCCGCCACGGAGACCTCGTGGACCCGGAGGTGGTCGGGGTGCGGGTACGACTCCTGGTTCTCGTGGTACGTGACCACCACCTGGGGCCGCTCGCGGCGCAGGACGGCCACGAGCCGCTGGACCGCTTCCTCCAGGGGCGCCCGCGCGAAGCATTCCGGGTGGACGTTCGCGGGCGAGTCGGCCATGCCCGAGTCCCGGTACCCCAGATGGACGACCTCGTCGTACCCGATGACCGCCGCCGCCGCGGCCAGCTCCCGCCGGCGCACGGCGGCGATGTCCGCCCGGACCTCGGGCATGTCGACGGCAGGGTTGAGGATGTCGCCCTCCTCGCCGCCGGTGCAGCACACGAGCACCGTCCGCACTCCCTGGTGGTGGTACTTGGCCACCGTTGCCGGGCCCTTCGAGGCCTCGTCGTCGGGGTGCGCGTGGACGGTCAACAGGCACAGGCGCTCGGACATCGGCCCCAACGTACCGTGACGCCGCCGGGGGCCAGCCAGGGCCACGGTGGATGGGTTCCCCGGCCCTCGCCCCCCGACGCCCAGGGGACCTCGGGGACCGTCGAGGACGCCGGCGACCAGGCACGCGGCGCGCGCAGGAGCCGATGGAGAGGTCCCCTATGCTTCATAGAGGCATCCGGCAGTGCCGGAGGGTGCGACACACGAAGGGAACCACACGCCGATGGGCGCGTTCGGGCGCTTGGCGGACATCATCCGAGCCAAGATCAACAAGCTCCTCGACCGAGCCGAGGACCCGCGCGACGCCCTCGACCTGTCCTACGAGAAGCAGGTCGAGAACCTCCAGAAGCTCCGCCGGGGCGTGGCCGAGGTGGCCACGGCCCGCAAGCGGATCGAGCTGCAGGCGGCGGGTCTCCAGCAGCAGGCGACCAAGCTCCAGGACCAGGCGCGCCAGGCCCTGGGCCAAGACCGCGAGGACCTGGCCCGCGAGGCCCTGACCCGACGGGCCGCCATCGGCGAGGAGCTCGCCGAGCTCCAGACCCAGCACGAGCAGGTGGCGGCCCAGGAGCAGCGACTCGTCGAGACCTCGAAGAAGGCGCAAGCCCAGGTCGACGCGTTCCGGACGAAGAAGGAGACCCTCAAGGCCACCTATACGGCGGCCGAGGCGCAGACCCGCATCGGCGAGGCCGCGGCGGGCATCTCCGAGTCCATGGGTGACGCCGGGGCGGTCATGCAACGGGCCCAGGACAAGATCGCGGACATGCAGGCGCGCGCCGGCGCCATCGACGAGCTGCTGGCGTCGGGCGCGCTCACCGACCTGACCACCAGCACCGACGACATCCAGGCGCAGCTCGACAAGATGGCGGCGACGTCGACGGTCGAACGCGAGCTGGCTTCGCTCAAGCGCGAGCTCGCCGCCTCGTCGCCCGGCGGGCCGGCCCTGGCCCCGGCCCCCGGCGCGGCCAAGCTCCAGACCACCGACCAGGCCGAGGTGACGCCCTGATGGCGATTTCCCGACGAATCCCCCCCGACCACGGGCTCAGCGCCCGGATGTTCCTCACCGGCCTCCTGCTGGTCCTGCTGTACGCGGGCCTCATCGCCCTGCTCATCGCCATCGGCCTGCAGCTCGTGTTCGTCCTGATCATCGCCGGCGGCATGCTGTTCGTGCAGTACTGGTTCTCGGACAAGATCGCCCTCTTCGGCATGGGCGGGCACGAGGTGACACCCGAGCAGGAGCCGGAGCTGCACGCGGTCATCGACCGGCTGTGCGCGTTGGCGGACATGAAGAAGCCCCGTGTGGCCGTCGCCGAGGTCGACATGCCCAACGCCTTCGCCACCGGGCGCAACCCCAAGAACGCGGTCGTGTGCGCGACTCGGGGCATCATGCGGCGCCTCGACGAGCCCGAGCTCGAAGCGGTGCTGGCGCACGAGCTCTCCCATGTCGCCCACCGCGACGTCGCCGTGATGACCATCGCCAGCTTCCTCGGCATGGTGGCGGGGATGATCACCCGGTTCACGCTCTACGCGGGCATGTTCGGGGGTTTCGACGACAGCAACAACCAGAACGGCGCGTTGATCGAGATCGCGGTGCTGGTCGTCTCGGCGCTGGTGTACGCCATCAGCTTCCTGCTCACCATGGCGCTGTCGCGTTATCGCGAGCTCGCCGCGGACCGCTCGGGGGCCATCCTCATCGGCCGTCCCTCGCTCCTGGCCTCCGCCCTGGTGAAGGTGACCGGCGAGATGGCACGGATCCCCACCCGGGACCTGCGGGCGGCCGAGCACTTCAACGCCTTCTACTTCACACCGGCGCTGTCGAACGGGGCCAGCCTCTCGTCGCTGTTCTCGACGCACCCGCCGTTGCAGAAGCGCCTCGACCAGCTGGCCAAGCTCGAAGCCGAGCTCAACGCGTCGTGACCCCACCGTCGCCGGCCGACCGGCCACCGAGGGCCTGATGGGGTTGCTCGACGCCATCCGGGGCCGGACCAAGCCCGTGCGCGCCAACCTGGATGCGCTCTTCGCCCTGCCCGCCGCCGCGGTGACCCTTCAGGTCACCGCCGGGCTCGTCACCACCGGCCACGCAGGCGTGTGCTTCAAGCCGCCGGCCGGGCAGCCCTTTGCCCAGATGCAGGCCGACCTCGAGCAGCTGCTGCGCTCGGACACCTCGGGTGCGCCCGACGGCACCGCCTCCGTGCGTGATACCAGCGACAAGTACGGGTACCGCTGGATCCTCGTCGAGGCCGCCAACATCGACGACCTGGTGACCCGGGCGCACATGGTGCACTCCTCGCTCGAGGATGCCGGGTGGAGCACGCAGCTGCTGTGCTCGGTGTTCGGCTTCCGGCCCATGACCCCGGAGGAGACCGCCGCTGCGTCCGCCTCGGGGGACGCAGCGGCCGGTGCCCTGGCTGCCGGCGCCCCGGCGGCCGGCGACAGCGGGACGGACGCGGTGACGAGGCCGATCTTCCTCGTCTACCTGGCCAAGCAGGGCACCTTCTATCCCTTCGCCCCGGTCGGCCCCGAGCAGCGGGACAACGAGCTCGAGCTTCGGATCCGCGGGATGCTCGGCGACGACCTCCCGGTCGAGACGGACCTGGCCCGCTGGTTCCCGCTCTGGGACCTGCCCATCGGCTGAGGGGGACACCTCAGCCGGCGTACGGATCCCAGGCCGGCGGCCCTTCGTCGAGCGCGAGCAGCTCCCCGTGCACCTCGTCGACGAAGCGCGCCGGCTCCAGCGCGCTCGGCGCGTCGACGAGGTGCAGGGCAGGCGTGACGGCGCCCGCGCCGTCGAAGGCCCATCGCGCGCCGGCGCCCTCGGCCGCCGACAGCGCCTCGGCCATGGCGCTCAGGTCCACCCGGGGACGCGGCCGGCGGCTCTCGAGCCGGACCCACGTCTCGTAGCGGAACCGCACCTCGTAGCGGCGCCCCCAGAGCGTGGCGATCCGGAGGCAGGCCGTCGCGCTGTGGATCGCCGCGGGATGGACCGGCCGCCCACCCCAGGCGGTTGCCGCCGTCGCCGTCGCCGTCGCCGCCGTCGCCGGGACGTCTGCCACCCGCACGATGGCCAGATCGGCGTCCGGACGCTCCTCGATCGTGACCGCACCCGACGCCAGCGCGGCGACCGACGCGTCGTAGGCCCGAGCCTCGCGGCCCCAGAGGGCCTCGTGGTCCTCCGGATGCTCGGCGATGCCCGGGAGCAACGCCAGCGCAGCCCGGGCGGCGGTGGAGCACACCTCGAGCCAGTCGGTCGGACGATGCGCGCCTCGGAGCGCGTCGAGCGGCGAGCGCTCGGGATCGGCCACCGCGGCCAGGGCGAACGAGACGAGCGCGCCGGCCCGGCCGGTCACCACCCCGAAATCGCCGACACGCGCCGCTTCGACCAGCAGCCCGGCGTGCGCCGCGGCCAGGCCCTCCACCGTGAGGAACGCGAGGGCGACGAGCCCGTCCTCGTCGTAGTGGTCGATGGACACGGCGTCCACGTCGGGCACGAGGTCCGGGCGCTCCAGCGCGCGCAGTGCGATCTCGGCGGAGAGGTCCGCTCGCAGCGCATCGGGGGTCGGGGTGCGAGGCCAGTGCGACAGCGTGCAGACGGTCCCCGGTCTGGGCGCCCCGTCCACGATCAGGTGCGGCCGCCCCCCGAGGTCCTGCGCCGGGACGTAGTGCCTCACGCCGAGGCGTCGATGCGGCGCGCCAGCGCCAGGTCCGCCGCCGTGAGCCCCCCGGCGTCGTGCGTCGTGAGGCGCAGCGTGACCTCGTTCCAGCGGATGTCGATGTCGGGGTGGTGACCCATCTCCTCGGCCAGCGAGGCGACGTGGTTCACGAACACCATGGCGGCGGCGAAGTCCCGGCCCTTCCACCGCCGGACGATCTCGTCGCCCTGGCGCTCCCAGGCCGAGCCGGCCAGCCCGGCGTCGACGGCCGCTGGGTCGAGGATGCCCATCGTCTCAGGGATGGATCATGTCCTCGGGGCGCACCGCGCTGTCGAATTCCTCGGCAGAGAGGTATCCCAGTGCGAGCGCCGCCTCCCGGAGCGTCGTCTTGTCCTTGTGCGCCTTCTTGGCCACGTCGGCCGCCTTGTCGTAGCCGATGATCGGGTTGAGCGCGGTGACGAGCATGAGGGAGTTGGCCAGGTGCTCCTGGATGCGGTCGACGTCGGGCTCGAGGCCGTCCACGGCGAACTCCCGGAACGTCGTGCACGCGTCGGTCAGCAGCAAGATCGAGTGCAGCACGTTGTGGATGATGACCGGCTTACAGACGTTGAGCTCGAGGTTGCCCCGGCTCCCGGCGACCGCCACGGCGGTGTCGTTCCCCATGACCTGGATGCACACCATGATCATCGCCTCGCACTGCGTCGGGTTCACCTTGCCCGGCATGATCGAGGACCCGGGCTCGTTCGGCGGCAGGACGAGCTCGCCGAGGCCGCTGCGGGGCCCGGATCCGAGCCAACGGATGTCGTCGGCGATCTTCATGAGCGACACCGCCAGCGTCCGCAGCGACCCACTGGCGTGGACGAGGGCGTCGTGGGCGGCGAGCGCGGCGAACTTGTTCGGTGCGGACACAAAGGGCAGGCCGGTGATCTCGGCGATGTGGGCCGCGCTGCGCTCGCCGAACTCGGGATGCGTGTTGAGGCCCGTCCCCACCGCCGTGCCGCCGAGCGCGAGCTCGAAGAGCCCCGGCAGGTCGGCGTCGATGCGGGCCACGTCGGCGTCGAGCTGGGCCACGTAGCCCGAGAACTCCTGGCCGAGGGTCAGGGGCACGGCGTCCATCAGATGGGTCCTGCCGATCTTGACGATGTCCTCGAACACCCCTGCCTTGGCCGCGAGCGCGTCGCGCAGGCGCCGCACCGAGGGGAGCAGGCGGTGCACGAGCTGCTCCGCCGCGGCGATGTGCATGGCCGTGGGGAACGTGTCGTTGGACGACTGAGACATGTTGACGTGGTCGTTCGGGTGCACCGGCGATTTCGAGCCGAGCTCGCCGCCCGCCAGCTCGATGGCCCGGTTGGCGATGACCTCGTTGGCGTTCATGTTGGTCTGCGTGCCGCTCCCCGTCTGCCAGATCCGCAGCGGGAAGTGGTCGTCGAGCCGGCCGTCCGTGACCTCCTTCGCCGCCTGCTCGATCAGGTGCCCGAGCGCTGGGTCGAGCTTGCCCAGCTCGACGTTGGTCTGCGCAGCCGCGTCCTTGAGGATGCCGATGGCCCGGATCAGCGGGCGGGGCATGGTGTCGCCGCCGATCGGAAAGTGGACCAACGACCGGGCCGTCTGTGCACCCCAATAGCGGTCGCCGGGAACCTCGATCGGCCCCATGGAATCGGTCTCGATGCGTACCGTGCTCACCGGCTCACCTCGTCACGCCTGCGCCCACCTCGTAACCTAGCCCGCTCGGCTATGCGCCCGAATCGCCGCATCGGATCGCCCGATGGCCGATCGCACGGGGCGCGGGGCCACGAAAGCCGATCCCGGCAAGTCGACGGGCCGACGACCGCGCCGGGGCGCACTAGCGTCGCCCCCGTGATCGTCGGCGTGCCCGCGGAGGTCAAGCCCGGGGAGAACCGCGTGGCCCTCACCCCCGACGGGGCACGCGAGCTGGTCGCCCATGGGCATCGCGTCCTGGTCGAGAACGGTGCGGGTTCTGGCTCGTCGATCACCGATGCCGACTTCCTCGCCGGCGGTGCCGAGCTCGTCGACACGGCCGGCGCGTGGAGCGCGCAGCTCGTCCTCAAGGTCAAGGAGCCCCAGGTGTCCGAGGGCGGCTTCCTTCGCAGGGACCTGGTCCTCTTCGGCTACCTCCACATCGCCGCCTATCCCGGTCTCGCCCACATGCTCCTGCAGAGCGGGACCACGGCCATCGCCTACGAGACGGTGCGGGACGCGTCCGGGGCCCTCCCCCTGCTCGCCCCCATGAGCGAGGTGGCGGGGCGGCTGGCGCCCCAGATCGGCGCCCATTTCCTGGAGCGAGGCCACGGTGGTCGCGGCGTCCTCCTCGGCGGCGCGCCCGGCGTCCGCCCGGCGCGTGTCGTCGTGCTCGGTGCCGGTACGGTCGGCTCCAATGCCGCGTGGATCGCTCAGGGCATGGAGGCCGAGGTGATCCTGATCGACCGGAACCTCGACCGGTTGCGGCTGGTGGACCAGATCCACCGGGGCCGGATCATGACACTCGCCTCCAACCGGGGCGTCATCGAGCGATCCCTGGCCGAGGCCGACCTCGTCATCGGCGCCGTCCTCGTACCGGGGGCCAAGGCGCCGGTCATCGTGACCGAGGAGATGGTGGCCACGATGAAGCCCGGTTCGGTGATCGTCGACGTGGCCGTGGACCAGGGTGGCTGCGTGGCCACGACCGTGGAGACGACACACGAGCACCCGATCGTCCTCCGCCACGACGTCCTGCACTACGGCGTCGGCAACATCCCCGCCGCGGTCCCCAACACCTCCACCTACGCGTTGACCAACGCCACCTTCCCATACGTGCTGGCCCTGGCCGACCACGGGGTCCGACACGCGGTCGAGACGGCCCCCGGGCTGGCCGAGGGCATCACCACGGCAGCGGGTGCGGTGGTCAACCCGGCAGTGGCGGAGGTGCTCGGACGAGCTGCCGTCGACTTCCGCGAGGTGATCGCCGGTTAGTCGTCGCGTGATCCGAACGCCTCGGTGAGGGTCTTGCCGGCAAGCCGCAAGTGGTCGAGGTCGTACGCGTCCTGCATGTTGAAGACCATGCCGTCGAGCCCGGCGTCGAGGTGTTGCGCGACCTGGGCCACCACCGCGTCGGGGTCGCCGGCCACGACGAACGCCCGGACGACGTCGGGGTCGACGCCACGGCGGGCGGCGGTGTCGGCGACCAGGCGGTCCACCTCGGCCGCCGACGACGCGATGATCAGGGTGGCCAGCTTGGTCTTGGTGATGACGTCGTAGTCGCGCCCCGCGTCGTCGCAGTGACGCCGAAGCACGTCGAGCTTGTGGCGGATCTCCTCGACACTGCCGAAGAGATTGCAGGCGTCCGCATAGCGGGCCACCAGCCGCAGCGTCTTGCGCTCGCCCGACCCGCCGACGAGGATCGGCGGCCCTCCGGCCTGGACCGGCCGGGGACGGTTGACGGCACGGTCGATCCGGTAGTGGTGACCTTCGAAGCTCGGCGCGTCCTCCGTGAACATCGCCCGGCAGATCCGAAGGGCTTCCTCGAGCCGCTCGAAGCGCTCGGAGAGCGGTGGGAAGGCGAAGCCGAGGCCCTGGTGCTCGGTGTCGAACCAGGCGGCACCGATGCCGAGCACGGCACGGCCACGCGAGATCACGTCGATGGCGGTGACCTGCTTGGCCAGGAGCGCGGGGTTCCGGTACGTGACGCCGGTGACCATGGCGCCGAGCCGCGCACGGCGGGTTCGCGCGGCCAGCGCCCCGAGCAGCGTGTAGGACTCGAACATCGGCTCGTCGAGCGTGCCCACCATGGGGATCTGGAACAGGTGGTCCATCACCCAGAGCGAATCGAAGCCGGCCTCCTCCGCGGTGGTGGCGATGGTGGCGACCTGCTCGAAGAGGCCGGGTTCCCCGCCGGCGCGGGCGGATTCGGGATAGGTGAAGCTCGGGATCTGCAGGCCGAAGCGGGTGACGAGTGCCATGGCCGTCACGCTAGCGGCGGTGGTCCTCGCCCAAGCGACGGCGAAATGCCGTCGCGGCCTCCACCTGCGCGCCGGCGGCGCGGACCCGGGCGGCCAGGGCGGTGTCGGAGGTCACGACCATCAGCTGACCGGGCTCGTCGCTGGCCTCGACCAAGGCGGCGATCACGTCGTCCGCCGCGTTCGGGCCGCCGGGGGCGAAGCAGACCTCGACCTCGCCGTCGTCGAGGTCCACGGGGCGGCCGTCGAAGACGACCGTGCACGCGCCCCCGAGGCGGGTCGCACCGGCGGCCTCGATCGTGCGGACCAGTGCCCGCTGCGCCGCGGGCCGATCCCGCCACCAGCCGTCCGGGCGCGAGCCGATCACGTTCATCCCGTCCACGATCAGCTGCATGGTTCCCGTCCGCCGTTGTGGTCGACGGGTCCGCCGGCTCCGCCGCTGCACCGCCCGCGGTTACGGTTGACCACGTCCGGTTCCACGCTGTGCCCCGGTGCCGGAGGAGGTCGATGCGCGCACGCCTCGTCGCACGAGGTGAGGAGGAAGCCCCGGAGACGGCCGGCCTCGCGCTGGTGAGCCTCCTGGTCTCGCTGCTCGTCGTCGGTCTCCTGGCCGTCTTCGCCGTGGTCGCCTTGAACGGCGACACGACCTCGACCCCGGGGCTGGGCGTCACCGGTTCGTCGAGCGGGTCGTCGAGCGGGTCCTCGAGCGGGTCCTCGAACGGGTCCTCGAGCGCCGCCTCGGGGGGATCGCCTTCGGGAGCCGGGGGCATCGTGGCCGAGGCGGCCGACTCGGTGGCCCGACAGAACCTCGGCGCCGCCCTGTCGCTGGCCGACGAGGTCGCAGCCTCGACGGGCGACTACGGGCAGATCGGCCCGGCCGCTCTGAGCGGGCAGGCGCGTGGGCTCGCGTTCGTCTCCGGACCCTCGACGGCGGCTTCGGTCGTCAGCGTGTCGCCCGGCGGTGGTGGTGTGGCCATGGCCGTGCGCTCGGCGACCGGCACATGCTGGCTGGCATGGCGCTCCGGCGGGAGCACCTGGTACGGCGTGGCCGTCAGCGGGAATGCCTGCGGCGCGCCCGCGTTGTCGGCACCGCCGGCCCCCGGCGTGGGCCCGATCCGCTGGCAGCAAGGGGTCTTCCCGGCGCCCTGAGCGACCTAGAAGAGGCGACGCACGATCCTTTCCTTCAAGGCGGTGTAGGGGGCGTACATCATCGCCAACTCGAGCCAGGTCGGCCGGTCCATGACCGCCTTGCGGTGACTGAACTCCTCGAAGCCCCACCGGCCGTGATATGCGCCCGTACCCGACGGCCCGACACCGCCGAACGGGAGCGCGGCAGGAAGGACGTGACTCACCACCTCGTTCACGCAGGCGCCACCCGAGGAGGTCTGCCGGAGGACGTGGTCCGCGGTGCGGCTCGATCCGGTGAACACGTACAGGGCCAGCGGCTTGTCGTGGCCGTTCACGTAGGCGATGGCCTCGTCCACGTCGCGCACGGGAAGCACGGGCAGGATCGGGCCGAAGATCTCCTCCCCCATGACCGCCGCGTCGGGGTCCACACCGGCGAGCACCGTTGGCGCGACGTAGCGGGCGCCGGCGTCGACGTCGCCGCCGCAGGCCACCGCCTTGAACCCGCCGGCGGCGAGCAGCCCCTGGAGGCGAAGCGCATGACGCTCGTTGACGATCCGCCCGAAGGAGTCGCTCGTGCGCGGGTCGTCGCCGTAGCGCTCCCTGATCGTCGACGCGAGCTTGTCCACAAGGGCATCGTGGACCGATTCGTGGGCCAGGACGTAGTCGGGGGCGACGCACGTCTGGCCGGCGTTGAGGAACTTGCCCCACACGATGCGGCGGGCGGCGCTGTCGAGGTTTGCGTCGCGGTCCACGATCACCGGGCTCTTGCCACCGAGCTCCAGGGTCACCGGGGTCAGGTGACGGGCCGCCGCCTCGGCGATCTGGCGTCCGACGTGGCCGTTGCCCGTGTAGAAGATGCGATCGAAGCGCTGGGTGAGCAGTGCCTGGGTCTCCGGGACGCCCCCCTCGACGACGGCGACCGCCTCGGGGTCGACGTGCATGGGGATGTACCTGGCCAAGGCGCCCGACACCGTCGGCGTGACCTCTGAGGGCTTGACGACCGCGGTGTTGCCGGCCGCGAGGGCCGCGGCCAGGGGCGAGACGAGCAAATGGATGGGGTAGTTCCACGGGGCGATGACCAGCACGGCGCCCAGGGGCTCGCGCACGATCCGGTTCCGGGTCCCGAGCAGCTGCCAGGGAGGACGGACCCGCTCGTCGCGGGCCCATGATCGCAGGTTCCTGCGCAGCTCGTTCGCGTCGCGCAGGGTCACCCGAAGATCCGCCATCCACCCCTCGAAGCGCGGGCGACCGAGATCCGCAGCCATGGCGTCGAGGAACGCCTCCTCGTGCTCCTCGAGCATCTCGACGAGCCCGGCCAGCTGGCGCTGGCGCCATGCGATGTCGCGGGTGCGGCCTGAGTCGAACGTGCTTCGCACACCCTTCACGATGGCGGCCGCGTGCTCCTGCATCGTGCTCCGGTCCTCGGTGATGGCCATCGCCAGCTCCCTTCGTTCGTCGCACAGCCTCCCCCACTCGAGGGGGCGGGGGCAACGCGGGGTCACCGGTGCGGCCGGGCCCACCAACCGTGGGCTTCGACGGCTTGACCGGCGTCCGCCAGGCGCTCCAGGGCGAGGGCGACCTCACCCAGCGGCATGCCCGTCCGCAGGACCACCACGTCGAGACTGACCGGGTCCTGGTCCAGTGCCCGACGGACGGCCAGTTCCTCCGCCGACAGACGAGGGTCCGGGGTCCGCCCGCGGGCCCGTGTCGCGTCGTCGGCACGTCTCGGCCACGCGACCCCGGAAAGGCCGGCGACCACGGCGCCGAGGAGGTCGAGGACGTCGTCGGCATGACGGACCGGGGACGCACCCTCGACGAGCAACGCGTTGGCGCCGGCCGACGCCGGGCTCCGGACCGAGCCGGGCACCGCGGCAACGGGCACCCCACGACGGCGCGCGGCGCGCACCGTGTGGAGCGCGCCCCCGGTCGCATGCGCCTCCACCACCACGACCACGTGCGCCAGGGCGGCCATGACCCGGTTGCGAACCGCGAACCACCACCGGGCACCGGCAACGCCGGGAGGGAGCTCGGAGAGCACCACACCGCTCGCCGCCACTTCGCGGCGCAGCGAGAGCTGGGCCGGCGGCGCGGTGGCGTCGAGCGCCGTCCCGAGCACTGCGATGGCGGGCGCACCGCCGGTCCGCAACGATCCGAGGTGCGCCGCCGAGTCGATGCCCCTGGCCAGGCCCGACACGACGCTGACCCCGGCCGACGAAAGCGAGGCACCGACCTCCTCGGCGATCCCCAGCCCGGTGGGCGTAGCGCTGCGGGTACCCACCACCGCCACGCGTGGCCGGTTCTCGAGCCCATCGAGCTCACCCAGCACGAAGAGCACTGCCGGGGGATCCGGGTCGGCCGCGAGGAAACGCGGGTAGCCGCGCCCGCCCAGGATCTTCACCTCGACGGGTGAGCCGGCCCTGGCCCGGAAGGCGCGGACAAGTGCGTCCTCGGTCGCCTTGGACCGCAGCGCGGCGTCAGCGTCGCCAGGATGCCTTCCGGCGGCGAGGGCCTGCCAGGCCTCGGCCGGCGTGAACCCCCGGAGAAGCGTCCGCAACCTTCCCGGCGACACGCCGAACGACGCGAGTGCCATCGCATAGGCGTCCTCGGCGTCGGAGGGCTCGTTCACGACGACCCTCAGCCCGAAGCCACGCCTAGGGCACGTCGGGCGGCCCGCAGCTGCAGAGCCTCCGCGACGTGGCGAGCGCCGATCAGCGGTCCGCATCCGTCGAGATCGGCCACGGTGCGCGCCACCCTCCGGATCCGGTGCAGGCCGCGCGCGGTGAGGATGCCGCCGCGCAGTCGGCGCTCCAACAGGCTCCTGGCCTCGGACGACAAAGGGGCCAGCTGGTCCAGAAGCGAGCTCGGGATGGCCGCGTTGCAGGACACACCTCGCCGGCGGGCCAGGACACGGGCCTTGGCGACCCGCTGGGCGACCGGCGCCGACGCCTCCCCCGGCGGGCCGTCGAGAAGCTGGCCGACCTCGGGACGCGCCAAGGAGACCGCGAGGTCGAATCGGTCGAGCAGCGGTGCCGAGAGTCGTCGCGCGTAACGCGCCCGGGCGACGTCGCTGCAGCGGCACGCACCCTCCACGCTGCCTTCGCCGCACGGGCAGGGGTTCATAGCGCCGACCAGCAGGAACCGGGAGGGCATGTCGACCGCGGCCCGCGACCGGCGGATGCGTACGACGCCCTCCTCGAGGGGCTGGCGCAGCAGGTCCAACGTGGCTGCCGCGAATTCGCCGAGCTCGTCGAGGAACAGCACGCCGTTGTGGGCCAGGCTGATCTCGCCCGGCCGGAGCCATGCGGTTCCCCCACCGATCAGCGACACGTCCGTGGCGCTGTGATGCGGCGCGCGAAATGGAGGGCGGAGGGCGAGGCCGCCGCCATCGAGGGCAACCCCGGCCGCGGAGTGCACCCTGGTGACCTCCAGCGATTCCGTCGCATCCAGCGGCGGCAGCAATCCGGGAAGTCGGCCGGCGAGCATGGTCTTGCCCGACCCGGGGGGACCGACGAGGAGCAGGTGATGGCCACCGGCGGCCGCCACCTCCAGGGCTCGCCGGCCCACGGCCTGGCCTCGGACGTCCGCAAGGTCGGGCACCGGCGCGGGATGCTCGGGCGTGTCGGCCACCGGGGCCGTCGACGGCCACGGTGCCTCGCCGGCCAGGGCTCGCACGACGTCGCCCAGGCTCGCCACCGGTCGCGCCCTGTCCCCCACAACCAGCTCGGCCTCCGCACCGCATGCCGCGGGGACGACGACCGCCTCGTGGCCCGCCAGGGCGGCGGCCAGCGACACGATCCCGGGAACGGCCCGGACCGACCCGTCGAGGCCCAGCTCGCCGACGAACGCAATCCGTTCCACCGCCTCGGCGCTGACCACCCCGGCGACGACGAGGACGGCGATCCCGATCGCCAGATCGAGCCCGGCTCCGGCTTTTCGCAAGCCGGACGGTGCCAAGTTGACCGTCAGCCTGCCCGTGGCCCATCGGTAGCCACTCGAGAGCACCGCGGCGCGGACCCGGTCGCGTGCCTCGCGGACGGCGGCATCGGGGAGGCCGACGATGGTGAAGCCCGGAAGGCCGGGTGCCAGGTGGACCTCGACGTCGATGGAGCGCCCGTCGACGCCGGTCAGCATGGCGGAAGGTATGCGAGCAAGCACGGCGGACCTCGGCTGGTCGGCGCGTGCGGATGAGGCACGACGCCCAGTAACGGGTCGGGCCGCCGGTTGCCCGGCTCCTGACGAACGACGCCAGGGTACGCGAGGGGTGTGACACGGGCGCTGACCAGCGCCAACGCGGCCGCGCCGAGGAGGGACCGACCCTGGACCGACACGGGGTGGCGCGAGCCGTCGAGCCACCAATTGCGCGTCGCGCTAGCTACGCGCGAACGCGAGGCGCAATTAGTCCCCGCGCGAACGCCCCGAGACCCCGAGCCAAAGGACGGAAAGGCGTCTAGCGGCCGTGGAACTCCGGGTCCCGCTTCTCGGCGAAGGCACGCATCGCCTCGGCGGTGTCCTCGCTGTAGAAGTTCACCGTCTGGCAGCGGGCCTCGTCTTCGAGCGCCTGCGCCATCGTCACCAACATCCCGTTGTTGAGCAGGCGCTTCGTCATCCGCAGCGCCAGCGGCGGGCCGGCCGCGAGCCGTCTGGCCCACCCTTCGACGAACTCGTCGAGGTCGTCGTCGGGCACCACCCGGTTGACCAGGCCGAAGGCGGCGGCCTCGTCGGCGGACAAGATGTCCGCGAAGTACGCGATCTCCTTCGCCCGGTGCAGCCCGACGAGCCTGGGCAGGAGCCAGGACGAACCGCCGTCGACCGACAACCCGCGCTTGGCGAAGATCTCGGAGAACCGGGCGGTGTCGGACGCCACGACGAGGTCGCATCCCAGAGCGAGGCTCATCCCCGCGCCCGCGGCGATCCCCCGCACCTTGGCGATCGTCGGCTTCGGGAGATCGTGCAACGCCAGCATCACCTCGCCGAAGAACTGCATCCGGACCAGGTGCGGGTCGGACGGGTTGCCGCTCACGCCCTTGGGATCGGCGATGTCGGCGCCCGAGCAGAACGCCCCGCCTGCGCCGGTGACCACGAGGACCCGTGCGCCAGGATCGTGGGCCACCTGGTCGAAGAGGGCGCGTAGCTCCTGCCACATCAGACCGTTCCCGGCGTTCTTGCGTTCGGGGCGGTTCAGGGTGACCGTGACCACGCCGCCGTCGGACTCGACCAGGATCGTGTCGGTGCTCACGGCCGCCACCATAGCGACCTCACACGCTACGGCCCGGGTCAGAACGCTTCCTCGACCAGGTCGACGACCAGGTCGCCAGCCGGCCCGGCCATCACCCCGGCCACGTCGAAGCGGATCGTCACCATGGTCCGGTCACCCGGAGGCCGGGACGCCAGCCATCGCGCCGCGAGACGCCGCAGCCGGCGTTGCTTCGAGATGGTGACAGCCTCGAACGGGGAGCCGAACGTGCTGGTCGATCGCGTCTTGACCTCGCAGATGGCGACGACGCCGGTGGGCGACAGTGCGACGAGGTCGATCTCGCCGTCCTGGCAGCGCCAGTTGCGGGCAAGGACGAGGTAGCCGGCGCCCTCGTACCAGCGTGCCACGGCGTCCTCGCCGCGGAGCCCGAGCATGCGCCGCCGATCGGCGCCCACGGCTCAGGTGTCGAGTTCGGGTAGGCGTTCGATGTTCACGTCGCGGAAGGTGATCACCTTCACGTTCGGAACGAATCGCGCCGGGCGGTACATGTCCCACACCCAGGCATCGGAAAGCTCGAGCTCCACACAGGCCGGCGTGCCCTCGCGCACCGTCATCTCGACCTCGTTGGCCAGGTAGAACCGGCGCTCCGTCTCCACCACGTACCGGAACAGCGGAAGGACGGTGCGGTACTCCTGGACCAGGGCGAGCTCGATCTCGGCTTCGTATCGTTCGAGATCTTCTTCGCTCATGGTCGCGACTCCCGCGTCACGAGCGTGCGGTGCGCTTCTCCGGGATCTTGGCCGCCTTGCCGATCCGCCCGCGCAGGTAGTACAGCTTCGCCCGGCGAACGTCACCCCGGCTGACGACCTCGATCTTGGAGATGATCGGCGAGTGCACGGGGAAGGTCCGCTCGACGCCGACGCCGAAGCTGACCTTGCGCACGGTGAAGGTCTCTCTGGCACCCGTTCCCTGGCGACGGATGACCGCACCCTGGAACACCTGGATCCGCTCACGGTTGCCCTCGACGACCCGGACGTGGACCTTCAGCGAATCACCGGGCCGGAATTCGGGGACGTCGTCGCGCAGGCTTTCGCGGTCGACGATGTCGGTCGGGTTCATGGAGGGCATCCCTTCGCAGCTCGGTCCCCGGGGGCGCCGTCACGGCGGACGCGGCCGCAGGGCGCCCTTCGGAACACGCCAGGTTAGCCGCTGCCTCCTCCAGCGCGCATCTCGCGAAGGGTGCGCCACCCTCCGTCACGGTCCCACCGCCGAGATGGGAGGGTCGCGCCCCTCAGGGTTCCGGCCAGCGCTCCAGGAGCTCCCGCTCCTCGGCCGTCAGCCCGCCACGAGCCTCGACGAGATCCGGCCGGCGCTCCATCGTCCGGCGCAGCGCAGTGGCCCGTCGCCACTCCTCGACCCGACCGTGGTCCCCGCTGCGCAGGACCTCGGGAACCTCCCACCCGCGGAACACCGCGGGTCGGGTGTACTGCGGGTACTCCAGGAGCCCCTCGGCGAAGCTCTCGTCGACACCCGACTCGGCGTTGCCCATGACGCCGGGGACGAGCCGGGCCACGGCCTCGATCACGACCAGGGCGGCGAGCTCGCCGCCGGCGAGCACGTAGTCCCCGATCGAGAGCTCGCCGTCCACCAGGTGGTCGGCCACCCGCTGGTCCACCCCTTCGTAGCGTCCGCACAGCAGCGAGAATCCCCCAGCCGCTCCGACGTTCGCGAGCTCCCGCACGACGCTCTGATCGAGGCGGCGGCCGCCGGGCCCGAGCAGGAACAGGGGCCGTGGCGGGTTCACCGCCTCGACCGCGCCGAAGACCGGACCCGGCGCGAGGACCATGCCCGCGCCACCGCCGAAGGGGGCGTCGTCGACCGAGCGCCGCGGGTCCTGCGCGGCCGAACGCAGGTCGTGTACCCGCAGGTCCAGGAGCTCGCCCTGCCTGGCGCGACCGAGCAACGAGCCCGCGCAGAACTGCTCGAGCAGGTCAGGGAAGATCGTGAAGACGTCGATGCGCACGGCTGGGGCGATCAGTCGAGCAGGCCGGCGGGCACGTCGACCACCAGCCGGCCCGGGGAGTGGTCGACGACGAAGCGAAGGGGTACGAGCCCACCCCCGTCGAGCTCGAGCAAGTCGCTGGCCGGGCTCTCGAAGACCGCCCGCACCCTGCCGAGGAGCCTGCCGCCCGCGTCGACCACGTCCGCACCCACGAGCTCGTGGACCCAGAGCGCACCCGGGTCGTCGATGGGTGCCGCCCGCAGGACGACACCACGCAGCGTCTCGGCCGCCTCGACCGTGTCGACACCGGCGAAGTGGACCACCCAGCGCTGCCCGCTGCGCCGGATCCCTTCGATGCGCAACGTGCCCCGGTCGGTGACGAAGGTCGCGCCGACCTCGGTCCGTTCCGCCCGGTTGGACATGAAATGGACGACCACGTCGCCGAGCAGCCCGTGGGGCCGGACGATCGCGCCGACGTCGAGCAGCGCGGTGGGCTCGGCAGGTGCAGCGGCGTCGGCGCCGCCGTCGCCGTCAGTCGTCGACGAAGTCGACGTTGGTGTCCACCCCGTCCCGGGAGCCGGCCACGCGCACGAGGGTGCGGATCGCCTGTGCCACCCTGCCCCGGCGGCCGATCATGCGACCCATGTCGCCAGGCGCCACGTGGATGCGGAATCGCACCGTGCGGCCCGAGTCGTCTGTCTCGACCACGACGGCGTCAGGTTCGGTGGCGACGGCTCGCGTGATGTAGTCCAACACGGCCCTCGCCGTTCCCCCCTCCACCCGGTTGCCGGCCATGTCGTCGACCGGGTCGGGCTCGACCGCCTGGAGATCGCGGTCGGTCACTTCGCCCCCGTGGCAGCGAATTCGTCCCATGCGCCCGAGGTGCGCAGGAGCTTCTCGACCCGCTCGGTCGGCTTCGCCCCCTGCCGCAGCCACTTCAGGGCCTTGGCATTGTCGATCTCGACGATGGCGCCCGGCTCTGTCGTCGACTTGCCCCGCGGCGCATAGGTCCCGACGATCTCGATGAAGCGACCGTCACGGGGCGAGCGGCTGTCCGCCGCGACCACTCGATAGGTCGGCTGCTTCTTCTTGCCCATCCGCATGAGTCGCAGCTTCACGGCCACGTCGCTCTTCCACCTTCCTTCGTCACGGCCCTCGGCGTCGCCGTCGTGCGGCGCAGCCATCCATTCTGGCCCGTCGCCCGGCACCGGGCGACGCGCGCAAGGAGCCAATGCTACCGGCCGCGGCCCTGCCCACCTGCCTTGGGCGTGACCCGGCCACCCTTCTTCTTCTTCTTCGAGCCGCCGCCGGCACCGGCCCGGGCCGGCGTCCGGGCCGATCCGAACGGGCTCGCCCCGGCCCCCAGGCCGCTCTCCCCCAGCTCAGGGGCATCGGCCATGGCATCCGACAGGGCCTGCGCCATGCGGCCGCCCTTGGCGCCGCCGAGCAACCCGCCGAGCATCCCCGGTGAGCGCATGAGCTGCTGGGCCTCCTTGAACTGCCGCAGGAGCTGGTTGACGTCCTGCGTCGTCGTCCCGCTCCCCTTGGCGATGCGCAGCCGGCGGGAACCGTCGATGGAAGACGGGTCCAGGCGCTCCCGGCGGGTCATCGACCGGATGATCGCCTCCACCTGGCCCACCTGCCGGTCGTCGACGGCGGAACTGGCCTGGCGCATCTCCTTGGGCACCCCGGGCAGCAGCGAGAGGACGCCGCCGAGCGAACCGAGCTTCTTCACCTGCTGGAGCTGGGCGAGGAAGTCCTCGAGGGTGAACCGGCCCTGGAGCAATGCGGCCGCGCTCTGCTCGGCGACGCCCTTGTCGAATTCACGCTCGGCCTGTTCGATCAGGGTCAGTGCGTCGCCCATGCCGAGGATCCGGTTGGCCATCCGGTCCGGGTGGAAGAGGTCGAAGTCCGCCAGCCGTTCGCCCGTCGACGCGAACGCGATGGGCCGGCCCACGGTCTCCTTGACGCTGAGCGCGGCCCCGCCGCGGGCGTCGCCGTCGAGCTTCGTGAGGATCACACCGTCCAGCTCCAGCGCGTCGTGGAAGGCGCGCGCCGTGCTGACGGCGTCTTGACCGGTCATCGCGTCGATGACCAGGAACGTGTAGTGCGGAGACACGACCGCGGAGACCTGGCGGACCTCCTCCATCAGCTCCTCGTCGATCGACAGCCGCCCGGCGGTGTCGACGATGAGCACGTCCCGCCCGAGGCGCGACGCCTCTTCCTTGCCGGTTCGGGCGACCGCCACCGGATCGGCCTGCTGGCTGTACATCGGGACGCCCACCTGCTCGGCGAGGATCCGCAACTGCTCCACCGCGGCCGGCCGCTGGAGGTCGGCCCCCACGAGCATGGGGTTGCGGCCCTGCTGGCGGAACCAGCGAGCGAGCTTCGCCGCGGTGGTCGTCTTCCCCGAACCCTGGAGACCGGCGAGCAGGACCACGGTCGGCGGCGCCGATGCGAACGTGACCTTGAGCGTCTCGCCCCCGAGGACCCGGATCAGCTCCTCGTGGACGGCCTTGACGACCTGCTGACCCGGACTGAGGCTCTTCGACAGCGTCTCGCCCACCAGGCGGAGCCGGATCCCGTCGACGAGCGACCGGGCCACGCCCACGTCGACATCCGCCTCGAGCAGGGCGGTCCGGATCTCGCGCAGCGCCTCCTCGATGTCGCGGTCGCTGAGGCGCCCGCGGCTGCGGAGGCGGCCCAGGATCCCCTCGAGGCGGTCGGAAAGGGCGTCGAACATGCGGTGGGAAAGGCTACCGGGCCGCTAGGCGAACAGTGCGTCGACGAACGCGGCCGGGTCGAAGGGGATGAGGTCGTCAGGCCCCTCGCCCACGCCCACGAGCTTCACCGGCAGCCCGAGCTCACGCTGGATGGCCACCACGATGCCGCCCTTGGCCGTGCCGTCGAGCTTGGTGAGGACGACCCCGGTGACCTCCACGGCGTCGAGGAATTGGCGTGCTTGTGCGAGCCCGTTCTGGCCGGTGGTGGCGTCGAGCACGAGGAGCACCTCGGTGACGTTGCCCGGCTCTCGTCCGGCGACACGCCGGATCTTCTTGAGCTCCTCGACCAGGTTCACCTTGGTGTGCAACCGCCCTGCCGTGTCGGCCAGGACCAGGTCGTTGCCGCGGGCGGCGGCACGCTGGACGGCGTCGAAGACGACTGCACTGGGGTCACCCCCCTCGGCACCACGCACCACGGGCACGCCGATGCGCTCCCCCCAGGTCTCGAGCTGCTGTGCCGCTGCGGCCCGGAAGGTGTCGCCGGCGGCGAGGAGGACCGAGTGTCCCGCCGCGCGCTGCCGGCGTGCCACCTTGCCGATGGTCGTGGTCTTGCCCACGCCGTTGACCCCGACGAAGAGCCAGACGTTGGTCGATCCCGGGTCGAAGCGCAGCCCGACGTCGCCGGCACCGGCCAAGGTGGATCGCAGGTCCTCCCGCAAGGCGGCGAGGACCGCGTCGGCCCCGCTGAGCTCCCCGCCCCGCACGCGCGTCTGCAGGTCCTCGAGCAGCGCTCCGGTCGTCGCCACGCCGACGTCGGCCCGCAGCAGCGCCTCCTCGATGTCGTCCCACGTCTGCGCGTCGATCGAGGAGCGCGCCCGAAGCGATCGCCAATAGCCGGAGAGCAGCCCACGGGTCTTGCCCATCCCCGCTCGGAGCTCGGGCGCCGCGGCCTCGACGAGCGGTTCCCCCGGGGGTGCTTCCTCGGCAACCTCGGGGCCGGCGACAGGCGGAGCCTCGACGACAGGCACGGTGGGCGCAGCAGGACGAGCCGGGGGGGTCGGGGCTGCCGGTCGCCCCACGGCCCGGCGTCGCCGGGCCCGGCCGACGACCAGGACCCCGCCGACGACGAGCGCGAGCAGGGCGACCGCGAGGACGATCCAGAGGGCCACCATGGGCTCGGAAGCCTAACGGCCCCGAGGCATCGAGCCCGGCTCGCTCAGCGACCGGCAGCGGCGGCCGAGGCCCCCTCGTCGTCGGTCTCTCGCCGGACCTTCTGGCTCACCACCTGCGACGAGCCGCCGGGCGCCATCGTGACCCCGTAGAGGGCGTCCGCCGCCTCCATGGTCCGCTTCTGGTGGCTCACGATGATGAGCTGCGCCTCGTCGCGGAACTCGTGGAGCAGGTCGAGGAACCGGTGAAGGTTGACGTCGTCCAGCGCGGCCTCGACCTCGTCCATGAGGTAGAAGGGCGAGGGCCGGCTCCGGAACACGGCGAAGAGGAAGGCCAGGGCCACGAGCGAGCGCTCGCCACCGGAGAGCAGCGAGAGCTTGCGCACGTTCTTCCCGGCCGGGCGCGCCTCCACCTCCACGCCCGTGTTGAGCAGGTCCTCGGTGTCGGTCAGCGCCAGCCGGCCGGTCCCGCCGGGGAACAGGGTCGAGACCAGCGACTGGAAGTGGTCGTTGACGTCGGCGAACGCCTCGGCGAAGAGGCGGACGATCTCGTCGTCGACGGCCCGGATCACCTGCTGGAGCTCGCGCTTTGCCCGCCGGACGTCCTCGACCTGCTCCTCGAGGAAGCGATGGCGCTCCTCGAGGGCGCCGAGCTCGTCGAGAGCGAGGGGGTTGACGGGCCCCAGTGCCGCCAGCTCGGTTTCGATCGCGGCCAGGCGGCTCTCGGCGTCCACACCGTCGGCGAGCTCGGGGCACGGGGCCGCCAGCGCCTCGTCGGGCTCGACGCCGAGCTCCCGTCGCAGTGCCTCGACCGCGGCCTCGTGGCGGACCGCCGCCTCGGCCAGCTCGATCTCGAGGCGCTGCAACCGGTCCCGCGCCTCCGTGGCGCGAGCGGCGGTCTCCGTTCGCTCCCGGCGCATCGCGTCGAGGCGCTCGCCGCCGGCACGGACGTCGTCGAGCTGGCGGGCCCGCATCTCCTGGAGGTGCGAGACGAGCGCGGCGAGTCGCCCCGCATGCCCCTCGACCGTCGCCGAGAGGCGCTCGACCACCAGGGCGTCACGCTCGATTCGGCGCCGCCGGGCCATCGCCTGCTCGCGTTCCTCGCTGTGCCCCGCGAGCCGGCGCTCGACATCGGCGAGCCGGTCGGCCATGACCGAACGACGCTCGGCCAGACCCGCGGCACGGACGTCCATGTCGCGGCGCATGGCCGACACCCGAGCGCGCCGAGCGTCGAGCTCCCGGCGCGCCGAGGCGAGCTGTGCGAGACGATCGGCAGCCCCGGCGGCTGCGGCTTCGAGCTGCGGCAGCCCCTCGCGCAACGCCGTCAGGCGCGCGGTGCCGCTCTGGTGGCGGGCGACCACCTCGTCGCGGTGCTCGATGGCTTCGGCGATCTCTGCGTCGATGGCGCCCAGCGCGTCACGCAGACGCGTCTGCGTCTCTTCGAGCACCGGTCGCGCGTCGGCCGCCCGGTCGCGCGCACGCGTGGCCTCGACCAACTCCTCATGGGCGCGATCGGCGTGGGCACGTGCCCGCTCGAAGGCCTCGTGCGCGCCGCTCGCCGCCGCCGCCGCCGCTTCGGCCTGCCCCCGGGCCTCCTCTGCCGCGGCGGCGGTCGCCGGCACGGCCTCGCCATGGACGACCCATCCCCGACTCGAGAACCGGTCGCCTTCCTCGGTCACCACGACCAGATCGGGTCGGTCGACGGCCACCTCCACGGCGGCTCGCCAGCCGCCGTGGACGGCCACGACGCTCGCCAGCAGCCGATCGAGGAGCACGCCCACGGCGGGCACCCGCGCGTGGACGTGGCGGCGCAGGAGGACCGATCCGGCCGGCTGCGCCGACATCGACGTCGCGGGCGCGCCCGGTCCCACCGCGAGGACGCTCCCCGACGCCTCGTGGTCGATCAGGGCCCGCACCGCGGCGCGGGCGTTGTGGGCACCCTCGACGACCGCCGCCCGCACGGTGGCACCCAGGGCGGCGGCAAAGGCGGCGCCCCACCCCTCGTCGACGTCGACGAGGTCCTCGAGCGCGCCGATCACACCAGGCACACCGGCAAGGGCCTCCGAGCGGCCGGCACCGCGCGCCTGCTCGACGGCACGAGCCAGTGCCTCCGCGCGCGCCTCGGCTCGATGGCGGTCGCGCTCGGCCCGACGCGCCGCCTCGTCGGCGCGGCCCGTGGCGGCAAGGGCCGCCTGACGCGCCCGGTGCGCGTCGGCCACGCGCGCCTCAAGGGCGGGCAGCAGCTCGTCGACCTCGGCGATCTGGCTGTCGACCCCCGCAGCCTCCTCGCCCCGCGACGTCTTCGAGGACAGCAGGGCGCGGATCCGCTGCTCGAATCGGTCGACGACCGTGCGCTCGTTGTCGAGGGCGTTGGTCAGTGCCTGGATCTGCGAGCGGGCGACGGCGAGGGCCTCCTCGCCGTCGCGCGGGGCGGCCGCCTCCTCGTCGGCGGCCTCGAAGGACCCGACCGCGTCGGCGAGCTCGGCCTCCGCCTCCTCGACGGCGCGCCAGCCAGGGGCCAGCGCGTCCGACTCGCCGTCGGCCGCCTCGATCCCGGCGGCCAGGCGGGCGGCGTCCGACTCGAGCGACGACACCACGTCGGCCGCGGCGGCGGCGTCGAGTGCCTGCGCCAACGAGCGCCGGCGCTCGGCGAGCACGCCCCCGAGGCCGCGGCACCGCTCGGCCAGGCTCTGCACCCGCGTCAGCGCGACGACGAGATCCTCCTCGCGCCGGGCGGAGAGCTCGGCGGCGGCCAGGTCCATGGCGGCGTCGAGCTCGCCCAGCATCTTCTGCAGGACCGCCTCGTCGGCGGCCAGCCGGTCCCGCTCGGCGCCAGCGGTCGCCCGGCGGTCGGTCAGGTGGGCGATCTCGCGTCCGACCAGGAACAGGCGCAGGGTCCGAAGCTCCTCCACCAGGGTGGTGTGCGAGCGGGCCGCCGCCGCCTGGCGCTCGAGGGGGCGGATCTGGCGCCGCACCTCGCGCACCAGGTCGCCGAGGCGCTCGAGGTTCTCCTCCGTCGCGGCGAGCCGTCGCTCGGAGCGCTCCCGCCGGCGGCGGTGCTTGAGCACGCCGGCCGCTTCCTCGATGACCATGCGGCGGTCCTCGGGCCGGGCGTTCAAGATCGCGTCGAGCTGGCCCTGGCTCACGATGACGTGCTGCTGGCGACCAACGCCCGAGTCGGACAGCAGCTCCTGGATGTCGAGAAGGCGACAGGGCTGCCCGTTGATTGCGTACTCGCTCTCACCGGAGCGGAACAGGGTCCTCGTGATGGTGATCTCGGCCAGTCCGCCCGGGAGCCTCCCGGCCCGGTTGTCGATCGTGAGCGACACCTCGGCGCGTCCCAGCGCGGGACGGTCCGTCGAGCCGGCGAAGATGACGTCCTCCATCTTCTGCGACCGCACGGTCCGGGGGCCCTGTGCGCCGAGGACCCAGGCGACGGCGTCGACGACGTTGGACTTTCCGCTGCCGTTGGGGCCGACCACGACGGTCACGCCCGGTTCCATCTGCAACGTGGCGGGGTCCGCGAAGGACTTGAACCCCTTGAGCGTGAGGGACTTCAGGAACACCGGCCGCCACCCTACCCGGCGCCCTGCGGCATTCGGGGATGGTCACGCGCCACCGACGGGAGCCGTCGGGGGCGCTCAGATCTGGCAGTGCTCACAGAGAAACGCGGAGCGGCCGTTCACCTTGACCCGCACGATCGAGTTCCGACAGCGGCGGCAAGCCTGCCCGGCGCGGTCGTAGACCTGGTGCTGGCCCTGGAAGTCCCCCGTCTCGCCGAAGAGGTCCCGGTACTGCTCGTCGGCCAGCGACGAGCCGCGGTACTTGATGGCCTCGCTCAGCGTCTCGACCATCGACCGATACAGCCTCCGGATCTCCTGCGCGCTCAACGAGTCGGACATCCGGTCGTAGCGAAGCCCGGCGGCGAACAGGATCTCGTCCGAATAGATGTTGCCGATCCCGGCGACGAACTTCTGGTCCATGAGCAGCGTCTTGAGCTGGCCATGACGCTCGGCGAGCAGGTGGCCGAACTGCGCCCAGCTCATGACGTCCTCGACGGGGTCGAACCCGAGGTGCGCGAGCTCGGGCACCTCCTGCTCGACCGCACCCGAGGTGGTCACGAACATCTCGCCGAAGGTCCGAGGGTCGACGAAGCGGAGCTGGCCGCCCTGGGTGAACGTGATGATCACGTGCGTGTGCTTGTCCACCGGGTCCTTCGGGCCCTTGGCCCGCTGCAGCTGACCGCTCATCCCGAGATGCACGGCCAGCACCTCGTCGCCGTCGAGCTCGAGGAGGAGGTACTTCCCCGCCCTGCGGATCCCGACGATCTTGTGGCCCTCGAGGCGCGTCCGGAACTCCTTGGCGTCCTTGTGGCGGCGGATCGACCGCTTGCCCTTCACCTCCACGGTCTTGATCCGGCGACCGACGACCTCCTTGTCCAGGTCGCGCCGGATCGTCTCGACTTCGGGCAGCTCAGGCACGGCCACCGCCCTCGGCACCCACGAGCCGGCTCCACGCGGACCGGGCCGCCGCCTGCTCGGCGTCCTTCTTCGAGCGTCCTTCGCCCGTGCCCCGCAGCTCGCCGGCGACGTGCACGGCGGCGGCGTAGCGCCGAGCGTGGTCGGGCCCTGCGCCTTGCACCTCGTAGCGGGGAAGCTCCCCGAAGCGGCGGATGACGACCTCCTGGAGCCTCGTCTTGAAGTCCTCGGCCCCCGGCCCGGCCGCCGCGTCGACGATCCGGTCCCCGAGCAGCTCGAGGACGAGCTGCGCGGCTTCGCCCCAGCCACCGTCGAGGTAGACGGCGCCGATGATCGCCTCCACGGCGTTGGCGACGATCGACGGCTTCTCCCGCCCGCCGGAGGCGGCCTCACCACGGCCGAGCCGCAGTGCCTGCCCGACGCCCAGCCCCGCACCCACCTCGGCCAGCACCTGGGTGCTCACCACGCCGGCCCGCACCTTGGCCAGCGACCCCTCGGTCAGGTCCGGGTACGCCCGGTAGCAGTGGTCGGCGACAACCAGCCCGAGCACGGCGTCGCCGAGGAACTCGAGCCGCTCGTTCGAGGGGACACCGCCGGCCTCGGCGCACCACGAGCGGTGCGACAGGGCCTGTGCCAGCAGGCCGGGGTCGGCGAACGGCCGCCCCAGGCTGACCTCGAGGTGCTCCACGACGTCGGCCGGTGGCGACGACAGACGACCCCGCCCCGGGCCCTCGCCCTCGGGCGCGGGCCCTGCCGGAGCAGCGGCGGCCTCCGGTGCGGCGCTCTCGGCGCCCTGCTGGGACTCCGGTCCGCCTCCCGTCTCAGCTCACCTCGAGCTTGGCGACCACGTAGTCGACCGCGTCACGGACCGTCCGCAGGTCCTCGAGGTCCTCGTCCTCGATCCGGAACCCCACGGAGCGCTCCCCGAGCTCCTCCTCCAGGGCCTCGACCAGCTCGATCAGGGCCAGCGAGTCGGCGTCGAGGTCCTCGGCGAACGACGACGACTCGCCGATCGTGTTCGGCTCGATCTCCAGGATGTCTGCCAGCTGGTCGCGAATCAGCTCGAAGACCTCCTGCCGGCCCATCGGGCCCTTCTCCACGTGCGTCTCTGCGGGCACCCTGCTCTCCTGCGGCTCGGCTCAGGGGGCATCCTACCTGGTCGCAGCGGCCCTTCTCCGGTACCGGCGACGGCCGACGACCCGCACGATGGGGGGAAACCCCAGGTCAAAAGAGTTCCGCGCTCCGAGTGCCGATCCGCGACCGGCGGGCGGTCAGGTCACCGACTCCGCGACCCGCTCGACGAGGCCGCCTGCGGCCACGTCGTGGGCCACCCGCACCGCCGAGACGATGGCACGGGCGCTGGAGGAGCCGTGGCTGATCACGCACACGCCGTCGACGCCCAGCAGCATCGCCCCGCCGGTGTTCTCGGGGTCGAACTCGGCCGCCAAGGGGGCCAGGTGGGGCAAGAGGACGCCGGCTGCCGCCGAGGTCTGCTCGTCGGCCCCGAACACGGTGCCGAGCGCCTCCATGAAGAAGCGGAGCGACCCCTCCAGGGTCTTGAGGGCGACGTTGCCGGTGAAGCCGTCGGTCACCACGACGTCGGCGACCCCCCGGAGCAGGTCTCGTCCCTCGCAATTGCCGAGGAAGCGGATCCCGGGTGTGGCGGCCAGCGCGGCGTGGGTGTCCTTGACCAGCGGTGTCCCCTTCGACTTCTCCTCGCCGATCGAAAGGAGCACCACGGTCGGCTCGGCGACGCCGTAGCGCGCCGCCGAGTAGGCCGCACCCATCTGCGCGAACTGCACCAGCATCGGCGCCGTGCACTCGGCATTGGCCCCGGCGTCGAGCAGGACCGTCGGGTGCGACCCGATGTTGGGGATGGGGGTGGCGATGGCCGGGCGCACCACACCCTTGAGCCGCCCCATCCGCAACAGCGCGCTGGCCATGGTGGCCCCGGTGTTGCCCGCGCTGACCATCGCCAGCGCACGTCCGTCGCGAACGGCCTCCGCCGCTCGGACCAGGGAGGAGTCCTTCTTCCGGCGCACACCCTGGGCCGGGTCCTCGTCCATGCCGATGACCTCGGCCGCCGGGAACACCTGGAGGCCGCCGACGTCGCCGAGGACCGCCGGCGGCCCGACCAGCGCCACCGGCACCCCGAGCTCCTCGGCGGCCAGGCGCGCTCCCGCGACGATCTCGTCGGGCGCGTTGTCGCCGCCCATGGCGTCCACGGCGACGGGGAGCTCGGCGCCCATCAGGCCCCCAGCACGGTCCGGACCGACCGCCCTAGTCGATCTCGACGGCCTGGCGGCCCTTGTACCATCCGCAGTTCGGGCACACGACGTGCGGGAGCTTCGCCTGCTGGCACTGCGGGCACACGCTCCGTGCCGGCCTGCCGAGGACCCAGTTGGATGCGCGGCGGCTGCGGCTCTTGGCCTTGGAGGTCTTCTTCTTGGGGACGGCCATCGTGGATCACCTCAGGTCGCGGGCCGTGCCACGTTAGCCGCTCGAGGACGGCCCCTCCGACCGGCCGCGCCGGCGCGGGCCCAGGACGGCCCCGGCGCCGCGGCGTCGGTCACGTGCCGTCGCCGGGCTCTGTCCCCCGAAGGACGTCCAGCGCGGCCCAACGGGGGTCGCGCCGCGCCTCGCAGCTGCACGGTCCTTCGTTCCAGTCTGCGCCGCAGACGGGGCACAGTCCCCTACAGTCGGGACGGCACAGCGGCGCCACCGGGAGCTCCAGGAGCACGGCGTCACGTGCCAGCGGCTCGAGGTCGACCTCGTCGTGGGCGAGGGGGTAGGTCTCCTCCCCGTCGCCGCGCTCGGTGTAGAGCTCCCGAACGGCGACGTCGAGGGTGCCGCCCACGGGGGCGGCGCAACGGCGGCACGTCCCCGTCCACGGGGCGAGGACCCGGCCGTGGACCGCGATCCCTCCCGCGATGGCCTCGAGGACGACGTCGGCGGTCACCTCCGCACCCTCGGGGACGGCCGTGCCCGACACCACCAGGTCCGGGATGGGCCCCGAACGCCGCACGGCCCAGCTCCCCCCGGCGGTGCGGCGGAGGCGGGCGACGGGGACGACGAAGCGGTGGCCGGCCACGCCCGGCCCCTCAGACCTCGTCCTGGTCGAAGAACCGGGACTCCTCGGCATCTGCCCCGGCGCCGACCACGCGCGCCGCCGACGGGGGGGGTTCCGGCGGCGGCGTCGCCTGGAGCTTCTCGCGCCCGGACTGCACGATCCGCATCGTCCGGTCCAGCACGATCTCGAAGGACGCGAGCTTCTGGTCGCAGAAGTCCTCGGCCTCGTGGCGCAGGCGCCGGGCCTCCTGGCGGGCGTCCTCGAGGATGCGCTGGGCCACCTGATTGGCCTGCCGCACGATCTCCGTCCGCTGCACCATCCGCTCCGCCTGGGCCCGCACCTCCTCGAGGAGCTGGTCCGCCTCGCGTCGGCGGGACTCCAGGAACTCGTCGCGCTCGCGCAGGAGCCAGCGAGCCTGTCGCATCTCGTCGGGCAGCCGATCGAGGGCGCGCTGGAGCAGCTCGACCAGCTCGTCACGGGCCACGAGGACCGAGGAGGACAGCGGCATGGCGCGGGCGCCGGCTACCTCGTCGATGGCATGCCGGATGAGCGTCTCGGCGTCGGCGTCGGCGTCGGGCCCCGCGCGATGCGCCTCGGCCTCCGCGTCGTCGTCGAGCGCGTCGGCGAACGGATCGTCGCTCACCGGCCGAACTTCTCCGCCAGGCGGGCCGCGACGGACTTGGGCACGAACGCCGAGACGTCGCCGCCGTACTTCGCCACTTCGCGCAGGAGCCGCGAGGCGACGAACGAAGACGTCGAGCTGGTCGGGATGAAGAGGGTCTCGATGCCCGAGAGCTGGCGGTTCATCTGCGCCATCTGGAGCTCGTTCTCGAAGTCGGTCACGGCCCGCAGCCCCTTGACGATGGCCGTGGCCCCCACGTCGCGGGCCACGTTCACCACCAGGGTCGAGACCGAGACGATACGGACGTTGGTCAGCTCCTCGAGGGCCTCCCGGAGCATGTCCTCACGCTCGGCCAGGTTGAAGAGGGGCTCGGCCTTCTGCGGGTTGCGGACCGCGGCCACGACCACCTCGTCGAAGAGCCGTCCCGCCCGCTCGACGACCTCGTAGTGGCCGTTGTGGAAGGGGTCGAACGACCCCGGGAACAGGGCGACGGTCACGGGCTCCCTTTCTGGTCTCTCCGGCCGTCCTCGGCCGCGGGCGCGTGACGGACGACCGTGACGAGCGTATCCCCGTACCGCTTGTGCCGGACGATCTCCCAGGTCACAGGGACTTCGAGCGGACGGTCCGACTCGAGCACGGCAAGCTCGGCGTCGAGCGTGGCGAGCAGCGACGCCCAGTCGTCGAACGCGTAGGGCGGATCGGCCAGGGCGAGGGTGACGTGCTGCGCGCCCGCCGACCACCCGAGGGCGTCGGCCCGGACGACCTCGGCGCGCGCGCCGGCCAGTCCCGTGGACTCGAGGTTGGCGCGGATCGCAGCCAGCGCCGGCGCGGCACGCTCGACGAAGACGACCCGCGCCGCCCCCCGCGAGAGCGCCTCGATGCCCAGGGCGCCGCTCCCGGCGAACAGATCGACGACCGTGGCCCCCTCGAGCTCGAGCATCGTGTCGAGCATGTCGAAGATGGCCTCGCGCACCCGGTCGGCGGTGGGCCGCGTGGCCCGGCCGGCGGGGGCCCGCAACCGACGCCCCCGGGCGCTGCCTCCCACGACGCGCACCGGACGAGCCTAGCCAGGCCGCCGCGTCGGCCCGGTCGGCGTCCGAGGGCTTTCAGCTCTTGAACAGGTAGCCCGCCTCCTCCTCGCCGAGGAACAGGCGGGTCTCGTCGGCCAGCTGCGGCATCGCCGACAGCGCTGGGTCGTCGGCCAACAGGGCCTCCGCCACCGTGCGAGCCTGCTCCACCAGCTCGCGGTCGCCCTGGCGCAGGGACGCGAGCTTGAGGTCGCTGCGGCCCTTCTGCCGGGTCCCGAGGATCGACCCTTCGCCTCGCAGGGCCATGTCGACGTCGGCGAGCTCGAACCCGTCGGTGGTGCGCTCGAGGGCGCCCAGACGCGTGGCCGCCTCCGGGGTCACGTCCTCCCCGAGGAGGTAGCACCACGAGGCCATGCCCGATCGCCCCACGCGGCCGCGCAGCTGGTGGAGCTGCGCGATCCCGAAGCGGTCCGCGTCCTCGATCACCATGACGGTCGCCTCGGGGACGTCGACCCCCACCTCGATGACCGTCGTGGCGACCAGCACCCCCACGTCGCCGCGACGGAAGGCCGCCATCACCGTCTCCTTCTCGGACGAGCGCATCTGCCCGTGCAGGAGCCCGAGGCGCAGGTCGGGCAGCACCTCTCGGGCGAGCCGCTCGTACTCCTCGGTCGCCGACTTGGCCGCCACCCGCTCCGATCCCTCGACGAGCGGGCACACGACGTAGGCGCGCCTGCCCGCCGCCACCTCGTCGCGCGCCCGGCGCCAGGCCTCCTGCTCCTCGAGCGCCGTGCGCGCCCAGCACGTGACCACGGGGGTCCGGCCCGCAGGGAGCTCGTCGATCACGGTCATGTCGAGATCACCGAAGACGACCATCGCCGCCGTCCGCGGGATGGGCGTGGCCGTCATCACCAGCAGGTCGGGGTCCGCCCCTCCCCCCTCGCGGCCCTTGGCCCGCAGCGCGGCCCGCTGCTCGACCCCGAAGCGGTGCTGCTCGTCGATCACGACCGCTCCGAGCGACGCGAACCGCACCCCCTCCGTCAGGAGCGCGTGCGTGCCGACGACGATGTCCGCCGCGCCGCGGGCGAGCTCGTCGAGCAGGCGCGTCCGCTCGGACGCGGGGGTCCGGCTGGTGAGGAGCGCCACGCGCAGCGGCCGCGCCCCCGTCAGCGTCGCGTGGTCGGGGACCTCGAGGCCCTCGAGCAGGCCGTGGACGCTCATGTGATGCTGTTCCGCGAGCACTTCGGTGGGTGCCATCAGCGCACCCTGATGCCCGCCCTGCACGGCCACGAGCAGGGCGGCGAGCGCAACGACCGTCTTCCCCGCACCCACGTCGCCCTGGAGGAGCCGGTGCATCGGCAGGGTCCCGGCCATGTCCGCCTTGATGTCGGCGATGGCGCGGCGCTGCCCCTCGGTGAGCGGGAACGGCAGACCGTCGACGAAGGTACCGACGAGGTCCTCGGCCCCGAAGGGCGCCTCGACGACGTGGTGGATGCCCTGCGCGTCGCGCTCGAGCGCGTGGCGGCGCATCACCACCTCGAGCTGGAGCCGCAGGAGCTCGTCGAAGGCCAGTCGGCGGCGTGCCTGGTCCTTGTCGGCCATGGAGTCGGGCCGATGGATGTGGTTGACGGCCTCGTGGCGGTCCACGAGCGCCAGCCGCTCGCGCCAGCGGGCCGGCAACGGGTCGGCCAGTCGGCCGGCACGGCGCAGGGCCTCGTCCACCCAGCCGGCGATGTCCCAGCTCGTGACGCCGGCCTTGTCGGATGAGGGGTAGACGGGGACGAGGCGACCCGTGCGCGACCCCGCGCTGCCGACCAGGTCCACCACCGGGTTCGTCAGCTGCGGCCGGCCCCGGTAGGCGTCGAGCTTGCCGAAGAAGAGCGCCTCGCTGCCCACCGGGAGCTGGCGCGCCCGCCAGGACTGGTTGAAGAAGGTGACCCGCAGGGTGCCGGTGCCGTCGTGGACGTCGAGCTCCACCAGGGCGCGACCCTGGCGCGTGCGCCGCGAGCTCACCCGGCGCACGGCGGCCAGGACCAGGGCCTCCTCGCCGGGCACCATGTCGGCCACCGACCGCTGGCGGGTGCGGTCGATGTAGCGGCGGGGGTAATGGGTCAGCAGGTCGAGCACCGACTCGATACCCATGTCGGCCAGCGCGCCTGCCCGGCGCGTCGCCACGCCCCGGAGCACCTCGACCGGTTGCTGCGCGAGGAACCGCAGCGTCCGGCCCCCGTCGTCGGGCGTGGCCGGCGACCCGGTCACAGCACGCCCGGCAAGGTCACTCGATGCTCAGCAGGTACGGGTAGAAGGGCTGCCCGCCGTGGTGGACCTCGACCGCGAGGTCCGGACGGTGCTCGGCGATCCACTCGGTCACCTGGCGGGTCTCGGCCGCCCCGGCACCTTCGCCCTCGATCAGCGTCACCAGCTCGTGCTCGTCGCGCAGGAGCTTGCCGAGGAGGCTGCAGGTGGCCTCCACCAAGGTCGAGCACACCACTTCGACGCCGTCGCGCGAGATCCCCATCCAGTCGCCCTCGGCGATGGGGCCTGCCGGGCCGGTGGCGTCGCGCACGGCCTGCGCCACCTCGCCGGCGACGACCCGGCGGGCCGATTCGGCCATGGTCCGGGCGTTCTCCTCCGCCCCGGCTTCAGGGTCGTACTCGAGCAACGCGGCGAAGCCCTCGACGACGCCGCTCGTCGGCACCACCCGCACCGGTTTGGATGCCAGCTCGCACACCTGGTTGGCCACGGGGTGGATGTTGTCGTTGTTCGGGAGCAGGACCACCTCCGGCGACGGGGAGGCCTCGACCATCTCGAGGATCTGCGCCGTCGACGGGTTCATGGACTGCCCACCGGGGACGATGTGGTGCACGCCGAGCGAGTGGAAGATGCGGCCGATGCCCTCGCCCGTGGCGACCGCCACGACGGTGGTCCGCGGCGGCGGGCCGGCCCGGCGCTCGGCTTCGGGCGCCGACACGCCCTCCCGCACCCAGCGCTCCTCCTCCACCTGGTCGCTCAGGTCCGTGACCCGGATGTTGCGGGGCCGCCCGGCGTCGAGGGCCGCCTCGATGGCGGGCCCCACGTCGTTGGTGTGGATGTGGCAGTTCCACAGCCCCTCGCCGCCGACGACCACGATCGAGTCGCCCAACCCGGCCCACACGTCCTTGAACGCCGGGATGGTGTCGTCGAGGGCCTCGAGGAGGTACATGACCTCGTAGCGCAGGATGGCCGAAGTTCCCGCGGCGCCGTAGGACCCCAGCTGCGGGAGCGCGGCGGCGGCGACGGCCAGCGCCGTCGACGGGACGACGGGCGGCTCGGGCAAGGACCTGCCGTCGGTCACGGCCAGGAAGGCGTCGAGCAGGAGCAGGTAGCCGGTCCCGCCGGCGTCCACAACGCCTGCCTGGGCCAGGACGGGCAGCTGCTCGGGGGTCTTGGCCAGGGCGTCACCCCCGGCCAGGCGGGCCGCGTCGAGCACGGCCACGATCCCGCCCCCGTCGGCGGCCGCCCGCTGGCCGCCCTCGGCCGCCACCCGGGCCACGGTCAGGATCGTCCCCTCGACCGGACGCAGCACGGCCTGATAGGCCGCCTCGCCGGCGGCCGTCAGGGCCGCCGCCAAGCTGGGGCCGCCGAGCTCCTGGTGCTCGACGAGCACACCGGTCAGACCCCGCAGGAGCTGGGACAGGATGACGCCGGAGTTGCCTCTGGCCCCCATGAGCGAGCCGTGGGCGATGGCCTTGCACACGGCAGCCATCTCAGCCGACCCCCCGCCGTCGGCCCCCGGCAGCTCGGCGACCACGGCCTCCATGGTGAGCGCCATGTTGGTCCCCGTGTCCCCGTCGGGGACCGGGTACACGTTGAGGCGGTTGATGGCGTCCTGGTGCAGGCGCAGCACGTCCCGAAAGGTCGTGACGGCCGCCGCGACGTCGGCCGCCCCGACCGTCCCCATCGGCTCCATGGCCGAGGATGCTAACCTTTGGGCTCGTCCCGTCGTTCTCCCGAGGAGCATCTGCGCGTCATGGCTGCCGTCTGCGAGGTCTGTGGAAAGCACCCGTCGTTCGGCATGTCGCTGAGCCACTCGCATCGCCGCACCAAGCGGCGCTGGAACCCGAACATCCAGCGTGTGCGCGCCGTGGTGGACGGCACCCCCAAGCGGCTCCACGTCTGCACGTCCTGCATCCGGGCAGGCAAGGTCACGAAGCCCGTGCGCCGGCGCAGCACCGCCCCCTCCGCCTGATCGGCCATCGCGTCGACGCGTCCGCCTGAGCGGTCGCCCCACCACTCCCCGGCGCACCGGCCGCGCAGCCGCCAATCGGCCCCCGGTCGCGTGGACTTTCGTCCCTAGGTCCCGGGGCCGCCCCGGGCAAAGATGCCGAGTGATGCTCGCGTCAGCCATCGACCTCAACAACACGGGCCACTACCTGCACTGGGGCTTCATACAGATCTCGGCGGCGAACCTGGTGGTCATCGCGCTCATGGTGGTGGTGTTCGTCCTCGCCGTCGTGATCCCCTTCCACCTCGGGCGCCGGAACCGATGAGCACACCGGACACCGCACCCGCCGGCCCCGCACCCGCCGACGTGGCCGAAGGGGTGGCGCCCCTCCCCGGCGACGAGCGGATGTGGACGGCACGGCTGCGCGGCTGGGCCGTGCGGGCGCTCCCGCCCGGCAAGCTCCTGCCGGATCGCCAGCCCAGCTACGTGTCGTCGTGGGTGTACGTCTTCGGCGTCACCGCGCTCGCCGCGTTCACCGTCATCGTGCTCTCCGGCATCGTGCTGATCCTCAAGGGCCCGTCGTGGTGGCACGTGTCGAAGCTCGGCCTGTTCGTCAACAGCATCCATCTCTGGAGCGTCGAGCTCTTCTTCTTCTTCATGGTCCTGCACCTGTGGGGCAAGTTCTTCATGGCCGCGTGGCGCGGCAAGCGCACCCTCACCTGGATGACGGGGGTCGTCTCCTTCCTGGCATCCATCAGCGCCGCCTTCACCGGCTACCTCTCACAGCAGAATTTCGACTCGCAATGGATCTCGACCCAGGCCAAGGACGGCCTGAATTCGGTCGGGGTCGGCGCGTTCTTCAACGTCATGAACTTCGGGCAGATGCTGCTCTGGCACGTGCTGTTGCTGCCGGGCGCGGTCGCCGTGATCGTCGCGCTGCACCTGCTCCTCGTGCGCCATCGCGGCGTCGTGCGGCCCCTTCCGCACGATCGGCGCACCAAGGTCGGCACCACTCCGACGCCGGCCGGCGCGACACCGGCGTCGGGCGAGGGCGGCGGAGCGCCCGGGGCGGTGGAGGACACCGTCGCGGGGTCGCGCCCGGGGATCGGGGCCAGACCGTGAGCGCCGCGGGCGCGACGACCCTGACCGAGGCGTCGAGTCAGCCCGACAGCGCGGACTGGGACGGCCCCAAGGTCCCCTACGACCTGGTCAAGGAGTACGTCGTCGCCCTGGTCGTGATCATCCTCCTGACGCTCGGGCTCGCGGCGATCTTCTCCTCCCCCGACGACCATCCGGTCACCATCCAGGAGTGGGCCAACAGCACCACCTCGGCCAACGGCGCCTTCGCCGGTCAGGACTTCGTCGCCACGGCCATGACGGAGCTCGACGGCACCAGCCCGACGGCGACGTACGGCCCGCCCTACAACCCCGGCCCGGCCGCGCAGAAGGTGTTCTTCCTCGCCCCCGAGAAGTGGGCGGGGGTGCGCACACCCGTCGACGCCGCCGGCGACTTCGTCCTCGGCCCGCTGCGCACGCAGGCCCTCCACGACCCGCAGCTCGCCGCGGCCCTCGCCCAGTGGGACGCGGCCTCCTCGTCGCAGCAGTCGACGTGGACGACCAACTACGAGAAGGCGCTGTCCAACGCCACCACCGTCACCAACGGCCAGATCGTGCTGCCACCGGGCGACTACGGGCCGCTGCCCGTCATGATGGACAGCCTCCTGGCCATGGCGCAGTCGGGCGCGCTCGACAACGCCCTGCTCGCGTCCAAGAGCTTCTACGGCACCGACTACACCAAGCCACTCCTGTTCATCGCGGACGGCGCCTACCTGTCCGACAAGGCCAGCGCACAGCACCTCGCCGGGAGCCAGTGGGGGATGATGAACGAGACGGGGAACTACCCCGGGCAGGCATGGCTCTGGCTCTACACGATGTGGTACCAGGTCTGGCCGTTCACGCACACGGGGAACGCGGACGCGCTCATCTGGAGCCTCATGATGCTCCTGACCCTCGTCCTCTTCTTCCTCCCGCTGATCCCCGGGCTGCGCTCGATCCCCAAGTGGATCCCCGTGTACCGCGCCATCTGGCGTGACCACTACCGCGCCCTGGCCGCCGAGGAGCGCGCCGGGGCCGGCGGACCGCGCGCCCCCACCTCCTGAGCCGGCGGCGAGCCCCGAGCCGGCGGCCGACGCCCGCGCCGGGCGGCGGGCCCGCCCCGGCGTCCGGTACCGTCGGGAAGATGACCGGCGACGACGTCGCGCTGGCAGACGGCACGGTCGTGCGCATCCGCGAGATCCGCCCCGAGGACGCCGACGCGCTGGTGGCGTTCCACGCCCGCCTCTCCCCCCAGAGCATCATCCTGCGCTACTTCGGCCCGCACCCCCGGCTCTCCGACTCCGAGGTCCACCGGCTCACCAACGTCGACGGGGTGGACCGCTACGCCGTGGTCGCGCTGCTCGACGACCGCATCGTCGGGGTCGCCCGCTACGAGCGCGAGCCGGGGTCGCCCGAGGCCGAGGTCGCCTTCCTGGTCACCGACGAGCTCCAGGGCAAGCGCCTCGGGACGGTCTTCTTCGAGCGCCTCGTCGAGGCGGCGCGCCGGCAGGGGATCACGCGGCTGGTCGCCGACACGCTGGCCGAGAACACCAGGATGCTCGGCGTGTTCCGCGACTCGGGCTACCGCCGTCACTACGACCGGTTCTCCGAGGTCGTCCAGGTCGTCCTGGACATCGACGAGGACGGGGTCGGCGCCGACGGGGACCCTGCCTAGGGCTTGTGCTGGCGCTCCGAGAGCCGGGCGGCGTACACCGCCGCCTCCGTCCGGCGGGCGAACCCCATCTTCGACAAGAGGTTCGACACGTAGTTCTTGACCGTCTTCTCGGCCAGGTACAGCTCCTCGGCGATCTGCCGGTTGGTCTTGCCCTCCGCGATCAGCTCGAGGATGTTGCGCTCTTGGGCGGTCAGTCGCGACAGCCGCTCGTCCTCGACCTTCTCCCCGCGCAGGCGGTCCATCACCTGCCGGGTCAAGGCCGGGTCGAGCAGCGACTCCCCCGCGGCCACCCGCCGGACGGCCGTCACCAGCTCGCTCCCCCGGATCTGCTTGAGGACGTAGCCGCTGGCGCCGGCCAGGATGGCGGAGAACAGGGCCTCGTCGTCGGCGTAGCTGGTGAGCATCAGGCACTTGAGCTCGGGCATGGACGACCGGAGGTCGCGGCACACCTCGACGCCGTCGCCGTCGGGAAGCCGAACGTCGAGCACGGCGACGTCCGGTCGGGTGGACGGGACCCGGGAGATCGCCTCCTCGGCGGTCGAGGCTTCGCCGACCACGGTGAGGTCCTTCTCCGCCTCGAACAGCTCACGCAGGCCGCGCCGGACCACCTCGTGGTCGTCGAGCAAGAAGACCCTGGTCGTCACCGCACCTCCCTCGCTGCGCGATGGAGACCTTGCTATCACAGTCAGGGCTCTCGGGGTCAGGAGATCTCGTGCTCCCAGCCCACGGCCGGTATCGCCTCGTCGCCGAGCGTCCGCACCGAGGGATCCTCGACGCAGACGCCGATGCGCACCGGGCGCCGGAGCCCAGCCGCCGCGAACGCGTCGAGCAGCCTCCCGGGCTCGGGCGTGGCCAGCACGAGCTCGTAGTCCTCCCCCCCGCCGAGCGCGTCGAGCACGGTGGCACCGGGCGCGCAGGGCACGTCGTCGAGCACGACGCCCACACCAGACTCGTCGGCCAGGTGCCCGAGGTCGGCGGCCAGGCCGTCGGAGACGTCGATCATGGCGGACGCACCGGCGAGCCGGGCCGTCTCCCCCTCGGCCAGGCGGGCCCGTGGGCGCCGATGGGCCTCGCCCACGCCGTCGATCGCCGCCACGGGGGCGGCCGCGCCGTCCCCCGCCCCGGCCTGGGCGCGCAGCGTCCGGAGGCCGACCGCAGAGCCCCCGAGGGGACCGGTCACGAACAGCGCGTCACCGGGCCCGGCCCCGCCCCGGCGCACGGCGGGCTCCGGGCCGCGGAGCCACCCGGTCACGGCCACCGCCACCACCAGCGTCGGGCCTGCCGTCAGGTCGCCCCCGACGATGGGGCTGCCGTGCTCCGAGGCCGCCGCGGCGAGACCGTCGTAGAGGGCGTCGAGGTCGGCGCCGGGCGGGACGGCCACGGCGACCACGGCGTGACCGGGGCGGCCCCCCATGGCGGCGACGTCGCTCACGGCCGCGACCATGGCGCGCCAGCCGAAGTCGTCGGCCCCGATCACCGACAGGTCGCCGTGGACGCCGGCGACGGCCATGTCGGTGGTGAGCAGCAAGGGCCCCGGCTGCGGCGTCACCACGGCGGCGTCGTCCCCCACCCAGAGCTCGCCGGGGGGCGGCGACGGCAGGCGTCGTCGGAGGCGGTCGATGGCGGCGAACTCGCCCCCAGTCACCGATGCGCCACGGTCGGTGCCGCCGGCATTGGGTAGGTGCACTTGGTATTGCCTACCATTGACGCGGGAGCCGGCGGCTGCCCCGAGACCCGCGGCCGCCTCCGGGCCGTGACCCAGGAACACCCAGAGCCCAGCGCACCAGCGTCAGAGAGAAGGAACACGCACACGATGCCCCCCACCGCCAACCGCAAGCTGCTCGCCTGGGTCGACGAGGTGGCCGCCCTCACCACCCCCGACCGGGTCGAATGGTGCGACGGGTCCGCCGAGGAATACGACCGCCTCTGCGAGCTCCTGGTCGAGGGCGGGACCTTCACCCGCCTGGCCGAGGCCAAGCGGCCCAACAGCTACTGGGCCCACTCCGACCCCGGCGACGTGGCCCGCGTCGAGGACCGGACCTTCATCTGCACCAAGAACGAGGCCGACGCGGGGCCCACCAACAACTGGCGGGACCCCGACGAGATGCGGGCCACGCTGGAAGGGCTGTACCGGGGGTCGATGCGGGGCAGGACGATGTACGTCGTCCCCTTCTCGATGGGCCCCCTCGGTTCGCGCATCGCCCACATCGGCGTCGAGATCACCGACTCCCCCTACGTGGCCGTCTCCATGCGGATCATGACCCGCATGGGCGCCAAGGTCCTCGACGTCCTCGGCGACGACGGCGACTTCGTCCCGTGCCTGCACTCCGTGGGCGCGCCGCTCGAGGCAGGACGACAGGACGTGCCGTGGCCATGTGACGCCGAGAACAAGTACATCGTCCACTTCCCCGAGACCCGCGAGATCTGGTCCTACGGCTCGGGCTACGGCGGCAACGCCCTGCTCGGCAAGAAGTGCTTCGCCCTGCGCATCGCCTCGGCCATGGCCCGGGACGACGGCTGGCTAGCCGAGCACATGCTGATCCTGAAGCTGACCGCGCCCGACGGCGAGGTGCGCTACGTCACCGGCGCGTTCCCCTCGGCGTGCGGCAAGACCAACCTGGCCATGCTCGTGCCCACCGTCCCCGGGTGGAAGGTGGAGACCATCGGCGACGACATCTGCTGGATGAAATTCGGGTCCGACGGCCGCCTCTACGCCATCAACCCGGAGGCCGGGTTCTTCGGAGTGGCACCCGGCACCAGCACCGAGACCAACGCCAACGCCATGGCGACCCTCCACAGCAACTGCATCTTCACCAACACGGCGCTGACCGACGACGGCGACGTGTGGTGGGAGGGGATGGACGGCGAACCCCCGGCCCATCTCGTCGACTGGCGCGGCCAGGACTGGGATGCGGCGTCCGCCACGACCCCTGCGGCGCACCCCAACGCCCGCTTCACGGTGCCCGCGGAGCAGAACCCCGCGTGCGCGCCCGAGTGGGACGACCCCGCCGGCGTGCCCATCTCTGCCATCCTCTTCGGCGGGCGCCGCGCCGGCGTGGTGCCGCTCGTGACCGAGTCCTTCGACTGGGCGCACGGGGTGTTCCTCGGGTCGATCGTCGCCTCGGAGACGACCGCCGCCGCCACCGGGGCCGTCGGCACGCTGCGTCGTGACCCCTTCGCCATGCTGCCCTTCTGCGGCTACAACATGGCCGACTACTTCGCCCACTGGCTCGCGGTCGGCGCCGCCACCAGCCCCGACAAGCTGCCCAAGATCTTCTACGTGAACTGGTTCCGCAAGGGCGACGACGGCACGTTCCTGTGGCCCGGCTACGGCGAGAACTCCCGAGTGCTCGCTTGGGCCTTCGAGCGGGCCGCGGGGCGCGGGGAGGCCGAGGAGACGGCCATCGGCTTCGTCCCCGCACCGGGCGCCATCGACACCGGGGGGCTCGAGGTGTCCAAGGAGGACATGGCGGAGCTCCTGCGCGTCGATGTCGAGGACTGGCGCGCGGAGGTCCCCGGGATCCGCGAGTACTACGAACGCTTCGGCGACCGGTTGCCTGCCGCGCTCGCATCGCAGGTCGACTCGCTCGAGCAGCGACTGCGCTGAACGCCGCTGAACGCCGCTCAACCGGCGCTCAGCCGGCGCGCGGCGGCGCTCGGTGCGCCAGGGCGCGCCGGCCCGTGGCGTAGGACACGGCCACCACACCCGCCATCACGGCGATGACGACGTCGCCCGCGGCCAGCGGCAGCGACGTGGCCACCGCCACGAGCGAGCCGACGACCCACACCAGCTGCAGACGGGTCTCGAAGCGCGCGAACGCCCGACCCTGCTCGTCCGTGGGCACGTAGCGTTGCACGAGCGCGTCGAAGGCAGGCTTGGCCGCGGCCGCGGCGAAGCCGAGGACGAAGGCCAGCGCCGCCTGCACCGCCAGCCCGCCGACGGCGGCGGCCACGCTGGCGGGCACGGCCACCAGCCAGACCGACGCGGTGAGCATCTGCTGTTCGCCGAAGAACCGCCGCACGCGCGGGACGAGCAGGACGCCCACCACCGACCCGGCGAGGGACGCGGCCAGCACCGCCCCGTACCACCACGACGCCGCGTCCAGGCGCCGGAGGCTGAAGGCGAGCAGGAAGGTGAGGAAGCCGACCACACCCCGCAACAGGGACATGGCGCTGAGGGCGAGCGTGACCTCCGGGTGCACCGCGTAGCGCCCGCCCAGGGCCGCCAGCCGGTGGTGCTGGGGGCTCCGCCAGGCGGCCTCCCCCGGCGCGCCGGCCGGCGTGGGCCTTCCGGCGGTGGCGGCCCCGCCCTCGGCCCCGCCCCCGGCCTCGGCCACGGCGCCCGCCATGCCCGGCGCCCGGCCGAACGGGCGCTGCGCGCCGGCGCGCGCCCGCGCGATCGGGAGCCGCAACCCGGCCCACGCCATGGCGGCGAAGACGACGATGTCGAGCCGGAGCACCCAGGCCGCGCCGCCGACCACGTGCGTGTGGGTGAACGGGATGGGGACGTCGAGCTTCAAGACGGCCGCAGCCGGGAGCGCGGCCACCAGTGCGGACAGCGAGGACAGCAGGCCCAGGTGGGCGTTGAGGGCGGCCAGCTCCTCGTAGTGGACCGCCGGGTCGCCGGTCGCGCCCTCTGCCGCGTCCGCGCCAGCCCCGACACCGGCCTCGTGTGCCGAGCTCGGTGCCCCCATCGCCTCCGCCCCGGCGCCCCCCGCAGGTGGCTCGCCACCGGGTGTGCGTCGCGCGAGCAGGGGGACGATGGCCCCTTTGGTCACGAGGTACACCTTCGACAGCACGAGCATGACGAAGGCCTCCGGGAACAGCAGGAGGCTGTGCACCCCCCGGGCCATGAGGAAGCACATGACGGCCCGGCCGAGGGCCGACAAGACCACCATGGCGCGCCGGGCGCCGCGGCTGCGGTCGATGACGGGGCCGAGCAGCGGCGCCACCACTGCGAACGGCGCCATGGTCAGGGCCAGGTAGAGGATGACCTTGCCCTTGGCGGCGTGCGGCGAGATGTTGAAGAAGAGGGTGCCGGCGAGCGACACCGTGAGCAGCGTGTCGCCCGCGGTGGCCAGGACCTGGGTGAGGGCCAGGCGACCGAAGGGGGTCCGCTGGTCGAGGAGCTCGGCGAACGAGTCCCGGAGCATGCGCCCGAAACGCGCCGACACCTCGCGACCACGTCCTGGCACCGGGCCAATGCTACGGCCCGGTCACCGGCGCTCCGGCACCACTACGATGGCCGCAGGCCCTCAGCCGGGGCCGCGCCAGGGGAGGAGATGACCATGCCGGTGACCGCGTACGTGCTCATCCAGACGGAGGTCGGCAAGGCGGCCCAGGTCGCGAAGCAGGTGGACGCGATCGAAGGCGTGACCTCCGCGGAGGACGTCACCGGTCCCTACGACGTGATCGTGCGCGCCGAGGCGGGCTCGGTCGACGACCTCGGCCGCATGGTGGTGAGCCAGATCCAGCTCATCGAGGGCATCACCCGCACGGTGACCTGCCCGGTGGTGAACCTGTAGGCCGGCGCCCGGCCGGCCCGCGTCAGTCGATCGCCCCCGACTTGCGCAGGGAGGCGATCCGCTCCTCGTCCACGCCCCAGTCGCCGAGCACCTCGTCGGCATGGAGTCCCGAGGGCGAAGGTGGCAGGGAGATGGACGCCGCAGTACGGCTGAAGCGGGGCACGGGCGCGGGCTGGCGGACGCCGGCGACCTCGACGAAGGTCTCGCGCACCGCGTTGTGGGGGTGCTCGTGCGCCTCCCATGGCGAGAGCACGGGCGCGCCGCAGGCATCGGTGCCCTCGAAGGCGGCCGCCCATTCGTCGCGTGTGCGCGTGCGGAAGATGGCCGCGAACCGCTCCTTCATGGCGCCCCACTGGGACCGGTCGTTCTGGGCGGGCAGCTTCTCGCCCTGCAGGCCCAGGACCGAGACGAGCTCGGCGTAGAACTGGGGCTCGATGGCCCCGATGGCGAACCACTTGCCGTCGGCCGTCTCGTACACCTCGTAATAGGGCGCGCCGGTGTCGAGCATGTTGGCCGCCCGATCGTCGTTCCACATGCCCAGGTGGTGCATGGCGTGGGTCATGGTCATGAGCGACGCGGCGCCGTCCACCATGGCGGCGTCGACGACCTGCCCCTGCCCGGAGCGTTGTGCCTCGACCAGCGCGGCGGCGATGCCGAACGCCAGGAGCATCCCGCCCCCGCCGAAGTCGCCCACCAGGTTGAGCGGCGGCACCGGCGGCTCACCGGCGCGGCCGATGGACCACAGCGCGCCCGACAGGGCGATGTAGTCGATGTCGTGCCCGGCGCGCAGGGCCAGGGGCCCGTCCTGGCCCCAGCCGGTCATCCGGCCGTAGACCAGCCGGGGGTTGCGAGCCAGGCAGTCGTCGGGACCGAGACCGAGGCGCTCGGCCACGCCAGGACGCCAGCCCTCCACCAGGGCGTCCGCCCGGGCCACGAGGTCGAGCACCAGCTCGACGCCGTCCGGGCTCTTGAGGTCGACGCCCACGGAGCGGCGGCTGCGGACGAGGAGGTCCCAGTGGGGCCCGGCGTCCGGTGCGGGGCGGCTTCCCGTGGCCCGGTCGATGCGCACGACCTCGGCACCCAGATCGGCGAGGAGCATGCAGGTGTAGGGGCCGGGACCGATCCCGGCAAGCTCCACCACGCGCACTCCCTCGAGCGGACCACCCATGTCGCCTCCTCGTGCCCTGCGGCTCACCCGGCCGCCCACACCCGGCCTGGGCCCGACCCGGCCGTCCTCACCCGGCGTCGGTCCGCCTGGCGAGGGCGACGATAGCGGTCACGAGCGTCGGCCAGGTGGCCGGAGGCAGCTCGTGGGCGACACCCGGGAGCACGACGAGCTCGGCCCCGGGCACGGCCTCGGCCGTCGCCCGGCCGCCGTCGGGCGGGACCATCGCATCGGCGTCGCCGTGCACGACCAGGGCCGGCAGGTCGAGGGCGCCGAGTGCGGCCGTGCGGTCGCCCGACACGAGCATGGCCACCAGCTGGCGGGCCACCCCGCCCGGCGGATTCGCCCGCTCGGCACTGCGCACGGCGCGCGCACGGACGCGCGCCTCGTCGAAGGGGTAGGCCGGCGACGCGAAGCGTCGCGCCGTGGCGACCTCGCACTCGACCGGGTCGGGATAGGCGCGCGCCAGCGCCGCGAGCTCCTCCACGGTGCCGGGCGCCATCGCGCCGACACCCGGCGCGCCCGTCGTCGACATGACCGAGCACAGCGACCGCACCCGGTCGCGATGGGCGATGGCGACGCACTGCGCGATCATCCCGCCCATCGACATCCCGACGAGGTGCGCCCGCTCCACCCCGAGCCCGTCGAGCAGCGCCGCGGTGTCGTCGGCCATGTCCCACAGCGTGTAGGGGATGGGCGAGGGCTCGCCGCGCAGCACGGCGCCGACGTCGGGCTGGGGCACGTCCTCGAACCACGTCGAGGCACCGACGTCTCGGTTGTCGAAGCGAACGACCTCGAACCCCTCGTCGGCGAGCATCCGGCACAGCGCGTCGTCCCACCACTGGAGCTGCGCGCCGTGGCCGGCGAGGAGCACGATCATGGGATCGCCGGCGGTGCCGATCCGGTCCGCGCACAGCTCGACGTCGCCCGCGCGCACGAGGTCCACGGCCGGATGGTGGTCGGCCACGGACACCGGGTCAAGCGGCACCCCGGGCGCTGCGGCACGTGCCATGCTCGACCGATGCCACCCGAGGCCGAGCGGACCGTCCGGGCCTTCTGCCCCGGACGGGTGAACCTGATCGGCGACCACACGGACTACAACCAGGGCCTCGCCCTGCCCATGGCGATCGACCTCGGGACCGTCGTCACCTTCACCGGCGAGGAGGGGTACCGCGTGGTGCTTCGCTCCGCCGGTGAGCCCGAGCCGGCGGACGTCGACGTCCACGTGCCCCTCGATCCCGCGCAGCTCCAGGCGATCGAGCCCCGCTGGGCCCGCTACGTGGCGGGCGTGGTCGCGGTCGTGCGACCCTTCACCGGCGGTCGAGGCACGGTCGAGACCAACCTGCCAGTGGGCGCCGGACTGGGATCGAGCGCCGCGCTGGAGGTGGCGTTGTCCCTGGCCCTGGGGTTCGAGGGCGAGCCCCTGACCATGGCCCGCACGTGCCAGCGCGCCGAACAGGCGGCCACCGGGGTGCCCACGGGGCTCATGGACCAATGGGTCGTCACCGGGGGCGTCGACGGCTGCGCGCTGCTCCTCGACTTCGGGGCCATGGCGAGCGCGCCGGTGGCCATGCCCGAAGGCGCGGAGGTCGTCGTGGTGCACTCGGGCGAGCGGCGCAGGCTCGACCGCTCGGGCTACTCGGCGCGTCGGGCGGAGTGCGAGGCCGCCGCGTACCACCTCGGGCCCCTGGGCCAGCTCGACGTCGAGGCGGTCGGCTCGATCCGCGATCCCGTCCTTCGCCGCCGGGCCCGGCACGTGGTCACGGAGTGCGACCGGGTCCGGTGGTTCGCGCGCGCCTTGCTGGAGGGCAACCTCGAGGACGCCGGCCAGCACATGACCGCGAGCCACGTCAGCCTGGCCCAGGACTTCGAGGTCTCGACGTCCGCGCTGGACGAGCTGGTCGGCCGCCTGGTGGTCATGCCCGGCGTCTACGGCGCGCGTCTGACCGGCGCCGGGTTCGGCGGCTGCGCCGTGGCGCTGACCGAGCCCGGCGCGGTGGACCTCATCGCGCTGAAGAACCCCGGTTGGCGCGTCCGGCCGTCGGCCGGTGCCCACCTCATGTCGCGCGGCTGACACCTCCGCGGGCGGCCGCCGGCCACCGGCGGCACGCCGCCGGTCGGTAGCATCGGCCCGTGCCGCCGGTCCCGCTAGAGCACGTCGACCTCCCCGCCGTCGGTCGCCGGGCGGCGGTGACCGAGCAGCTGCGGATCGCCATCCTGACGGGCACGCTGTTGCCCGGCGAAGTGCTGCGGGAGTCCGCGCTGGCCGCGTGGCTCGGCGTGAGCGTCACCCCGGTGCGCGAGGCGGTCGCCCGCCTGGTGGGCGAGGGGCTCGTGGAGGACGACGGCCGGGGGCCCAAGCGAGTCTGCGGGCTGGACCGGGAGACCGCGTTCGGGATCATCGACGTCGTCAAGGCCCTGTCGCTCACCGCCATCACGTGGGCGTTGGCGCGCATCACCGACGAGGAGCTGGCGCCGATCCGCGACGCGTCCGCCGGCTTCACCGCGGCACTGTCCTGTGGCGATGTCGACACGGCCGTGGCCGACGTGGACCGGTTCTGGCAGCTGCTGTACTCGGCCGCCCACAACCCCACGCTCGACGACGTCCTCGAGTCGGTGCGCATGAAGATGGTCCGCGTCGTCTGGCTCTATTCGGCGCCCACCATGTACCCCGAGTACCTCGACGACCACCGCCAGAACCTGCAAGACATCGAGGACCGGAACGCCGCGGGCGTCATCGCCCGCCTCGGCCGTCGGCTCGACGCCATCCGCACCGCCATCGCCGATGCCGCCGAGGCCCCGTGGGGCGACAGGCAAGGCGGGCCCTAGAGGCGGCGCAGGAGCTCGGCCTTCTTGTCGGCGTACTCCGCGTCGGTGAGCAGGCCGCGGCTGCGGAGCTCGTCGAGCTGCGCCATGGCGTCGACCACCGGACCGCCCCGCGTCGCCGCGGGCACGCCGGTGGGCGGGGTCCGGTGCTCGGCCGCCTCGGTCCACCCGCCATTCGACGCACCCCCGCCCGCCGCGGGCCGGGCCGCACCCGGGATCGCGGTCGGACCGCGGCCGTAGAGCTCCGCCGTCTGCTCGGAGATGATCCGCTGGACGACGTCCGGGCGGCGCAGGCAGCGATAGACGATGACCCCGGTGCGCCCGGGGACCTCGATGAAGACGGTGCCGACCCGGAACAGCCGGTCGAGGATGGTCTGGTGGTAGGAGATCTGGTTCACCGCCTCCAGCCGCACCTCGTCGGCACGTCGTGAGAACACCCCCCAGCGCTCGACGATCCGGTTGGTGGTGACGACGATGCTCGTCGACATCCAGCGGGCGACGCGCCCGAGCAGCCACAGCGCGGGGACGAGGACGACGACTCCGAGGACGTACGACACCCCGACGGGCGCATGGGGAAAGGCCACGATCACCGAGATGGCCAGGGCCAGCGCGGCGGCCGTGGCGATGAGGGGCCAGCCCAGGAAGATCCAGTGCGGCCGCAGCTCGACGACGACCTCCTCGCCGTCGAAGAGGAGGCGTCGTGGGAAGGGCACCGCCCCAACCTACCGTCGGCAGCGGCCCGGTCGCGGCCCGGCGCCGGTCAGGCCAGCTTGGCCGCGATGGCGCCCGCGCCGCGCAGGACGGTGCCGTCCGCGCCCGCCGCGGAGTACCGGGCGGCGGGCCGCGCCGCCGCCTCGTCCACCATGGTGTCGAGCAGGTCGATGAACGGCACCGGCGGGTCGACCCACAGGTACTTCGCCAGCGACCCGGGGATGGTGTTCACCTCGTTGAGGTAGACGTCCTCGCCGTCGCAGAGGAAGTCGATCCGGGCCACGCCGCGTACGTCGGCGAACCTGGCCACCTCCAGCGCGCATCGACGGACCGTCGACGCCGCCCGGTCGCCGAGCGCCGCCGGCAGCTCGCGCGGCGCGCTGGCCATCCCGTGCCCGCCCACGTACTTGTCGTGGTAGCCGAGGATCTCCCCCGAGCTGCTCGTGCGCAGGGGCCGCTCGACGGCGGACAGCGCGAGCGCCGGCCAGGCGCGCACCGCCACGTTGACGTCGAAGAGCTCGGCGCGATACGGCTCGACGACCGCACCGCGGCGGAAGTGGGGGCCGACCTCCAGCTGCGCCTTCGCGGTGGCCAGGTCCGCCACCACCTGGATGCCGATGGACGAGCCCCCGAAACGCGGCTTCATGATGTAGGGACCGCCGAACCCGACGTCCTCGGTGCCGGCATGGACCAGGCGCCGTGGCAGCACCGGCAGGCCGGCGGCGTCGGCCACGCCGGCGAAGGCCAGCTTGTCCATGCCCAGCGCGGCGCCGGCGACGTTGGGACCGGTGTAGGCGATGCCGGCGAGGTCGAGCGCCGCCTGCAAGGTGCCGTCCTCGCCGGGGCCGCCGTGACAGCAGTTGACCACCACGTCGAACGCGAGCGACCGGGCGCGCCCGAGGCGGCCGGTGCCGGTGGTGAACCCGCCCCCGTCGCCGGCGGTGAGCCGGAGCGCCTCGGCGCCGCGGGGGACGCCGTCGACGAACGCATCGGCCTCCAGCGTCGGCTCGACGAGATACCACCCGCCGGCCTTTGACCAGTACAGACAGGACACGGCGCGCCCGGCACGCGCCAGCTCGTGCGAGGTGAGGAGTCCCGTCAGGATGCTGACGTCGTGCTCGGGCGACGGTCCACCGAAAGCGACGGCGATCTTGGCGGTGGACGCGCTCACGACAGGCTCCCGGTTCGTCGGCAGGGGCCGGCGCCACGGGCGTCCGGTCCGCCGGTCAAGGGTAGTGGTCGGGCAGGTCGTTCTCGTACAACACGGCGTCGCCGGCGCCCAGGTGCTGGCGGACCCAGTCCACGGCCTCGGCGCGCCGGTCGACGACCGTCACCGCCACGTCGCGACCCGCCAACCCGCGGCGCAGGGCCCGGCGGTTCGTCCGTCCCACCACCACCACGTCGTTCACCACGTCGGCCGCGGCCTCGGCGAATCGCTCGTTCTCCGCGGCCTGGCGCGCCCCGAGCTCGACCATCCCCGGCGTCACCAGCACCCGTCGGCCGGCGCCCGGGACGCGCGCCAGGGCCTGGAGGGCGACCCGCGCCCCGGCAGGGTTGGCGTTGTAGGTGTCGTCGAGGACGAGACACCCGCTCGGCGCCGTGGACGGCTGCAAGCGGTGCGGCGCGGTCGGCAGCGTGCCCAGCCGGGAGACGATGTCCGCGGCCGGCACCCCGAGCTCCAGGGCGACGGCGATCGCACAGGCGATGTTGCCGGCGCGGCCGTCGACCCCGGCCTGCTCGGCGACGACCACGTCGTCCACCCACACGCACAGCCCGTCGGGCCCGTTGGCGACGCGCACGTCCGCTCTGGGGGCGCCCTCGCCGGGCGCCCCGGCGCCGGAGACGCGCCTCGTCCGCAGGCCCGCCTCGACGCGCCGGTCGGCCAGCGCCCGCAGACGGGGGTCGTCGACGACGAGGACGCCGACGCGGGCCTTGGTGAGGATCTCGGCCTTCGCCTCGACGATGCGTTCCTCGCTTCCGAAGCGCTCGAGGTGCACGGGCCCGATGGCGGTGATGACGGCCACGTCCGGTGTGAGCCATTCGCAGAGCTCGGCGATCTCGCCGGCGCCGTAGGTGCCCATCTCGGCGACGAACACGTCGGTGCCCTCGGCCAGGTGCTCGTTGACGGCACGCGCCAGGCCGGCCCGGTTGTTGAAGCTCGCCGGGCTGGCCACCACCGCTCGGGCCGCGCCGACCAGGTGGGCCACGTAGCCCTTGGTACTGGTCTTCCCGTACGACCCCGTGATGGCGACCACGGTCGGCACCACCCGCGCCAGCCGAGCCCTCGCCCGCTCGACGTGGGAACGGGCCGCACGGCGCTCGAAGGGGGCGGTGACGGCACACGCCAGGTCGACGAACGCCGGAACGGCCAACGCGCCGGCGGCCGCAACCGGCGCCGCGACCCCGAGGACCGCGCCCACGGCGACCACCGCCGCCTGCAGGACGAGCCACACGCCCGCGAGGGTGCGCAGCCGTCGTGTCCACGCCAGTGGCGCGCTCGTCCCCCGAAGGTCGAGGCCGAGGGGGCCGATCGCCACCACGACGCCGGTGACGAGGGCCGTCCCCGCCCAGCGGCCCGAGACGACCATCGCCGCGGCGGCGATGGCCAGCCCGACCAGGTTGACGGGTCCCGACGCCCACCAGCGCAGGGCGAAGCGGGAGGCGGCGTCGGGGATGTAGTGCTCCCGCTGCGCCACCCGCAGCCATCGCAGCCCGGCGGGCACCACCGCCAGGGCGCACACGGCGACGGCCGCCCACCGCAGGCCGGGGGCATCGAGGCCCGAGGCGGCCGCGGCGGCCTGGAGGTCGAGTCCGCTCACGGCCCCGCGAGGGTAGTGGCGCCGCGCCCGGCGCCCGTTCAGGTCCCTGCCGCCTGCAGGACCCGGTCCACCGCCTGGCGCAGGGGCCCGGGAACGCTGAGGGGCGTCAGGTGCCCCGCACCCGCGAACACCGTGAGCGTCGCCCCTGGCACGAGGGCCGCGGCCGCCTCGGCCACCGAGAGCGGGACCTCGGCGTCGTCGTCGCCCCAGACCAGCTCGAGCGGGCAGCGCAGGGCAACCAGAGCCGGCCGGTAGTCCTCGCCCAGGAGCCGGACGAGGACGCCGCGCATCACGCCCTCGGCATTGCGGTAGTCGGCCGAGCCGTGGTGTCGGCGGGCGCGCTCGAGGCGCTCCTCGCCCACCAGCCCGAGTCGTCGAAGGCCCCGCACCAGCCGGTACCCCACCGGCGGCCGACGCCGGGCACCCGGGCGCCGCACCAGGGGGACACCGGTGAGCACCAGGCCCCCGACCAGGTCCGGTCGCGCCGCGGCGAGGGTCACCGCCACCCGGCCCCCGAAGGAGTGGCCGAGGAGGACCACGGGAGCGGCACCTGGGCCGCACGCCGCCTCGACCATGGCCGCCACGACCCGGGCGTACTCGGCGCTCCCCCAGGGCTCGGGGGGCGGCGGGGTGGCCCCGAACCCCGGGAGGTCGGGCCCCAGCACCGGCGGCGCCTGGCGCCCGGCGCCCGGACCGAAGACGCCGGCGAAGTCCGCGTGGCTCCTGCCCCAGCCGTGGAGGGCCACCACGGCGGGGGGACCCTCCCCGCCCCACGACTCCCCGAAGAGGCTCCCGCCGGGCAGCGACCGCAGCATCGCGGCGACGATAGCCATCCCGGCCGACCGTCCATGGGCCTGCCGCCCGGCCCCCGGGCATCCCCCGCACCGTCACAGCCGGTCGGTAGCGTCCGCCCCGTGGTCGACGAGCACATCGACCGGCTCGTCGCCGGTCTCACCCAGGCGCAACGCCGTGCCGTCGAGTCGGACGCCGCGCCGCTGTGCGTGCTGGCCGGCGCCGGCTCGGGCAAGACCACCGTGCTGACCCGGCGCGTGGCACGCCGGATCGCCGACGGGTCGGCCGACCCCGCGCACGTCCTGGTCGCCACCTTCACCCGCAAGGCCGCGGGCGAGCTGCGCTCCCGGCTCCGGCGCCTCGGCATCCCCGGCCCGGTGTGGGCAGGCACCTTCCACGCCGCCGCGTTCGCCCACCTGCGCGCGCACCGGGCGGACCGGGGGCTGCGCCCCCTCGCCGTCCTCGACGATCCCGCTCGGCTCCTTCGCGACGTCCCGCTCGCCGGCCGGGTCGTCGACGCCCGGCACCTCGATGCGCTCGTCACCGAGATCCAGTGGGCGCAGAGCCGGCTCGTGCCCCCGGGGCGCTACGCCGACGCCGCCCGTGCGTGCCGACGGCGAGCGCCGTTCCCGCTCGAGGTGGCCGACGGCTGCTACGCCGCCTACACCGAGGCCAAGCGGGCGCGCGGCGTCGTCGACCTCGCCGACCTCCTCGTCGAGTGCGCGGCGCTCTACGAGCGCGACGCGGAGGCCGCCGCGGCGATGCGCTGGCGCATCCGGCACGTGTTCGTCGACGAGTTCCAGGACCTGAACCCCGCGCAGTTCCGGCTCCTGCAGGCCTGGCTCGGCGGCCGCGACGACCTCTTCCTCGTGGGCGACCCGCGTCAGGCCGTCTACGGCTGGAACGGTGCGGACCCCACGCTCCTCGAGCGCGTCGAGTCGGTCCTGCCCGGCACCACCGTGATGCGCCTCGACCAGAACCTCCGATCCTCCCCCCAGGTGGTCGCCGCCGCCCGGGCCGTGCTCGGTGCCAGCCACGACGTCGCGGCGAACACGGCGACGAACACGGCGCCGGCCACCAGCCCCGACGGCCCCGAGCCGCGGGTCCAGGGGTTCGAGGACGACCGCGCCGAGGCCCGGGCCCTGGCGCGCTGGCTGCGGCTGGCGCACCATCCGGGCCGGACCTGGTCGCAGATGGCGGTCCTGGCCCGGACCCACCGGCGTCTCGACCAGGTCGCCGTCGCCCTGGACGAGGCCGGCGTCCCCTTCCGGCGCGCGGGGGCGGCCTCGTCCGACGCGGTCGCCCCCTTCCTGGGGCCCCTGCGGCGGGTCGCCGCCTCCGCCCCGCTGCGAGCCGCCATGGTCGACGTGGCCGAGTCCGTCGGCGCCGAGGCCGTCGTGCCGCCACCGCTCTCCCGTCTGGCCGACGAGTTCGCCCTGGACGACCCGTTCCCGACCGTCGGCGGCTTCCTGGCCTGGCTCGACGCCACGGTCGGCTCGCCCGACGAGGACCAGGAGCTCGTGGCGGCACGGGCCGGCGACCCCGGCACCCTCCCCGCGTCGGCCGGGGCCGACGCCGAGCGCCCGGGGGGCCCGGTCGTGCTCGCCACCTTCCACCGGGCCAAGGGGCTCGAGTGGCCGGTGGTCGCGGTCGTGGGGCTCGAGGACGGGCTCGTCCCGATCGCCTACGCGGGCTCGGCCGAGGCCCTGGGCGAGGAGCGCCGTCTGCTCTACGTCGCCATGACGAGGGCCGGGCGCGACCTGTGGTGCTCGTGGGCAGCGACCCGTGAGCTCGGGGGCGTCGTGCGCCAGTGCACACCCTCCCCGTTCCTCGAGCCGCTCACCGCCGCCCGAGAGTCGCCAGGGCCGAGGACCCCGGCGACTCGGCGCGCGGACACGCTGTCGCGCCTCGCCGCCCTTCGCACCCGGCTCGCCTCCAGCGCGTAGGCGGCCAGTCGGCCTCGCCGGCAGGGCCGTCGTGAGCCGGGATCAGTCGGGATCGCGCAGGTCGACGAGGACCGGTGCGTGGTCAGACGGTTGCTGGCCCTTGCGGGCGTTGCGGTCCATCAACGCGTAGAGGAACCGCTCGGCCAGCGGTTTGGTCACGAGGACGAGGTCGATGCGCAGGCCCTGGCGCTTGTGGAAGTTGCCGGCACGGTAGTCCCACCAGGTGAAGAGCCCACCCTCCTCGTACTGGAGACGGAATGCGTCGACCAGTCCCCAGGCCTTGAGCTGCTCCAGCGCCTCGCGTTCGGCCGGCGTGACGTGGGTCTCGCCCTCGAACGCGGCTGGGCTCCACACGTCGCGGTCGTCAGGGGCGACGTTGAAGTCGCCGCAGACGGCCACCGGGTCGGCGGGATCACAGGTGTGCTCCAGGTGGTCGCGCAAGTCGGCGAGCCACTCGAGCTTGGCCGCGTAGTGCTCGCTGCCCACGCTGCGCCCGTTGGGCACGTACACGCTGTGGACCCGTACCCCTCCGCAGGTGGCGGCCACGAGTCTGCACCCTTGGTCGTCCGCTGCCGTCCCGAAGCCCATCCCGACGTCCTCCAGCCCGACCCGGGAGACGATGGCGACCCCGTTCCACCGGCCGTCGCCGTTGTGCGCGACCTCGTAACCGAGCGTGGCGAAGGCGCCGTAGGGGAAGGCGGCGTCGGCCAGCTTGGTCTCCTGCATGCACACGACGTCCGGGCGCGCGTACCCGATCCACTCCTCGACACGCGGCAGACGCGCGTTGAGCGAGTTCACGTTCCACGTGGCGATGCGCATGACAGACGCCTACCCGTCGACGATCACGAAGAGCAAGTCGGCCTCGCACGCCAGTTCGCCCCCGACCGTGGCGCGGCCGTGGCCCGTCCCCGCGCGCGTGGAGAGTCGGCCGAGCGTCACCTCGAGGTCGAGGACCTCCCCCGGGACGACCTGGCGGCGGAAGCGGGCGCGGTCGATGCCGCCGAAGAGCGGCAGCCGGCCGGCGAAGCGCTCGTCGCTCAGGACCGCGATCCCGCCGAGCTGGGCCAAGGACTCGACCATGAGCACCCCGGGCAGGGTGGGACGGTCCGGGAAGTGCCCGGCGAAGAACGCCTCCGCGCCCGTGAGGTGCCAGCGACCGGTGGCCCGCTGGCCCGGCTCGAGGCTCACGACCTCGTCCACCAGCAGGAACGGCGGCCGGTGCGGCAGCACGTCGTCGGGGGCGGGCAGCGCCATGGACCCGGACACTAGAGGGCACGCGGCACCGGCCGCGCCGTGCCCTCAGGTCCCGGCTCGACCACCCCGGGGAGCGCAAGCTCCGCACCCCGGCGCGGCGGATCGAGCGCCACGAGGACGAAACGGCGCCGCTCGCCGAGCTCGAGCACCTGGCGCGCCCGGGTCGGGGGCGGGACGCCCATCGCCGCCAGGGGCAGGTAGCAGTGCATCCCCTCGACCTCGACCATGGCGCCGTGCGAGGTGAACGACGCCACCGTTCCCTCGACCTCCGATCCGAGCGGGTGCTCCGACACGAACGTGAGGAAGGTCAGCGGGTCGTTGACCGCCCGGGGTGGTCCGGCCGATCGCCGGCGCCGTCCGCGCGTGCGGGTCGCGCCGGCGATGACGGCGTCGCCCGGCACGAGTGCCTCCTCCGTCGCCACCTCGATCGCCACCCGCACGTTGGGAGGCGCCACAGGTGCCGGTGCGGCCTTGGCCGCCTTCGCCGCTTTCGCAGTCGCCTTGGCGGCCTTGGCGGCCTTCTCGGCCCCAGCCGCCCTGGTCGCCTTGGTCGCCTCGGCTGCCTTGGTCGCCTTCTCGGCCATGGTCGCCTTGGCGGCCTCTGTCGCCTTGGCGGCCTTGGCCGCCTTTGTCACCTTGGCGGCCT
>DASPTT010000081.1:0-34611 GCA_035623275.1 Acidimicrobiales bacterium
GGCGCCGGGCGGGCGAGCACGAGGAGCGTGACCTGCTGCACGGCACGGTCGCCGTCCACCTCCACGACCGGGTCGACCGTCACGTGGACGACGCCGTAGGGGGTGTGCCGGCACATCTCCTCCAGGGCGTGGCGACCGGCGACCGTGGGGCCCCCGGTGACGACCATCCGGCCGTCCTCCGTGAACGTCTCGGCGAACCGCTCGGGGTCGCCGTCGTCGAAGTACCGGTTGTAGCGCGCCGTGAGCTCGAGGATCTGCGCACGGTCCAGGAGCCACCGCGTGTCGGGGTCCACCTGCTCTCACCTCCCCGCGAGCAGGGGTCACGATAGCGTCCGCGGCCGCCGGCCTCAGGCGAGCGGCAGGGCGAAGCGGGCGATGACCGCGAAATGCAGCGTGGCGCCGATCACGGTGCAGAGGTGGAACACCTCGTGGTAGCCGAACACGGCGGGCCAGGGGTCGGGGCGCCGGCGGGCGTACGCCACGGCGCCGACCGTGTAGGCGGCACCGCCGGCGAGGAGCAGCCCGAAGCCCACCCCGCCGAGCGAGTGCACCAGCTGCGGGACCACCAGCAGCGCGCACCAGCCGACGACCACGTAGGGCAGGGCGACCGCCCACTTGGGGGCGTCGAGCCAGACCTGGCGGAGGGTGATGCCGGCGGCGGCGCCGATCCAGACGACGAGGAGGATCGTCGTCTGCGCCCACCCGGACAGGGCCAGGCCGGCCACGGCCGTGTAGGTGCCGGCGATGGCCACGAAGATGGTCGAGTGGTCGGCCCGGCGCATGCGCCGGCGGGCCGGCGGCGACCAGTGGACCAGGTGGAACGCCGCGCTCACGCCGAAGAGGGCGGCGATCGACAGCACGTAGACCACCAGCGCGGCGCGGGCGCCTGCGGTCGGTGCCTGGGCGACGAGGATGGGCCCGGCGACGCAGATGGCCACGAAGGCCAGCGCGTGCAGCCACCCGCGCAGGCGTGGCTTGGGCCGGGCCGTGGCGGCAGGAGCGCCGTCAGGGGCGACGTCGGCGGGCTCGAGGGTGGTGGGAGGCGTCACGGGTGCTGCCTTCGGGGCGGGCGTGCCCGGCACGCGCCGGGTGCGGACCGGGGGGGCCCTGCCGCCCGCCGCGGCAGTGTAGGCGCTACGAGTCGCTCGCCGTCAGTGCCGGTGTGGCGTCCTCGGCGTCCTGGTCGGCGAACTGCGTCCGGTACAGCTCGGCGTAGATGCCGCCCGCGGCCAGCAGGTCCTCGTGCCGGCCCTGCTGGACGATGCGCCCGTCCGAGACGACCAGGATCACGTCGGCCTCGCGGATGGTCGACAGGCGGTGGGCGATGACCAGGGAGGTCCGGCCCTGGAGGGCCGTGCGCAGCGCCTGCTGCACCGCGACCTCGGACTCGGAGTCGAGGTGCGCGGTCGCCTCGTCGAGGACCACCACGTCAGGAGCCTTGAGCAGCAGCCGGGCGATGGCGATGCGCTGCTTCTCCCCGCCCGACAGCCGGTAGCCGCGGTCGCCCACCACGGTGTCGAGGCCGTCGGGGAGCGATTCTACGAGGGGCATGATGTGCGCGGCCTGCAAGGCCTCCGTCAGCTCCTCCTCGGTGGCGTCCGGCTTGGCGTAGAGGAGGTTCGAGCGGATGGTCTCGTGGAACAGGTGGGCGTCCTGGGTGACGACACCGACCACCTCGTGGATCGAGTCGAGCGTCGCCTCACGTACGTCGACGCCGTCGATGCGCACCGCGCCGGACCGGACGTCGTAGAGCCGGGGCACGAGGTTGCTGATCGTGGTCTTGCCCGCCCCCGAGTGCCCGACGAGGGCGACGAGCTGGCCGGGATGCGCCGTGAAGGTGACGTCGCGCAGGACCTGGTTCGACGGCGTCTGGTCGAGGACGGCGACCGACTCGAGCGAGGCGAGGGAGACCTCCTCGGCCGTGGGGTACGAAAAGTCGACGTGGTCGAATTCCACCGTCGCCGGCCCCCGGGGGATGGGCGTGGCCTCGGGCCCCTCGGCGATCATCGGGGGGAGGTCCAGCACCTCGAACACCCGGTCGAACGACACGAGCGCCGTCATGACGTCGACCTGCACGTTGGACAAGGCGGTGAGCGGGCCGTAGAGGCGGTTCAGGTACGCGACCAGGGCCACCACCGTGCCGATCTGGATCGTGCCGTTGATGGCCAGCACCCCGCCCCAGCCGTAGACGATGGCGGTGGCAAGCGACGCGGTCAGCATCAGCGAGGCCATGAACACACGGCTGTACATGGCCTGGGTCACGCCGATGTCGCGCACGCGGCCTGCCTTGGTGTCGAAGGAGGACGACTCGTCCTTGGATCGCCCGAAGAGCTTGACGAGCAATGCGCCCGACACGTTGAAGCGCTCGGTCATCGTGGTGTTCATCTGCGCGTTGAGCGCGTAGGACTCCCGGGTGATCGAGGCGAGCCGCCTGCCGACCCAGCGCGCCGGCAGCAGGAAGAGTGGCAGGAGACAGAGGGCGACCAGGGTGATCTGCCAGGACAGGAACGCCATTGCCGTCAGGGTGATGCCCACGGTGAAGATGTTGCTCACCACCGAGGAGAACGTGTCCGTGAACGCCTGCTGCGCTCCCAGTACGTCGTTGTTCAGACGCGTGACCAGCGCGCCGGTCTGGGTGCGTGTGAAGAAGGCGAGGGGCATCCGCTGGATGTGGGCGAACACCTTCGAGCGCATGTCGAAGATCAGCCCCTCGCCCACGCGTGCCGATACCCAACGCTGCCACAGTGACAGGCCGGCGTCGGCGACCGCCAGGAGGCCGACGAGGACGGCCAGCGAGATGACGAGCGACGTGTCGTGCTTCTGGATGCCGTTGTCGATGATCGACCGGTAGATGAGCGGGTTCACCGCGCCGATGACCGCGTCGACGATGATGAGGGCGAGGAACACGCTCAACATGGCCCGGTAGGGGCGGGCGAAGCCGAGGACGCGGCGCATGATGCCCGGGGGCAGCTTCTGCTGGGTCACCGAACCGTCTTGGCGGAACGATCGCATGAGGCCCCAGCCCCCGCCACCGGACCCGCCGTGCCCCATCGCCATGCGCATGCTCATGCCGCGCCTCCTTGCCGGGTGGCGCCCGGCGCGCACGCCTGGCGATTGCAGAGTGCGCCGAGCAGTCGTTGCAGCTCGGCGCGCTCGGCAGCGTCGAGCGGGCCGAAGAGCTCGTCGGCGCTGGCCCGCCGCGCCCGCTGCAGCCGCGCGAGCAGGTCGTGGCCGGTGCCCGTCAGGGTCACGAGGACCGAGCGGCGGTCGCCGGGGTCCGGGGCCCGGGCCACGAGGCCCGCCGCCTCCAGGGTGTCGATCATGGAGGTCGCCGAACGGGGCACGACGTCGAGCCTGGCGGCGACGTCGGCCATGCGCAGCGGGCCCTCCGCCTCGGCCAGGACGCGCAGCCCGCGTGCCTGGGCGAAGGTCAGTCCGAGCGGAGTGAGCTGGGCCATCGCACCCCGCCGCAGGCGGCGCGAGGCGCTCGAGAGGAGCTCGGCCAGCTGGAGGGCGGAGTCCTCGGTCGGGGTGGCGGTGCGCCGTGGCGTCATCGGCCTTGCCAACACCGCCGAGATGCTGAGTATTCCTCCCTATGAGCCAGACTCATCACCCGGGGTCGACGACCCCCGTGGGGGCCGCCCAGCCCTACTCGTCGCGGGCGATCAGCTCGCCGACGAGGTCCATCACGGGGTTGCCGTTGGTCAGCCAGGTGTCGTCGACGCCCTGGCGCGTCAGCAAGCGCGCGGCGCGCACCATGATGGCGCCGCTGCGGAAGGCGGCGAACACCTCGTACCAGCGGAGGTCGTCCAGGGCCCGGCCCAGGCGCTCCTCGTAGCGCGAGCGCGTGGTGGCGGGGTCGGGGAAGCCCGGGAGGTCGCCGCCGCAGGACGAGACGGTCATGGCGTGCAGCACCTGGAACCACGCGACGTCGAGCTCCGCCGGACCGATCGCCGCCAGCTCGAAGTCCAAGATGGCGGCGATGCCCATATCGTCACCGACCACCATGTTGCCGAACTGCACGTCGCCCCACAGGACCGACGGCGGGGGCTCGTGTGCCGGGAGATGTGCCTCGCACCAGGCCTTGGCCTCTTCGAGCGCACTGGGCGCGTCGCCTTGCGCGGCCCACTCGAGGTATGCCGACCAGCGCGCCAGCGACGCGGGCAGAAGGCGCGCCGGCAGCGCGTCGAAGGCGTCGCCCCTGCCCGTCGTTCCCGTCGACAGGAAGCGCCGGCCCGGTTCGTCCCAGGCCGCGGCCTGCACGGGCAGGCGGTGCAGGTGGGCGAGGACGTCGAGGAGGTTGTCGTGCAGGGTGGCCTGCGCCTCGGGTGCCGCCTCGGCGAGCCAGCCCTTGCGCAGGAAGGGGGCGTCGTTGCGCACGGTGCGGCCGGGAACCCGCGCCATGACCAGGAAGGGCGCACCGATCCACGCCGGATCCTCCTCCACCGCGACCGGGTCCACGGCCGGGACCCCGGCGGCGGCAAGGTGGCGCTGCACGCTCGCCTGCCCGGCGAAGTCGTAGACGGGGAAAAGTCCGTCGCCCGTCGGGGGGAGCCTGGCGACCAAGGCGCGCGGTGCGGGCGCCCGGCCGGGCTCGGTGACCTCGGCCTCGATGAAGAGGGTCTCGGCGGAGAGCCCCGCGTCGGGCCGGCCGATCGGTGCGACGGTCACCTCGGTGCCCGTCGGGACGCGGGCGCGCAGCCATCTGGTGAAGCCGGCCCGGAGCGCCTGGAGGTCGCGTGCGTCGGAGATCCGCATCGAGTTGCCTGACAGTAACGAGTTGCCTGACAGCAACGAGTTGTCTGACAGTAACGTCAGACCGATGACCGCGGCCAGATCGACCGTCGCCGAGCTCTTCCTCGCCCGTGGTGACGACGACCACACCGGCCTGCTGTTCGAGGACCGGTCGTGGTCGTGGCGTGAGGTCGTCGCCGAGGCCTCGGCGCGGGCGCGATTCCTCCAGGCGCACCGTCGCGATGGGCCCTTCCACGTCGGCGTGCTCCTCGAGAACGTCCCGGAATTCCTCTTCCTCCTCGGGGGCGCGGCCCTGGCCGGTGCCACCCTCGTGGGGATCAACTCGACGCGACGGGGCGAGGAGCTGGCCCGCGACATCCGCCACACGGACTGCCAGCTCGTCGTCACGGAGGCGGGGCTCGTCGACCTGCTCCGGGGCCTGGCGACGGGCGTCGACGCGGACCGGGTGCTGGTGGCCGACACGCCGGTGTACGAGGCCGCCGTGGCCCCCCATCGCGGCGCGTCCGCAGTGATCGCCCCCGACGTCGACGTCTCGTCGCTCTACCTCCTGCTGTTCACCTCCGGTTCGACCGGCGCGCCGAAGGCCGTACGCGTCAGCCAGGGACGACTCGCGGCCGCGGCGACGGCCATGGCGACCGGCTCCGGGTTCGGCGCCGGCGACGTCCTCTACTGCGCCATGCCGATGTTCCACGGCAACGCGCTGAATTCCTGCGTCGTCCCCGCCGTCGCCTCGGGCGCGACGCTGGCGCTGCGGCGCCGGTTCTCGGCGTCCGCCTTCCTGCCCGACATCCGCCGATTCGGCGCCACCTACTTCAACTACGTCGGGCGGGCGCTTGCCTACGTGCTCGCCACGCCGCCCGAGCCCGATGACGCGGACAACCGCCTCCGCTTCGGGTTCGGGACCGAGGCGTCGCCCCAGGACATCGCCGCCTTCCGGCGCCGCTTCGGGTGCCCGATCGTGGAGGGCTACGGATCGAGCGAGGGCGCCATCTCGATGACGCGTGTCCCCGGGACGCCCCGGCTCGCCCTGGGCAAGCCGCCGCCCGACATGGACGTCGTCGTGGTCGACCCGGTCTCGGGCGAGCTCTGCGCCCCGGCGCACTTCGACGCCGCGGGCCGCCTGTGCAACGCCCATGAGGCCATCGGGGAGCTGGTGGCCCGCGACGGCGTGGCCCGCTTCGAGGGCTACTACGCCAACGACGAGGCCGATGCCGCTCGCACGCGTCACGGCTGGTTCTGGTCCGGCGACCTCGGCTATCGCGACGAGGAGGGGTTCTTCTACTTCGCCGGCCGCCCGGCCGACTGGCTGCGCGTCGACGGCGAGAACTTCGCTGCCGCGCCGGTCGAGCGCGTGCTGGGGCGGTTCCCGGGGGTGGTCGCGGCGGCCGTCTACCCGGTGCCCGACGCCCGCACCGGCGACCAGGTCATGGCCGCCCTCGAGCTCGTGCCGGGGACGCCGTTCGACCCCGGGGGCTTCGCCGCCTTCCTGGCCGAGGAGCCGGACCTGGGGACGAAGTGGGCGCCGCGCTTCGTCCGGGTGGTCGATCACCTCCCGGTCACGGGGACGAACAAGGTGGACAAGCGTCCCCTGCGCGAGGTGGGGTGGTCGGCGCCCGGGAACGACGAGCTGTGGTGGCGGCCCGAGGGGATCGAGGCGGGGTACCGTCGCTTCACCGACGACGACGCGGCCGGGTTGCGACGCGAGTTCGAGCGCAACGGACGGGGGGCCTTCCTGGCCGGGGAGGAGGAACGACATGGGCGGTGACCTCCAAGGCCGGACGATGTTGATCACGGGGGCCAACACCGGCATCGGCCGGGCCACCGCGTTGGCGCTAGGGGCACGCGGGGCGCGATTGTTCCTGGCCTGCCGTTCGGAGGCGAAGACGGGGCCCGTCCTCGCCGAGATCACCGCCGCGGGCGGGCCGCCCGCCACCTTTCTCCCCCTGGACCTCGCCGATCTCGAGGCGGTCCGGGCGAGCGCGGCCGATTTCCTCGAGCAGGGCGAGGCGCTCGACGTCCTCATCGCCAACGCCGGGGTCGGCGGCCAGCGCGGCCTGTCGGCACAAGGGTTCGAGCTCACCTTCGGGGTCAACCATCTCGGGCACTTCCTGTACACGACGACACTGCTGCCCGCGCTGCGCGCCGGGGGGCCCGGCCGCGTGGTCGTGCTCGCCAGCGACGAGCACTACAAGGCGAAGGGCATCGACTGGGAGGCGCTGCGCCGTCCGACCAAGTCGTACACAGGGCTGCCCGAGTACGCGGTGTCGAAACTCTGCAACGTCCTCTTCGCACAGGAGCTGGCCCGGCGCGTGGCGTCGCAGGGGATCACCACCTACGCCGTGCACCCCGGGGTCGTCGCCTCGGACATCTACCGCCGGCTGCCGGGCCCGCTCGAGGCGCTGGCCAAGCTCTTCATGAAGTCCACCGAGGAGGGCGCGCAGACATCGATATGGTGCGCCACGGACCCGTCGCTTGCCACGGAGAGCGGTCAGTACTACGAGAAGTGCGCGCCTCGGGCCCCCAACCCGGTGGCGACGCCGGAGCTGGCGTCCGAACTGTGGGCGCGGAGCGAGGCCTGGACGGCACGCGCCCCCTCGGGCACCGCCCGACCCTCCGGGCCGTCGACCGCAAGGTCACCCCGGGCCCGCCGTTCCCCCGGGTAATTCCGGTGGGCGCCGGCACTCCGTACACCCGGCCCGGGCTCGATCGGCACATGGCGAGCCCGTGGCCGGGACATGCGGCCGCGGAGGTGGTGGGCGGTGAACAACAGGGTCTGTGCGGCGTTCCTCCCCTGGTTCGTGTTCGACCTGGTCGTGCGATGCGCAGGGGAGAGCCTGACCTTCGCCGCCTTTGCCGCACTCGTGGTCGGGCTGGTCGTGGCGCTGCCTTCCCTGCGCGGCCGGAGCGCGACGACGGTCGAGACGACCTCGATCGTCCTCTTCGGTGGCCTCGCCATCGCCGGCGCGGTCGTCTCCCCCGATCCGCACAGCACGCTGATGCGCGGGTCGGTGGGCCTCACCACCGCCGGCCTCGCCGCCGTGATGCTCCTGTCGCTCATGCGCACGCCCGCGACCACCGACTACGCCCGCCGCTGCGTGCCGAGGACCACTGCCGAATCCCCGCGCTTCGCCATCCTCAACATGACGCTCACCGCCGTCTGGGGGGTGGCGTTCGCGCTCGTGGCCGGGTCACAGGCGGTCGCCGGCTTCGTCTCCGGGCCCCACATCGCGTCGATCTCGGGTTGGCTCGTGCCCCTCGGCATCCTGCTGGCGACCACCAGGGCCACCGCGGGCCTGTGGGCCGACTACCACGAACGCGACGCGGTCCTGGGCCAGGGGGCGACGCTCGTCGACGGGTTGCTCTGGGACCTGCCGCCCTCGTTCGACGACGAACTCTGATCAGCCCACGCGCCGGATCACCGATCGCTGCTTCTCCTGCACCCCCACGCCGTCGCGGCCGCTGCGCTTGACCTCGTAGAGGCCGGCGTCCGCGGCGCGAAGGAGCGCCTGAACCGTCGGCTCGTCGTCGTCGAGCCCGGCGATCCCGATGGACAGGGTCACGGGGGTGGGCGCGTCGCCCGGCAGCGCCCGCCGGACGCGCACCGCTTGGTGCAGTGCGCCCGCAGGACTCGTGTCGGGCATGACCACCACGAACTCGTCGCCGCCGATCCTGCCCACGATGTCGGAGGCACGTGCCACCGACCGCAGCATCGCGCCGACCCAGGCGAGGAGCGCGTCGCCCGTCAGGTGCCCGTGGACGTCGTTGACCTCCTTGAACCGGTCGAGGTCGATCATGGCGATGCTCAGCGGCCGGTTGTACCGGACGGCCCGGTGGATCTCGTGGCGGAGGCGCTCGTGGACCGCACGGCGGTTCCAGCAGCCGGTGAGCGCGTCGACCGTCGCCTGCTCGGCCAGCTGGCGCGCCAGCCGGCGCTCATGACGCTCGAGCCGCCGGCGGTTGCGCGACGAGGCGACGGCCAGGAGGCTGACGCCGACCAGGGCCGCCAGCCGCATGAAGACGTCCGCCTGGGAGGCCCGCCCGCCGCCCGCGGCGTCGACCACGAGCACGGCGATCAGCGAGGCGAGGCCACAGGCGGCCGTCACCTGCGGCCCCGCCGCCAGGGCGGCGAACACCACGGGGAGGACGAGCAGCGCCAGCAGGGGGCTCCCGACGCCGCCGTCCAGCGCCGCCGCCGCGGCGATGGCACCGATGGCGAGGATCGTCCACACGAAGGCGAACAGCGCCCGCCACCATCGTCGTGCCGCCCAACCCGGCGCGTTCGTCATCAGCACCACGGCCACCACGAGCGTGGCCAGGCTCATGATCCACTGCGCGTCGCGGTGCGGTCCGTGCGGCGTCGCCAGGAGGTACACCATGATGGCCAGCGCCTCGAGCACCACCACGGCGAACCCGGTGCGCAGGTGGATGAGCCAGAAGCCCCACCGCGCCCGGCCCGACGCCCCCGCCGGGATGAGGCCGGCCACCGCCGGTGCGGCCCCTGCCGCGCGCGTCGTCCGGTGCCGTAGTGTCGGGCGGGCCGCGGCGGCTGGCGGACGTGGCGTGGGCGGTGGGGTCGGATCGGACAGCGGGTCCTCCAGGGGTACGACGGGGAAATTAGCGCCACGAGGAGGGGGGAGGGGGTTACGGGGCGTGAGCAGGTGCTGGTGGCAGACGTGACGATTTGTGGCCGAGGCAAATGAAGGACCGCTTCGACCTGACGGGGAAGGTGGCGCTCGTCACCGGTGGGAGCCGGGGCCTCGGGCGGGCCATGGCACTGGCGTTCGCCGACGCCGGCGCCGACCTGGTGATCGCCAGCCGGAAGCTCGAGAACTGCCGCACCGTGGCGGCGGAGGTCGAAGGTCGTGGCCGGCGCGCCGTCGCGCACGCCTGCAACGTGGGGCACTGGGACGAGCTCGAGGACCTGACCGACGTGGCCTACGACGCGTTCGGGCGCGTCGACATCCTGGTGAACAACGCAGGGATGTCGTTGCTCTACGGCGACGTGACCGAGGTGACCGAGGCCATGTGGGACAAGGTCGTGGGCCTCAACCTCAAGGGCGTCTTCCGCCTGAGCGCGTTGGTGGGATCGAGGATGCAGGCCCAGGACGGCGGGTCGATCATCAACGTGTCGAGCACGGGATCGATCCGGCCGACGCCGTTCATCCTCCCCTATGCGGCGGCGAAGGCGGGTGTCAACGCGCTGACCGAAGGGCTGGCCCTGACCTTCGGCCCGACCGTCCGCGTGAACTGCATCATGGCCGGGCCGTTCTTCACCGACGTGAGCAAGGCCTGGGACCTCCAGTCCTTCGAGCGCGGGGCGCAGCGCCACGCCCTGCGACGGGGCGGGCAACCCGACGAGGTGGTGGGAGCGGCGTTGTACTTCGCCAGCGACGCGTCGAGCTACACCACCGGCGCCGTGCTCCGGGTGGACGGTGGGATTCCCTGACCTGCCCGTGTGGCCGGCCTACCGGAGGCGACCCCGCGCGTCCACCGGCGAGCGGTCGACCATTTCGCCCGCCTAACACGACCACGTACCGGTCGAAGTGGTCGACGACCGGGCACACGTGGTTGGCGCGTCCACCACGAAGCCGCCGCCTCGCCGCCTGCTGTCGCGCGGCGATCTCCACAAGGGCTGGTGTGTCGAGATCCTGGGACAGATCCCAGGGCATTGGCCCCGAGCGTAGGGCAAGATTGCTGTAATGCCTGGTCCCCGGCCCTTCCGGTTCGCCGCGCAGCTCGGTCGTGCGCCCGAGGCGTCGGCACGCTCATGGGCGGAGCAGGCGCGCAAGGCGGAGGGCCTCGGGTATTCGACCCTGCTCATGCCCGATCACTTCGGCGACCAGCTGGCGCCCGTCCCGGCGATGATGGCCGCAGCCGCGGCCACGACGCGTCTTCGGATCGGCGCCCTCGTCTTCGACAACGACTACCGGCACCCGCTGGTGCTGGCCAAGGAGGCGGCGACGATCGACCTGCTGTCCGAGGGCCGTCTCGAGCTGGGCCTCGGCGCGGGGTGGAAGCGCGAGGACTACGCGGAGTCGGGCATCGCCTACGACCCCCCGCGGGTGCGCGTGGACCGGTTCGAGGAGGGGCTCGCCATCGTCGCCGGCCTGCTCGAAGCGGACGGGCCCTTCAGCTTCTCCGGGCGCCACTACACGGTGCAGGCCCACACCCCGGCGCCGCGGCCGGTGCAGCGTCCCCGTCCCCCCATCATCATCGGCGGGGGCGGGCGCCGCGTCCTGTCCGTCGCGGCCCGCCACGCCGACATCGTGAGCATCAACGTCGACCTCCGGGGTGGCACGGGCGGGCCCGAGATCGCGAGCGACGCAACCCCCGACGCCACCCGTCGCAAGGTCGCGTGGGTGCGCGAGGCGGCCGGCGAGCGCTTCGAGGGACTCGAGCTCAACACCTTGATCGGGTTCGCCATGGTGACCGACGACGCCAAGGCGATCGTGGACTCCATGGCCCCGGGGCTGGGTATGGAGCCCGACGACGTCCGGCACATGCCGCTGGTCCTCTTCGGCACGCGGCGCGACATGGCCGAGGAGCTTTGCTGGAGACGCGAGGAGTACGGGATCTCCTACTACTCCATAGAGTCCGACGCGTGGGAGCAGCTCGGGCCCGTCGTCGCCGAGTTGGCCGGCACCTGACGTGAGCCCGAACCCGGCGGCAGGGCGGATGGAGCAATTCGCCCAGGCCATCGCCGCCCGCGTCGTCAACCTGGTGCTCGAGGCGATCGATGTCAACGCGCTCGTGGCCAAGATCGACGTCGACGCGCTGATCAAGCGGGTGGACGTCGACGCGATCATCGAGCAGGTGGACGTCGAGCGGATCGTGGAGCAGGTGGACATCGACGCCATCGTGAAGCGGGTCGACGTCGACGCCATCGTCCGGCAAGTGGACGTGGACGCCATCGTGAAGCGGGTGGACGTCAACGCCATCGTGAGCGACCTCGACATCGACTCGCTGGTCGAGAAGACCGAGCTCGGCGCCATCATCGCCAGGTCGACGACGGGGATCTTCACCGAGGTGCTCGACGTCGTCCGCGCCCAGGGCGTCGGCCTCGACGACTTCTGCGCCCGCTGGACGAACCGCGTGCTGCGACGGCGGGACCTCCCGCTGGGCCCGGGTCTCGGTGCCGACGGCACCCCGGTCGCCGCTTCCAGCGTCCCGGCTCCGGGCGACCCCGCCTCCACCGGCGCCACCCCGATCGGCGCCGCCGCCTCCACCGGCGCCACCCCGATCGGCGCCGCGTCGCCGGCGGCCGCCCCGCCGGCCCACGGATTCGTCGAGGGCGGGCTCGCCGCGCCGCCGCCCGAGCTCACCGTTGAGCGCCAGGGCCAGTATGCGGGCGCGGTGAGCCGCCTCGCCGCCTTCGCTGCCGACGTGGGCGCGTCCTGGGGCATCTACGTCGGCATTGCCGCACTCATCTCCTTCGCCGTCCAGCTGCTCACGAGCCACTCCTACGACCTGTCGAAGCATCCCGTCGCCGCCGCCCTCGCGCTCGGCATCTGGGAGTTCGCCTACTTCGCCTACCAGTGGGCCGTCGCCGGCCGGACCATCGGGATGGCCGTGCTCGGCATCCGAGTCGTGCGGGCCGACGGGGGCCCGATCTCCGTCCGCGCCGCCGTGATCCGCACGGTCACGTTGCCGCTGAGCATCATCGTCTTCTTCATCGGCTTCCTCGGCATCTTGACCAACCGGGAACGACGGGCCTGGCACGACAAGTTCGCGGGGACGGCGGTGGTGTACGCCTGGGACGCGCGGGCGGCCCGGCTGCGGTGGCTGGCCGACCGGGGCACCCCGGCGAGGACCTGAGCTCAGCGGCCGGCGGTCAGCCTGGCCTCGAGCGAGCGGTAGGCAGCGTTCACGTCGCTGAACAGCGGCCCGAGCCCCTGCGCCTGGGCCTCGTACTGCTGCACGCTGGTCGCCCCGTCGGCGGCGATCAGGGACTGCCGGAGCGACTGGGTCACCTGGACCAGGGCGCCGGCGGAGGGCTGGGTGTAGGCGGGGAAGTCGATGGCCGTCAGCGCGCTCGACAGCGATGCCATGGCCAGCGCGAGCCGGTGGTCGACGCCCTGGACGCAGGCCAGGGGGTCGGCATCGGACGGTGCCGAGCACTGCGACAGGGCGGTGTCCTCCTCGGCGACGGTCTGGGTGGCCGAGGCGTACCCGACGTTGAGCGCGGCGAGGGCGCTCGCCGTCGTGTCGCTGCGTGCGCCCGTCCTGGTGGCGGCGACGGCGTAGGCGGCGGACGCGGCGAGGCCGAGCACCACGAAGAGCACCATCAGGACGCGTGCACCCCCGGACAGGGGCAGGCACCATCGGGCGGGATCGGCGATCGCCGGCTCCGTCGTGTCCGCCGGGGTCTCGTCCTCGCCGGTGGTGCGCAGGGCGACGACCGACGCCCGCGGGGCCTCCGGCGGGTCGCCGAAGGCACCACCCGGGTAGGTGGCGGTGAGCAGGAGCAGGTAGCCGTCGGTCCTCACGTCGAAGCGCGCCACGGCGCTGGCCGCGCTGTGCGCGGGCAGCGGCATCGTGCCTTTCACGAGGGTGACGACCCAGACGACGAACGCGCAGCAACCCCAACCCATGGCCAGGAGACCGGCGAGCACCAACGCCGGGAGCGCGAGGACGATGCGCACGAGCACGGCGAATCGGTTGAGAGGCCCGGGGTCGAAGCGGACCTGCGCCGGGTGGTCGGTGTCGCCCCACGCGAACGGCGGGTAGCGGTCGGTGAGCAGATAGAGGTAGGACGTGACCCGGAGGCGGTAGGCGACGAACCGGCCGAGGAAGGTCGCCGCCGCCGCCGGCAGGCGTCCGGTGACCAGGGCCGCCAACCACCCGACCACCACCAGCACCAACGCCGCGACGGAGAGGGCGGAGACGACGACCAGCTGGGGCAGGGCCAGGACCAGGCGCAGCGCGATGGTCCAGCGGGCCTGCGCGGCGAGCGCGGGCAACCGGACCGCGACGGCGGGTGGCGCCGCGGCGCCGGTGCTCAATGAGGCGCCCTGGGCGCCCAGACGACCAGGGGCGAGGTGCTCAGTGCGGCCGGCGAGACCGTATAGGCCTCCATCAGCCAGTGGGCGTCGACCTGGGGCGCCACGGTGTGGGCAGGCGCGACCAGGGTGAGCGTGGCGGAGCGATGAGCTCGCAGCACGACGGTGCGGCCTCCGGCCGTCGTCAGAAAGCCATTGGGGTTGTTGCCGGTGTTGACCATGAAGTGCGGCACGACCACGCCGCCCGTGTCGTTGGTCACCCGCACGGTGACGGTGTCGAGGGTCCGGCCGGCGGACGAGGTGGTGACCGAGAGCACCTGGAGCTGGAGAGGCGCGCGGGTGAACGACAGCGCGGTGAGGGCCACGGCGACGAGGGCGATGGCGGCGACGAGCCCCGCACCCCGGACACGGAGGCGACGACCATCCCCTCCCGCGGCGGGTGCCGCCGAGACGCTCGCCGCCGCCACCAGGGCCACGGGCACCAGGTCGATGAAGTAGCTCGACAGGCTCCGGGTGGCGAAGAAGAACGCCACCGGCAGCAGCAGGGGCCACAGCCGCTTGAGGACCGGGTACCAGACGGCGAAGGCGGCGATCGTGGTGGCGTACGCGGCGGCACCGGCCACCGACAGCAGCGTGAGGTCGACACCGCCGGTGATGCCGTGGGTGGCCAGCGACACGACGCCCTGGCCGTCGGCCACCAGCGGATCGACGAGCGGCAGCACCGACCCGCGCGCCCAGGCGAGCGGGTTCCACAGGATGAAGGGAAGGTTGACGGCGGCGAAGGCGATGCCCGTGACGGCCACGTACCGGCCGGCCAGTGGCGCCCAGCGCTCGCCCCGGCCGCGCGCCTCCATGGCGACGCCGATCACCAGGAACGGCAGGAAGAACCAGGGCATCTGCTTGACGGCACACGCCAGCCCGAGGGCGACCGGGCCGATCCAGCGCGCCACACCGGCCCCGGCGACCCCGAAGCGGTCCCAGCGCCAGGCGGCCAGCACGAGGAAGGGAAGGAAGGCGGCGTCGGTGCCCATGGTGACCAGCACCGGGGAGAGCAGCAGCAGGGCGCCCAGCCAACGCAGCGAGGTGGGCAACAGGGCCACGATCAGGATGCCGGTCACCACCCAGGCGACCAGGTCGGTGAAGTCGACCACGTTGTGCCCGAGGCCGAGGACCATCGCCGGGACGTCGAGGAGGAAGGACCCCGCCGGGTACGACGTGTGCGCGACGTGCCCGCCGTCGATCGTGTAGGTCCAGTACCGGTTGGGGACGTTCAAGAGCCGGGCGGCCGCGCGCATGGACACCGTGTAGGGGTTCTCCCCGTGGAGCAGGGCGCGGCCCCCCACGTCCTCGAATGCCGCGGAGTCGGTGACGTAGAACGGCCGGGTGGCGATCACGAGGACCTGGGGGAGGAGCGCGGCCAGCGCGGCGGCGGCTGTGGACGTCACCTGGAAGACGCGGGCGCGCGGTGACGGGGTCAGCCACGACCACGCCATTCCGCCGAGGGCGGCCCCGACGAGCAGGGGCCCGGAGGCGGCGACGACCGGATCGTGCCACCAGAAGTGCCACAGCGTGATCCCGGCGGCGAGGACGCCGAACCACACCAGCAACCACCCGGCACGCTCGGCGAGCCGGGTGCCGCTCAGGTCGAACCCCGACCGGGGCATGACCCGGTCGAGCGCGGTGGAGTGACGAGGCGAAGGCGGGTCTTTGAGCAGCGTCATCGACGTGGAGGTACCGACCGTCGGACCGGTCCAGAGAGTCTGTCACTTCGAGGCCCGGACCGGCACCCTCCGTGCCCGCTCGCCCGGTGCAGGCGGTCGGCGGCCCGGGCGCCGGCCGCCGTAGGCGGCGCGACACCCGGGCCGGGGCCGGGGTCGGGAGGTGGGGTCAGGCCTCGCTCGAGCCGGTCGACGACGAGCTCGATCTGTTCTGGGGCCCACCCGGGCCCCCGCCGGGCATGCCCTGGGGCATGTGCTTCGACTCGTCACCGGCGTGCAGCTTGTCGATGGCGGGCGCACGGCCCACTGTGCGCCTCCTAGGAATCCGCTTCCGCCACCAGCAGGGCGCGTCGGGGGCACTGGCGTGCCGCCTCGCGGGCGAGCGCGACGAGCTCGTCGGGCACGCGTCTGGCGCCGACCACCGGATAGCCCCACTCGTCGAGCGCCACCAGCTCGGGCAACAGCTCTGCGCAGTAGCCGAAGGCATCGCACGCGATCGGGTCCACCCGAAGCGCCACCGGGACCCGCGTGGTCATCGCGGGCCTGCCTTGTCGCCACACCTGCAGCGACCGCGGGCCAGGTGATGGCGCACCTCGTCGCGAAAGACCGCCAGCGCGCTCCGGACCATGCGGACGACGCCGTCGGGATGGCGGCACGCGCCGCGGCCGTCGACCGCCTCCAGCCTGGCGTGCAGCCGCTGCTCGAGGGCGCCGGGATGTGGGCTGCCCCGCACCAGCTCGTCGAGATCGGCGGCGATCGCTGGCAGCCCGAAGACGCAGGGTCCGCACTGGCCGGCGCTCTCGCCGGCCATGTAGCGGGCGATGCGTGCGACCTCGGCGAGCCCGCAGTGTCCCGCGCCGAGGACGAGGAGGATGCCCGCGCCCACCCCCGCGCCCAGCCCTCGGAGCGCCGCGGGCGCGTACGGCGTGGCCAGCGCGGCGGTGTCGATCCAGCTGCCGCCGTAGCCGCCGACGAGCACCGCCCGGATCGCCCCGTTCGGCGTGGAACGGGCGACGATCTCCTCGATCGGCGCGCCCAGCGCCACCTCGTGGACGCCCGGATGCTCGACGTCGCCGGACACGGTGACCAGCGTCGTGCCGGTGGCGCCGTTGCTCCCCAGGCTCCGGAACCAGGGCGCGCCGTAGCGGGCGATCAAGCCGACATGGGCCAGCGTCTCCGCGTTGTGCACCAAGGCGGGCCGACGCGAGATGGACAGGGGCACGGCCCTGTCCGGACGGAAGGCCGGCGCGCCCACACCCCCGGCGAGCCAGGACGCCAGCGCCGACTCCTCACCCGAGACGTACCCGGCGGGTGGTCGCGCCAGCTCCACCGGTGGGCCCAGGTGCGTGCCCACGCGTTCGCCGATCGCCTGGGCCACGTGCGCCGCCGTGTCGTGGCGGTCGTCGGCGACGCACACCACCACACGGCCCGCCCCGAGGGCGGTGGCGACGAGGGCGGCACCATCGAGGACGAGATGGGGCGCCACGGCGAGCAGGACCCGGTCCTTGTCGCTGGCCGGCTCACCCTCCATGGCGTTGACCACCACTACCGCCCCCCTCCCCGTGGTCCCGGCGGCGACCAGCTTGCGGACGGACGGGAAGGCGGCACCGCCGCGCCCCGTGAGCCCCGCCGCCTCGATCTCGCGGGCCAAGCGGGCAGGCCAGCCGTAGTCACGCGGGACGGGCAGGGGGAGCGGCCCGTGGGTCTCGAGGTGCGCGGCCAGGTCGCAGCGATGGTGCCGGTGCCACGCGGTCAGGAGCGTCGCGCCGTGCGGCGGTGCCATGGTGGCCGGGCCCTTCATCGGTGGGCGAGGTGTTTGTCGGGGACCCCGGCGCGGCGGGTGACCTCGGGTGCGTGGACGGCGGCCTGCCGGCGCACCTCCCACCGGCGTCGGAGCCGCCAGGTCGCCGCGCCGGCGGCAGCGCCGATGCAGCCGAGCGTCAGCGCCAGGACCCACCGCAGGCGCATGTCGGTGCCCATGGCGAAGCCGTGCAGCACCGCCACCGGCCACGCCATATAGGCGAGCCAGTGCAGGGCACGCCAGGTGCGGGCCCTGAGGCGGTGACGCACCAGCGAGCTGACGGACACCGCCAGCAGGAGGTCCACGGCGACGGCGCCCAGCCCGACGCCCAGCGCCCGGTAGCTCGAGGTGAAGGGGACGACGACGGCCGTCCACCCGATGTGGACATACGTGTCGACGACGGCGCTCAGGATGTGTCCCGCCAGGAACACCAGTGCCGTGAGCGACACCCGCCGGTGGAGGTCCTGGGTGGCGAACCCCGGCCAGCGTCGGGTCGAGAACCGGGATGCCGTGAGCACGCCAAGGACCACGGTGCCGGTGAGCAGCACCAGGGCCACGATCCCGGTGGCACGGCTCGCGTACCACAGCAGGGTCGAGCTCATCGCGACACCTCCGGCGACAGCCGCTCGTCGGCGGGCCAGCCCCCGATGCGCACGATCGACCCGTCGACATGGACCAGCCGGGCGGCGTGGCCCAGGGCCTCCAGCCGTGCCGGCGCCTCCGGTCCCCACACCACGGCGGCCGTCGTCGCCGCGTTGGCGTCGACGCAGCTCGCGCCGGTGGCGCTCACCAAGGTCCAGCAGGTCGTGGCCACGTCACCGGTCCTCGGGTCGACGATGTGGTGCAGGCGGCGGTCGCCCCTGCGCCACGAGCGGACGCTCGTGCTCGAGGAGGCGAGCCCGCCGGCGGTGATGGCCACGGTGTGGGTGACGGCCTCCAGGGGCGTGGACGAGTCGGGGGCGATCCCCACGGCCCATCCGCCCGGGGGGGCCGGCCCGGCGACGGCGACGTCTCCCCCGAGGTTCACGAGGACGCCGCAGCGCGTCCCCTCGGCGATGCGCGCCGCGGCGCGATCGGCGGAAAGCGCCTTGGCCGTGGCGCCGAGATCGACGAGCACGCCGGCGGGGACACGCACGGACGAGCGCACCGGGTCGCACTCGATCCGCCACCATCCCGGTGCCCGGCGCGGGACGAGGTCGAGGGGGTCGCCCGTGGGCGCCACCGCGGCGAAGTCGCGGTCGTAGCCCAGGGCCTCCACGGCCCGGCCGACGGTCGGGTCGACCGCACCTCCGGTCCGCTCGGCTGCGGCGCAGGCGACGCGCACGGCCTCGAAGAGCAACGGGCTCACCACTACGTCGCCGCCGTCGTCGCGCGCCAGGTTCCAGAGCTCGGAGTCCCTCCGGAAGCGGCTGCAGGCGAGGTCGACGGCGTCGAGCTCTTGGCGGAGGACGGCGACGGCCTCGTCGGCGACGGCCGTGTCCGTCACGACCAGGGTCGCAGTGGTCCCCAAGGCCCGCATCGAGCGGAGGACCAGGTGCCCGGGCGCTGCGGCGGGCGTCATCTCAGGCCGCCGATCCACCCGACACCGTGGCGGCCGAGCGCGAGGTCGACGAGGGGGTGGTGGTCGAGCCCGAGCTCGACGAGGTGGAGCCGCCGCTCGCGCCGGCGGTCGTGGTGGTGGTGCTGGCCGTCGAGCTCCCCGTGCCCGACGACCCGGTCGTCGTCGTGCCGGGGGAGATCGTCGTCCGGGCACCGGAGGAACCGGGGGCGCCGCCGGCGACGGCGACGCCCACCGCGGTGGACGCCGCCGCGGCCGCGAGCACGACGCCCCGCGAGGCCCGCCGCACCCGCCGGGTGGCGGCGCGCCCGATGCTCGGGCCGTGGGTCCTCGGGTCGTTCTCCATCGCTTCGCTCCGTGGGTGATCGGTGGACACGACGCAGCAAAACGGGCGGAGCTTGGCTCCGGCTCCGTCCCGGCTGGGTGTCCGCTGTGAATCGCCGATCGCCCCCGCAGATCGCCCGTGCAGGGCCCGTGAACAGGGGCGATGGTTCACAGCTGACGCACAGGCCGCCCACAGACGCTTGCGAGGGTTGGGTGGCACGCTGATGAGCGGCCGAAGGCCGGAAGCGAGGTGTGCTCCATGACCAGTGACGACAAGCACCGGATCCTCGTGGTCGACGACGAGCCCTCGATCGTCGACGCCGTGGCGACGTCGTTGCGCTACGAGGGGTTCGACGTGGAAGAGGCCACCAGCGGCCGCGCCGCGCTGGCCGCGGCCCAGGAGCGGCCCCACGACCTGATCATCCTCGACGTGATGCTCCCCGACCTCGACGGGCTCGAGGTCACCCGCCGCCTGCGGGCGGACGGGGTGCGGGTGCCCGTGCTGTTCCTCACGGCCCGGGACGCCTTGGAGGACAAGATCGCCGGCCTCACCGTCGGCGGCGACGACTACGTGACCAAGCCGTTCGCTTTGGCCGAGATCGTTGCCCGGGCGCGGGCCATCTTGCGCCGCGCCGGCGCCGAGAACCAGGACTCCGGCGTGCTCACCTTCGCCGACCTCGAGATGGACGAGGCCGCCCACGAGGTGCGACGAGGCGGCACGCCCATCCAGCTCACCGCGACGGAGTTCAACCTCCTGCGGTTCTTCCTCATGAACCCCCGCCAGGTGCTGTCGAAGGCGCAGATCCTCGACCACGTCTGGCACTACGACTTCGGCGGCGACGCCAACGTCGTCGAGACGTACGTGAGCTACCTGCGCAAGAAGCTCGAGCGTCACGGCCCATCGCTCATCCACACCATCCGCCTGGTGGGCTACACGTTGCGCGAGCCGGCGGCGGGGTCCTGAGTGTCCCTGCGCAGCCGGCTCCTGCTGGCCGTCGCCGCGGTCGCCGTCGTCGCGCTGGTGGCGGCCGATTTCGTGACCTACTCGTCGCTCGAGTCGTTCCTCTACAACCGGATCGACGCGTCCCTGCAGTCGTCGCACATCCCCATCGAGGCGGCGATCACGGGGGCACCGGGGCCGAACGCCGGCGCGTTGCCGGGCCCCGGCGCACCCTCCAACGGGGAGGCGCCTGGTGACCAGCCCGAGCCCCCGGGCACGGCGGTCGGCCAGTCCTGCTCGACGCTGGCGCGGAACCTGACGCCCGGAACCTTCCTCCAGGTGCGCGATCCGTCGGGGAACGTGATCGCGGGCGAGGACTGCGCGGCGCAGCAGCTCGGCGGCCACTCGTCCTCGCCGGCGTTGCCCAAGCACATCGCGGGGCTCTCGCTCACCGACGCGGACCCCAACGAGCCCACGGCGTACTTCACCGCGCCGTCGGCGCAGAGCGGGGGACCACCGTTCCGGGTGCGCGTCTCCCAGCTCGAGAACGGTGGGCAGCTCATCCTGGCGACACCCCTGGACGCCACCGTCAGCACCCTGCACCGCCTGATCGCCATCGAGCTGGCCGTCACCGGCATCGCGCTCGCGGTGGCCATGATCCTGGGGTGGTGGCTGGTGCGGGTGGGGCTGCGCCCGCTGGCCGACATGGAGCGCACGGCCGACGCCATCGCCGACGGCGAGCTCGAGCAACGCGTCCCCGGCGAGAACCCGAAGACCGAGGTCGGGCACCTGGCGCGGGCGCTCAACATCATGCTCGGCAGGATCCAGAGCGCGTTCGCCCAGCGCGACCGGACCGAGGCCGAGCTCCGGGCGTCCGAAGCGCGCATGCGCCGGTTCGTCGGCGACGCGTCACACGAGCTGCGCACCCCCCTGGCCGCCGTGTCGGCCTACGCGGAGCTCTTCGAGCGCGGCGCGTCGACCCGTGCCGAGGACCTCGAGCGGGTCATGGCCGGGATCCGGGAGGAGACCGACCGGATGGGGCACCTGGTCGAGGACCTGCTCCTGCTGGCGCGGCTCGACGAAGGCCGGCCGCTGGCCCGCGAGCAGGTGGAGCTGGTCGCGCTGTGCGGCGACGCGGTGCGCACGGCGGCGGCGGTGGGGCCGTCGTGGCCGGTGTCGCTGCAGGCGACCCGTCCCGTGGAGGTGGTCGGCGACCCCGCGCGGATCCGCCAGGTGGTCGACAACCTGCTGTCCAACGTCCGGACCCACACGCCGGCGGGGACGACCACGGTCGTGGGCATCGGAAGCGACGCCACCGACGCCGTCATCACCGTGGCCGACGACGGCCCGGGCCTCGACGACGGGCAGGTGGCCCACGTCTTCGAACGCTTCTACCGGGCGGACCCCTCCCGCTCACGCAGCCACGGCGGTGCCGGGCTCGGCCTCTCCATCGCCTCCTCGATCGTGGCCGCCCACGGGGGACGGGTGTCGGTCGAGTCCCGCCCGGGGCACGGGACGTCGTTCACCATCCGGCTGCCCCTGTGGCGCGATCCCGAGCACCCGGCCGGCGACCCGGAGGCCGCCGACGACGGGTCCGGCACCACCGACGACGGGACGGGCGCGACAGAGGCGCCGGGCGCCACGGTGCGCTGGACCTCCGACGTGGCTGGCTAGCGGAAGTCGAACGCGTCGTCCTCGCCGAAGTCCATGAAGACCTGCTTGGCGTCGGACCCGCAGATCCCCGTGAGCCGCGTGCGGGCCATGACCCAGTCGGGCCGTGTCGGGCGCGGCTCGTCGAGGTCGACCGGTCGCATCGGCGTGTGCGCCAGCCCCCCTTCGCTCCGCGTGCCGACGGTCAGCGTCGTCGGGACCAACGACCCTACCGGACACCCAGGGCCCTGCCCCATGCTCGGGGCCATCGACGAGCCCGCGACCTTCGCCCTGGTGCTCCGCACCCCGCCATCGGAGCCCGATCGCGTCCTCATGCTCGTGGACGAGGTGGGCGACGCGCTCGACATCGCGCAGGAGATGCACGGACGCGGCTACGCCGTCGACGTGCGCGAGTACTCGGTGACGGCGATGCTGCGGGATGCGGCGACGCCGTCCACGCCGGCCGGGCAGGGCACCGTGGAGCGCTCGGCCTGAGCCGATCGCGCCCTCAGGTGACCCGCCGGGCGCACAGCAGCATGAGGCGCGGGATGGTGTCGCCGTGCTCGAACCCGGGCTCCTGCTCCTGCACTCCCGACGAGGGCGGCGGCTCCACCATGTCCTCGATCCACAGCCCCAGGCTCCCCATGGTGTGCACGTAGCGGCTGAGCGGCCGGTGGGCGAAGGGCAGCTCGACGCCGGGGGCCACCTCGTCGATCATGACGTCGTCGGGCAGATAGGGGCCGACGCGCCAGTACTGCTCGCCGAACACCTGGTCGTCCACCCAGCAGCTCCCTGGCGCCTGCAGCAGCGGGTGCGACAGGAAGAGGAAGAGCCGCCCACCGGGCTCGAGCACGCGGGCGATCTCGGCGATGGCCGGCTCGAAGGGGTCCACGTGCTCGATCGCCAGGCAGACGACGACGGTGTCCACCACGGCGTCTCCGAGGGGGAGGTGCTCCGCCCGCGCCTGCACGAACCGCGGCCCGCCGTCGCGCTCGAGCGCCGTGCGGATCTGGGTGGGGGCGGGGTCGAGGCCCACCACCTCGGCGCCCAGCGCGGCGATCCTCCTCGACACCTGCCCCTCGCCGCATCCCACCTCCAGGACGCGCCGGGACCCGCGCAGGAAGTGGTCCACCATCGGCAGGATCTGCTCTTCGTACTCGGGGTCGGCGCCCGCCGTGAACGAGGCCTGCCACCACCGCGCGTTGCGTTCCCAGAGCTCCTCGCCGCGCACCCGAGGCCCTAGTCCGCGGGTGGGGCCGACGGCGCCTCCACCGCGTCGCGGATGCGCTCCAGTGTGGTCCGCATGCCGCGCTCGTTGGTCCGGCCGCGCCAGGGTCCGAGCAGCATCCAGTACAGCTGCAGCCAGGCGACGTCCTTCAATTGGAACGACTCCGTGACGTCGGTCCCGTCGTCCTTGGGTTCCAGGACGTAGCGCCACGTGTTGAGGGCCTTGTCGCCCTCGCCCACGGTGAACGCGAACTCCCGGCCCGGCGCGCACGCCGTGACCACGCACGTCGTCCAGTAGACGGGCCCCCGTCCGTTGCGGCGGACGTGGCCGCGAAAACGAGCGCCCACCGCCGGACCGGTGGCCTCGTCCAGCCATTGCGCCTCGAACGTCTCGGGACTGAACATGCCGATCTTGGTGACGTCGCTCACCAGGTCCCAGATCGGCTCCGACGCCGCCCGCATGTGGAGGGTGACCGAACCGTGCATGCCGGAACGCTATCCCCAGCCGCCTCATCCCGGGCCCGCGCCGCGTACAACTACGTGGAGGGCGACATCCTCACGGTGGCCAACACCGCGCGCCAGATCGTCGCCCGCCCGCGGCTCTCGCTCGACCCCTACTCGTGCGGGGTGCCCGGCCTCTTGGCGCGCCAGGGCACTGCCACCACTCCGACCTGGTGGGTCCTTGCCGTCCGGGCCCGGCGGACCCGGGTCCGGACGGTGCCGGCCCCGGTCCCCGACTCAAGGGGGTCGCTTCGGTGGCCGATGCAACGAGTGTGACGGAAGCGGTGTACTGGCTCTCCCCATGGCCTCGCTGATCCCCGGTCCGAACCTGGGCCTGGAGGGCGCGCCCCACCTGGACTTCCAGCCCGCCGTCGACCTCTCGACCGGCCGCCTGCTGGGCTTCGAGGCACTGTTGCGCTGGGAGGCGGGCGGCCAGGCGGTCCCGCCCGGTGCGCTCATCCCGTGGGCCGAGGCGCGCGGGCTCATGACCGCCATCAACGCATGGATCCTGGCCGAGGCCTGCTCCCAGGCCGCCCGCTGGCCGTCGAACCTCCAGCTCGCCGTGAACTGCTCGGTGTTCCAGCTCCGGCGGCGGGAAGCGGCCGCGGCGGCGGCCGCGGCGCTCGAGCTCTCGGGGCTCGCGCCCGACCGCCTCGCCATCGAGATCACCGAGACGGCGCTCATCGACGACAGCGCCGTGGCCGACCTCCAGGCCATGAGCCGGCTCGGCGTCCAGCTCACACTGGACGACGTCGGCTCCGACTGGTCGGTGCTGAAGAACCTGGGCGACTGCGTGGTGAACACCATGAAGATCGACGGGACGCTCGTCGACGAGCTCAAGGTGTCCGGTTCGCCCACCCAGACCGTCGTGCAGACCATCGTCAGGATCAGCCGGTCCCTCGGCATCTGCACCGTCGCCGAGGCCGTGGAGACGGCCGTGCAGGTCGCGGTGCTGCGCGAGGCCGGGGTCGAGGTCGCGCAGGGGTTCTTCTTCTCGCCGCCCGTGTCCGCGGCGGAGGCCTACGGGCTCGCCGCCACGGTGCCGCTCCCCACCTACTCGCTCACCGTGCCCGGCGCCGCCCGGGAGCCGGCGGGCGTCACCGTCCCGCCACCCCAGCCGGTCCCGCCGGCCGCCGCCGTTGGTGCGCCGGCCGGCACCCGCCCGCCGTCGCGCGACGCTGGTCGTGTGCGCGAGCTCAGCGACGCCGTCGCCGCGCTGACCCAAGCCGTCGAGCGCCAGAGCGAGATCCTCGTCTCCCTGGTCGAGACGTCACGCCACTTCGTGGACGTCTAGCTTCCGTCCCCCCACGACACCGTGCGGGTCTCGTCGAGCACCGGCACCGGCCCGGGCGTGCGTGCGGGGTGCACCTCGTAGCGCGCCGGGTGCCCGAGGGCCGGCGTGGCCGGCGCGCCGGGCCCGAGTTCGCCGAGCACGGTGCCCCGCTCCCGGAAGTGGTCCAGGGCCAACATCGCTGCCCGGTCGAGGACGGGCGCCACCGGGACGTCGTGGGCCACGAGATCGGCCTGCACCTCCTTCAGCGTGCGCCGCGCCACCGCCGACGCGACCTGCTCGTCGAGCTCGACCTTGCGACGGATGCGGTCGCCGAGAGGGAGGTCCTCGAGGCCCTCCAGTGCCAGGGCGCGGCACATACGGGACCAGAAGTGCTGCTCGGCGAGCACGCCCATGGTCACATAGCGGTCGTCGGCCGTCCGGTAGATCCCGTAGCCGGGCATCCCGTTCATGGGCACGGGCGACCCGGCCGGGGTGAGGGTGCCGACCGCTCCCGTCCACGTGGCCAGGACGTCGGCGATGCCGACGTCGACGTACTCACCCTCGCCGCTCGCCCGCGCCCGCAGACAGGCGGCGAGCACGGCCATGGCCGCGGCCATGCCGGCGCCGAGATCGCCCACGGGGATGGTGGCGGCGCGCGGTGGACCACCGCTCGGCGCCAGCACGCCCGCGTACGCCTGGTAGTTGATGTCGTGCCCCGGCACCGGCGCGAGCGGGCCGGTGGCGCCGTAGCCCGAGATCGAGCAGTACACGACGGACGGATTGCACGCCCGTACCGCCGCGTAGCCGACGCCCAACCGGTCGGCCACGCCCGGGCGGAAGCCCTCCATCACGACCTCCGCATCGGCGGCCAGCTCGAGAACCCGGGCGCGGCCCTCGGGGTCCTTGAGGTCCGCCACCGTCGAGCGCTTGCCCGCGTTGAGGACGTCGAACAGCGGCGGGAACACGCGCATGGGGTCGCCGCCGGGGGGCTCGATCTTGATGACGTCCGCCCCCATCTCCGCCAGCAGCTGCGTGGCATAGGGCACAGGACGCCAGATGCCGAGGTCGAGCACTCGCAGGCCGTGGAGCAGGGGCGTGGGCACGGCGGGCATGATCGCGCGTCCTGGCCCCCCGGGCCGAGCCCTCAGTCGCGACCGCAGAGGGCCGCGGGCTCGGTGGCCAGCGGCGCACCGTCGAGGGCGCAGTGCAGGCACTGGGCCGGCTCGTGCCCGGTCGCCCCCGCCCGTCCTTCGGGTGCCGGGGGGTTGCGGATCCCGACGGCGGCGACGACCCCGCCGGCGACGCACGCCGCGCCGGCCAGCAGCACCGCGCTGCGGAAGCTGGCGGACATCGACGCGGGGTGCAGGTAGCTCGTCCCGGACATGCCGGTGAGCGCGGGGAGGACGGCCACGGCGATGAGGCTCCCGACCCGGGCGACGTCGTTGTTCACGGCGGAGGCCATGCCGGCGTGCTCGCGCGGCGCAGCGGCAAGGGCGGTCGCCGTCAACGGTGCGACGGTGATGGCGAGACCCAGGCCGAAGACGATGACGGCGGGGAGCACCCCCGAGGCATAGGAGCGATCGGTCGCCGCCCGCGCCAGGAGCGCCAGCCCCAGCCCCACCACCACCGGCCCGGCACTCATCTGCAGCCTCGGTCCGATGCGTGCCGCCAGCCGCCCCGAGCGGGCGGAGAGCAGGAGCATGATGGCCGTGAGCGGGAGCAGTGCGACGCCCGACTCGACGGGCGTGTACCCGTCGGCCACCTGGAGCTGGACCGGGAGGAGGAACAAGGCGCCGCCCAGTGCCGCGTAGACGATGAAGGTGACGACGTTGGTCACCGAGAACTGGCGGACCCGGAAAAGGCCCAGGGGCAGCATCGGCGCCCGGGCGCGCCGCTCCACCAGGACGAAGGCGACGCCCGCGGCGATGCCCAGCCCCATCGCCAAGGGGACCGAGGAGCGCGTCCAGCCGTGCGCGGGGCCCTCGATGAGCGCGTAGGTGACCCCGGCCAGGGCGACCGTCGCCAGCACGGCGCCGGCCCCGTCGATGCCCGGGCCCACGGTGGCGTCCGTCGACTCCGGCACGTGGCGGGCCGCCACCACCAGGACGAGGGCGCCGAGCGGCACGTTGATCAGGAAGATCCAGCGCCACGAGGCCGTGGCGATGAGGTACCCGCCGAGCAGCGGCCCCACCGCCGTGGCCAGGCCGCCGTAGGCCGACCACGCCCCGATGGCCCGTCCTGCGTCCTCCCCGTCGAAGGTCGCCTGCAAGATGGCGAGGCTCTCGGGCGTGAGCAGCGCGGCGCCGACGCCCTGGAGGACGCGCACGACCACGAGCGACGTGGTCCCGGGCGCCAGCGCGCAGGCGATCGAGCACGCCACGAAGACGACCACCCCGGCCACGAACATCCGCCGGCGCCCATAGTGGTCGCCGAGCGAGCCGCCCACCAGCAAGAGCGCGGCCAACGACAAGGTGTACCCGGTGACGACCCATTGCAGGGCGCCCACCGAGGCATGGAACTCCCGCCCGATGGTCGGCAGCGCGATGCCCACCACCGTGGCGTCGATCGCCGCCATCCCCGAGCCGAGGACGGTGGCCGCTACGACCCACCGCCCGGCGGCGGTGCCCAGACGCACCGCGCCACCTTAGGGTCCCGCTAGGCCCCTTCGACCAGGACGGTCCGGTACAAGGACGCCGGGTCGTCGAGCACGTCGAGGAGGAAGGCGGCCACATCGGCGCGGGCGACACGGCTCGCCCGGCGCAGGCCGTTGGCGTCCGGCGCGATGCGCACCCGTCCGGTCGCGGCGCGGTTCACCAGCGGGGCGCACCGGACGATGGTCCAGGCCAGGTCCGAGGTCCGCAGCACCTCCTCGGCCGAGGCGGCGTCGGCGGCGAGCGCCCGTTCCATGGGGTGGCGGAGGTGGGCCCACGGCGAGCGCCGGTGGGCGGGGTCGGCCACGAAGTGGGACATGAGCACCACCCGGGTCACCCCGCACTCCGACATGGCCTGGACCAGGGCACCGCTGACGGCCGCCAGGGCCTGGTCCCCGGCGCGGCGTACGCCGATGGTGTCGACGACGGCGTCACAGCCCGCCAGGGCCGATCGCAGGTCGGCGGGGACAAGCGCGTCCCCGGCGACCACCGACAGGTTCGGCTCCGCCCACACCTTGCGCGGCTCGTGGACGAAGGCGGTCACCCGGCGCCCGGTCGCCAAGGCCTGGACCACGACCTGGCGGCCGGTCCGTCCCGACGCGCCGAGGACCAGCAGCTGCTCGGACCGCCGCCGCTCGGCGGTGCTCTCGCCGACACCGGCGCCGGTGGTGCGCTCCACGCTGCCCACGGTTGCGCCGCGCCCGTGCCCGGCGAAGGGGACAAGGTCCCGCCCCGCCGAGAGTTCATCTCCTTGTCACCGGTCGTTCGCGTTCCGATCACCGATCACCCCCCGTCCCGACGCCTCGCGCAGGGCCGGGACCTTCGTCCCTTGCTGGTCGAGGTGGCCCGCAGGACGCTGGGACCGTGGCGAACCATCCCGACACATCGTCCGTCGGCGTCCCCACAGCCGCGGGTCCAGCCGCGCTGAGCGCGCAGCTCGACGACCTCCGTCGCGAGATGCGCCGTCGCCACGTGGAGTCGTCCGACACCTTCGAGCGCGTGCATCCCTCGCACCGGCAGAGCGCGGCCAACCTGGTCGACTACCTGACGCTTCGCCGCCACGACATCCGCCAGCTCCAGGAGTCGCTGGCGGAGCTCGGACTCTCCTCGCTGGGCCGGTCGCAGGAGCACGTCATCACCACCGTCGAGCGGGTGCTCGACACCCTCGACCTGCTGACGGCCAACGGCTGGCGCCACCGGACGGAGGCGGCGGTCTCCTACGGCGGCGGACGGGAGACCCTGGAGGCCAACGCCACGGCGCTGCTCGGCCCCAGCCGCGCCCATCGCCAGACGCGGATCCTCGTGACCATGCCGGGCGAGGCCGCCACCGACTTCGAGCTGGTCCGGTCCCTGATCGACGCCGGGATGGACTGCGCGCGCATCAACTGCGCCCACGACGACGTGCCGAGCTGGCTGCGCATGGTCGAGAACCTGCGGGACGCGGCGAAGAAGACCGGCCGGCCGTGCCCCGTCCTCATGGACCTGCCCGGGCCCAAGCTGCGCACCGGCCCGATCGAGCCGGGCCCTCGGGTCCTGCGCCTGCGTCCCCGGCGCGACGCCTGGGGCCGCTGCGCGGTGCCGGCCCAGGCCTTGCTGGTGGACGAGGACCGGTACGCGCTCGGGGCCTCCTCGGCCGCGGAGGGTGCGCTGTCCCAGCCCGGCGGCCGGCTCCCGTCGGCGGCGGGCGCAGTCCCGGTGATCCCGGTGCTCGGTCCGTGGCTGGGCGGCCTGCGGGCCGGTGACCGCATCCGCCTGCGGGACACCCGCGATTCGCCGCGCACGATGCGCGTCAGCTCCCTGGAGGAGGCGGGCGCGCGGATCGAGGTCGACGACACGACCTACCTGGAGGCAGGGACACGCCTGGTCGCGGACCACGGGGAAGGACGCGTCGGCTTGCTGGCGCCCCGGGTGCAGGCCCTCGACCTTCGTCCGGGCGACGTGCTCACGCTGACCGCCGATCTGGCGCCGGCGTCGCCGGGTGTGGCACGCATCGGCTGCACCTTGGCCCCGGCCCTCGACGCCGTGCGCGTCGGTCATCGGGTGTTCCTGGACGACGGCAAGATCGGCGGCGTGGTCGTCGACCGCCGCCCGGGCGAGGCCGACGTCCGCATCACCCTGGCGTCGCCCGAGGGCACCAAGCTCCGCGCCGAGAAGGGCATCAACTTCCCCGACAGCGACCTACGCCTCCCGGCCCTCGCACCGGAGGACGACGCCCTCCTCCGGCTGATCGTCGAGCAGGCCGACCTCGTCGGGCTCTCCTTCGCGCAGGACGCCACCGACGTGATCACCCTGCAGCGCCGCCTGCACGAGCTCGGGGCCGCCCACCTCGGGATCGTCCTCAAGGTGGAGACGGCCCGCGGCTTCTCGGCCCTGCCCGAGATGCTCCTGGCGGGCATGGCGTCCGAGCGCGTCGGCGTGATGGTGGCCCGTGGCGACCTGGCCGTGGAATGCGGGTTCGAGCGTCTCGCCGAGGTCCAGGAAGAGATGCTCTGGCTCTGCGACGCCGCCCACGTCCCCGTGATCTGGGCCACGCAGGTGCTCGACCAGATGGCGCGCACGGGTCAGCCGTCGCGTGCCGAGATCTCGGACGCGGCGATGGGCGGGCGGGCGGAGTGCGTGATGCTCAACAAGGGACCCCACATCGTCGACGCGGTCGCCTCCCTCGACGACATCCTCGGGCGGATGGTCAGCCACCAGCGAAAGAACGTCGCTCTCCTCCGGCGGCTGCGCAGCTGGTCGCCGGGCCGCTGACCCAGGGGTCGGCGTCAGCGGAGCGTCGCGACGACGGGGAGGTGCTTGACGCCGCCCACGAAGTTGGCCTGGGCGAATTCGGGCTCCCCGTCGAGGGCGATCTCGTCCACCGCCGCGAGCAGCCTCGGGAGGAGGGTGCGGATCTCGCGCCGTGCGAAGGTCGAGCCCAGGCAGAAGTGCTCGCCGCCGCCGAAGGCGATGGTGCGGTTGGCGTTGTGCCGGGTCACGTCGAAGGTCATCGGGTCCTCGAAGACGCGCTCGTCGCGGTTCGCCGACGGGTACGACAAGAGGAGCCGGTCGCCCGCGGGGATCTCGACGCCGGACAGCGTGGCCGGCTCGGTCAGGTAGCGCAGGAAATGACGCACGGGCGAGGTCCAGCGGATCATCTCCTCGGCGGCGTTGGGTACCAGAGAGGGCTCGGCCTGCAGCGTCGTCACCTGCTCGGGGTGGCGCAGCAGGGCCTCGAGCCCGCCCGAGAGCGCGAACGACGTGGTGTCGTGCCCGGCCGTGGCCACGATGGTGAAGTACCAGAGTGTGGCGTCGCGGTCCATCGGGCAGCCACCCACCTGCGCGTTGGCGATGACGGTGGCCAGGTCGTCGGTCGGCCGGGCCCTGCGGTCCGCCGCCAGCCCGTTGAAGTACTCCTCGAACTCGGCGATCGTCCTGGTGACCATGGCGAAGGGATCGCTGAGGTCTCCCATGTACTCGGGGTCGGCCGCACCGAAGAGGCCCTGGGTGAGGCGGAGCATGGTGGGCTCGTCCTCCTCGGGCACGCCGAAGATGCTCATGATCACCCGCAGCGTGTAGGGGACGGCGATGTCCTGGGCGAAGTCGCACCGGCCGCCGAGGTCGCGGAACGTGGCGACGAATTGGTCCGCGATGGCGTCGATGCCCGCCTGACGCTGGGCCACGGCCCGGGGCCGGAACCAGGCGTTGGCGACGGCGCGGTGCTCGTGGTGCTCCTCGCCGTCCATGTGGATGAGCGTCTTGGGCTCGATTCCCATCGCGCCCAGCATTTCGAACTGCAGGTCGGGACCCAGGACGGAGTTGCGCGTGTTGAGGAACCGGTCGTTGTGGCGCGACACGCCGAAGACGTCCTCGAAGCGGGTCACCGCCCAGAACGGCGTGTAGCCCTCGGCCTCGACCCGCAGGACGGGGGCGTCGTCGCGCAGCGTTCGGGCAACGTCGTGCCAGGCGTCCTGGTCGACGTAGGCGGCGGGGTCGATGAAGATGGCGCCGCGAGGGTCGGGAGGGGCCACCACTGCTCCTCGGGTCGGTGTCGCCCCACGCTATCCCGCCCCTGGGTCAGGGACCCCCGGACGCCTGCTCGGCCGCCTCGGCCATCGCCGGCGCGGGTGTTCGGGCGCGTCGACCATGATGGGCGACCGTCTGGGCGTCGGGGTGGTTGAAGTCCCACACCGGCCGCTCCGAGCGGATCGGCGGCAGGGCGGCGAAGTTGTGGTGCGGGGGCGGTGAGGACGTGAACCACTCCAGGGTGTGCGCGTCCCACGGGTTGTCGCCCGCCCAGACCGGCCGGCGCCACGACACGACGACGTTGACCGCGAACAGCAGTGTGGAGACGCCCACGAGCCACGAGGCCCAGGAGGACACCTCGTTGAGGGTCTGCCAGCTCGGGCTCCCGACGTAGGTGGCCACGCGTCGAGGCATGCCTTGGAGCCCGAGGACGTACTGCGGGAAGATGAAGGCGTTGGCGCCGATGAAGAGCAGCCAGAATTGGATCTTTCCCAGCCCCTCTCGCAGCATCCGCCCGGTCATCTTGGGATGCCAGTAGTAGAGGCCGGCCATCCCGCCCATCACCAGTGCCATGACCACGCTGTGGAAGTGGGCGACGACGAAATAGGTGTCGTGGGTGGCGAAGTCGATCGGTGGCGAGGCCAGGAACATCCCGGTGAGCCCGCCGATCAGGAAGGTGACGAGGAAGCCGATGGCATAGAGCATCGGCGTGGAGAAGGTCAGCTGACCACGCCACATGGTGCCGATCCAGTTGAAGAACTTGATGCCCGTTGGCACGGCGATGAGCAATGACAGCAGGGCGAAGAACGGGAGGAGCACGACCCCGGTAGTGAACATGTGGTGCGCCCACACGCCGGTGCTCAAGGCGGCGATCGACAGCGTGGCGAAGATCATCCCCTTGTAACCGAACACGGGCTTCCGGGAGAAGACGGGCAGGACCTCGGTCACGATGCCGAAGAACGGCAGGGCGAGGATGTAGACCTCCGGGTGGCCGAAGAACCAGAAGAGGTTCTGATAGAGGATCGGCGAGCCGCCGCCGTGCACGCTGTAGATCAGCGTCCCGAGGTGCCGGTCGCACCACAGGCACACGAGAGCGGCGGTGAGCGGCGGGAAGGCGATCAGGATGAGGATGGCGACGACCAGCATGTTCCAGGTGAAGATGGGGAGGCGGAACATGGTGAGGCCCGGGGCGCGCAGGTAGAAGATCGTCGTCACCAGGTTCACCCCGGTGAAGATGGCGGAGAAGCCGGTGAGCAGCAGGGCCACGATCCACAGGTCGGCACCCGACCCCGGCGAGTACACCGCGGTCGACAGTGGCGCGTAGCCGACCCAGCCGAAGGCGGCCGGCCCGCTGGCGACGATGAAGCCCATGATCATGCAGATCGAGCCGCTCAGATACAGCCAGTAGGAGAGCGCGTTGAGCCGCGGGAAGGCCATGTCGGGCGCGCCGACCTGCAGTGGCACGATGTAGTTGGCCAGGCCACCGAAGGCGAAGGGCCCGGCGAAGAGGAAGATCATGATGCTGCCGTGCATCGTGAAGATCTCGTTGTACTGCTGCATGGACAGGAGCGACGAGTCCGGCGAGGACAACTGGGCCCGCATGATCATGGCCAGCAGGCCGCCGACGAGCAGCATCACCACCGAGGTCACGGTGTAGGAGGTCCCGATCACCTTGTGGTCCGTGCTGGTGATCCAGCGCAGGATGCCCCGCGGTGCCGGCGGGTGGTGCGTGTCGGTGCCGTGCTCGGCGGGCAGCGTCCGTGGGTGCTCGAGCGTGCTCATGGCCCCCCTCGTCGACGGGTGAACGGCCCGCGCCCGAGCGGCCGGCGGGGCGCGGTGGCGGGTCGTGACGGTCGCGGCGCGACCTGCCCGAACCTAACGTTCTAGAGATTCTCGGGTCAAGAACTGTACAACTACGAGAACGCGTTCTAGTATTTGGCGGAAGAGCCCTCGAGCAAGGAGGATCCAGATGCCGAGGAGCGTCACGAACCGGCGGCCGACGTGCGACGTCGACGTGCTCGACCGGGGGCTCTACCAGGACCCCTTCCCCGTCTACGAGTGGCTGCGATCGGAGCGGCCGATCTACTGGGACGAGGCCAACGAGCTCTGGGTGCTGTCGCGCCACTCCGACGTGAGCTACGTGTCGATGCACCCCGAGCTGTTCTGCTCCGGCCGGGGCATCCGGCCCCACGGCGATCTCAACCTGTCGATCGCCGGGCTCGACGGGGCCAGACACGTCCAGCAGCGCCGTCTCGTCAACAAGGGGTTCTCGCCCCGCATGATGCGGCAGCTCGAACCCCGGGTGCGCTCGGTGGTCGTCGACACCCTCGACCGTCTCGAGGGCCGCGGGACCTGCGACTTCCTGACCGACGTCGCCGTGCCCGTCCCCCTGGTCGTCATCGCCGAGCTGATGGGTCTTCCCGTCGAGGACCGGGAGCGCTTCTGGCACTGGTCGGACCGGATGATGGGCGGGGAGGGCCGGACCGAGCCCGACGACCCGAAGCTGCTCGACGCCGCGGCCGCGTTCGCGGAGTACGTCGACTACCTGAGTCGCATCATCGCCGAGCGGCGCGAGGCGTACCGCGCGGCGCTGTCCGGCGGGTCGGCGCCACCCGACGGCGACCTGATCAGCATCCTCGTGGGCGCCTCCGAGCAGGGCGTGCTATCCGCCGACGACGAGCTGTCGCACGACGAGCTGATCATGTTCCTCGTGCTGCTGGTCGTGGCCGGCAACGAGACCACCCGCAACGCCATCGCCGGCGGGATGTGGGCGATGAGCCGCTTCCCCGAGGAGTGGGCGCGGCTCGCTTCGACGCCGGAGGTGCTGGAGACGGCGCCCGACGAGATCGTCCGCTTCGTCTCCCCGGTGATCAGCTTCGCCCGCAGCGCGACGCAGGACACGGAGTTGCGGGGCCAGCGAATCCGCGAGGGCGAGCGGGTGCTCATGCTCTACCAGTCGGCCAATCGGGACGAGGACGTCTTCGAGGAGCCCGAGGTGTTGCATCTCGACCGCTCGCCGAACCCCCATCTCGCGTTCGGGGTCGGTCCGCACGTCTGCCTCGGCCTGAACCTGGCCCGTCTGGAGATCCGGGTGGTGTTCGACGAGCTGGTGCGCCGGTTCCCGGACCTGGAGGTGGCCCCAGGGTTCACCCCGGCGTTCGGCGACTCGCTGCTGGTCCACGCCATGGCGTCGCTGCCGGTCCGGCTCC
>DASPTT010000082.1:0-11561 GCA_035623275.1 Acidimicrobiales bacterium
CGGGACGGTCCTGACCGAGAACCTCATCCACGGGAGCGACTCCGGCGCCTCCGCGGCGCGCGAGATCGGGATCTTCTTCCCCCGCCTCGACTGATCGGGCACCCTGCGCGTCGGGGCGAGCGCACCCCGTGCGCGTGGCCCGCAGGACGGCGCGCCGGCGGGGGCCGCCTTGTGTCTGCGCGCCGCGGTCCCGTAGCCTGGTAGCGTCCCCTCCCCGACGGGGCGGCCAGTTTTCCCTGGTCGGCCCGCTTTCCGACCACAAGGTGGATCGAAGCGCATGTCGGACAACCGGTTCTTCCTCCTCGGCCGCGACATGGCCGTGGACCTCGGCACGGCCAACACCCTGGTGTACGTGCGCGGCCGGGGCATCATCCTCAACGAGCCCTCGGTCGTGGCCGTCAACGTCAAGGACGGCCGCCCCCTCGCCGTGGGCGCCGAGGCCAAGCGCATGATCGGGCGCACCCCGAGCCACATCCAGGCCATCCGGCCGCTCAAGGACGGCGTGATCGCCGACTTCGAGATCTGCGAGAAGATGCTCCGGTACTTCATCCAGCGGGTCCACCAGCGCCGTTTCGCCAAGCCCCGGATGGTGATCTGCGTGCCCTCGGGCATCACCGGCGTGGAACAGCGCGCCGTCATGGAGGCTGCCGAGTACGCGGGGGCCCGCAAGGCCTACATCATCGAGGAGCCGATGGCGGCCGCCATCGGTGCCGGCCTCCCCGTCCACGAGCCGACCGGCAACATGGTCGTCGACATCGGTGGCGGGACGACGGAGGTCGCCGTGATCTCGCTCGGCGGCATCGTCACCAGCCAATCGGTGCGCATCGGCGGCGACGAGCTCGACGAGGCCATCATCTCCTACATCAAGAAGGAGTACAGCCTCGCCCTCGGCGAGCGGACCGCCGAAGAGATCAAGATCGCCCTCGGCTCGGCCTTCCCGCTGGAGGAGGAGCTGCACGCCGAGATCCGCGGCCGCGACCTGGTGACGGGCCTGCCCAAGACGGTGGTCGTGTCGACCGAGGAGATCCGCAAGGCCATCGACGAGCCCGTCTCCGCCATCATCGACGCAGTCAAGGTCACGTTGGACAAGACCCCGCCCGAACTGGCCGCCGACATCATGGAGCAAGGCATCGTGCTGACGGGCGGCGGTGCGCTCCTGCACGGCCTCGACGCCCGCCTGCAGGAGGAGACGGGCATGCCGATCGTCGTGGCCCGGGACGCGCTCAATTGCGTCGCCATCGGCAGCGGGCAGTGCCTCGAGGAGTTCGAAGCGCTCAAGCAGGTCCTCATCACCTCCTCGCCCGGGTGATGGCCGCCCGCGCCCGGCGCGGCACCCCGCCCCCCGTCCTCATCCCGGGCTCGCCCGCGTCCGCTGTCGCCGCCCGCGGCCGGCGCTGAGCCGGCGCGGTCGTGGCCAGGACGCGGCGCGCCCGGCGCCAACGCGCCACCCGGGTCACCCTGGTGCTGCTGGTGCTGGCGTCGATCAGCATCATCACGCTCGACTACCGAGGGCATGCCAACGGGCTCATCTCGGGGCTCCGGCACGTCGCCCACGACGCCTTCTCGCCCCTCCAGCAGGGGGTGGACGCGGTCATCCACCCCATTGGCAGCTTCCTCGCCGGTGCCGTCAACGCCTCGAGCCTCCAGCAGCAGAACGCCCGTCTGCGCAACGAGATCGGGAAGCTGCAGCGTCAGGTGCTCGCCCAGCAGGACACCGCCACCCGGCTGCGCGATCTCGAGGAGCTCACGCATCTGCCCTTCGCCGGCGGGGTCCCCACCGTGACGGGACAGGTGATCGGCCTGAACACCTCCGACTTCGCCTCGACGGTCACGCTCGACGTCGGCCGCTCGCGGGGCGTCGCGGTGGGGATGCCGGTGGTCGGGGGCGCGGGGCTCGTGGGCCAGGTCATCGACAGCTGGTCCGACGGCTCCACGGTCCGCCTCGTCACCGACGTCCGAGCCGCCACGGGGGTGCGCTACGGGCCGCAGGGTGCGCTGGCCCTCGCCCAGGGCGCGGGCTCGGACCAACCGCTCGACGTGCTCTACATCGCACCGGGCACCCAGCTGCACAAGGGCGAGGCCCTGACGACGAGCGGCCTGCAGCAGGCCCAGTACCCGCCGGGCATCCCGGTGGCCACCGTCAGCAGCTTCTCGTCCTCGTCGTCCTCCACCCAGGAGTCCGTCACCGCGGCACCCGTCGTGGACCTCGACGAGCTCCAGTACGTGGACGTCCTCGTCTGGCTGCCCGCGGCGTGAGGGAGACGGCATGAACAGCGCGGACGTGGCCCGCACCACGATCGTCATCGCCCTCGTCGTCGTCGTGCAGCACACGCTCCTCGACGGCGTGCGCATCGCCGGTGCCCACCCCGAGGCGATGATCCTGCTCCCCGTCATGGCCGGGTACGTGGCCGGGCCCGAACGCGGCGCCACGGTGGGGTTCGCGGCGGGGCTCGTGGCCGACCTCTTCCTCCCGACCACCTTCGGCCTCTCGGCGCTGGTCGGGTGCCTGCTCGGCTACGGCACCGGCCTGGCCACCGCCGGCCTGGTCCGCAGCTCGTGGTGGCTCCCGCCGGTGGTGGCCGCCGCCGCGACCTCCGCCGGGCTCACGGCGTACGCGATCCTGGGCACCGTGCTCGGCGACCCGCGGCTGCTCACCGCCTATCTCCCCGCGGCGCTGGTCGTCGCCGTCCCCGCCGCGGCGCTCCTGGCCATCCCGGTCCTCCGGCTGGTCGCCTGGGCCGTCCCGCCGATGACCCACGCGGGGGGAGCCGACGTCGGGAGCGGCACGCGCTGATGGCGCGACGCAAGCGCCTGGCCCGGCGGCTCCAGACCGCGGACACCCCGCGTCTGCGCCTGCCCCCGTCGGTGGACGGCGCGCTCGCCTCGGCCACCGCGTGGTTCCGCCACCCGCTGCGCGGCGGTCGGGTCAACCCCAAGCCCCGGGCGGCGCGTGCCACGCGCGAACACGTGCCGCGCCAGCCCCGGATGCGTCCGCGTCGCAGCGTCGCGGACCGGGTCCTGCCCTCGGGCGAGCCTGCGGCGGCCAGGCCCGTCATCCGTCTGCGGGTCGTCGGCCTGGTCGTCATGGCGCTGTTCTCCCTGATGCTGGTGCGCCTCTGGTACCTGCAGGTGCTCGACACGTCCGCGTACTCGCGCACGGTTGCGGCCAACCAGATCCGGCCCGTGGAGCTGCCTGCGCCGCGCGGTCTCATCCTGGACCGGGCGGGCAACATCATGGTGGGCAACCAGGTGACCCAGGACATCACCCTGTCGCGGGTCGCCGCCCAGCAGCACCCGGCGGTGATCGACGCGCTGAGCACGTTGCTCGGCATCCCGACGGCGGACATCGAGGCGACGCTGGCGAACCCGCAGTTCAGCCTGTACAAGCCGGTGCCGGTCCTGCAGAACGCCCCCCTCGCGGACGTGCTCTTCATCGGCGAGCACGCGTCGGAGTTCCCGGGCGTGTCGACCGTGGCCGAGACCACCCGCACCTACCCACTGGGCCCGACGGCGGTGCAGACCCTGGGGTACGTGGGGCAGATCTCGCAGCTCAAGCCCGGCTACCAGCTCGGCGACCAGATCGGCAAGTCCGGGCTCGAGGCCCAGTACGAGTCGGAGCTCCGTGGCCGGCCCGGGGTCGACCGTGTGGAGGTCGACGCGCACGGCCAGGTCGTCGGCTCGCTGGGCACGACGCCCCCGACCGCGGGTGGCGACCTGGTGACCAACATCGACGCGGGCCTGGAGCAGACGCTGCAGCAGGCGCTCGACCAGCAGATCGCCGCGTTGCACGGCACCATCGACCCCTCCACCGGGCGGGTCGTGAGCACCAGCGGCGGCGCGGCGGTGGCCCTCGACCCGCAGACCGGCGCGGTATTGGCCATGGTGTCGTCCCCGACCTACGACCCCACGTGGTGGGAGCCGTTCATGTCGTCGGTGCACTACGCGGCGCTGAGCGCGCCGTCGGCCAACAAGCCCCTCCTCAACCGGGCCATCCAGGGTCTCTACACCCCGGGGTCCACGTTCAAGCTGGCCACGGCCACCGCCGCGCTCGGGACCGGCCTCATCGCGCCGGGCACGTACTACGACGACACCGGCTCGTACGTCATCCCCGGCTGCAAGCCAGGCGCACCCGGGTGTGTCACCTACCACGACAACGACGGCGAGGCCGCGGGGTACGTCAACGTGACGGGCGCGCTCACGGTGTCGAGCGACGTCTTCTTCTACAACCTGGGCGCGCAGTTCTGGGACGCCCGGTCGCACTACGGCGACACCCCCATCCAGGACGCGGCCAACCAGCTCGGCTACGGCGTGCCCACGGGCATCGACCTGCCGGGCGAGTCCATCAGCGCCCGCGTCGACTCGCCCGAGGTCGTCGCACGCGAGCACGCCCAGGACCCCAAGGCGTATCCCAACGGCGAGTGGTACACGGGGAACAACCTGGAGATGGCCTTCGGGCAGGGGGGCACCGTCATCACCCCGCTGGAGCAGGCGGTGGCCTACGCCACCTTCGCCAACGGCGGGACGCGCTACGCGCCGCAGATCGCCGCCGGTGTGGTGGACGCCGGGGGCAAGGTGCTCGAGCAGTACAAGCCACGCGTGGTGGACCACGTCGCCTACGCGCCCGACGCGTACCAGGCGATGCTGGCCGGCTTCGAGGGCGTCGTGCAGAGCCCGCACGGCACCGGCTACGGTGCCTTCGCCGGCTTTCCTCTCTCCACGTTCCCCCTGGCGGGCAAGACGGGCACCGCCAGTGGCGCCAACGGCAGCGTGCCGACGTCGTGGTTCGTCGGCTGGGGACCCATCCCCGACCCGCACTACCTGATCGCCGTGGTCGTCGAGGCCGGTGGGTTCGGTGCCACCGCCGCGGCACCGGTCGTGCGCAAGGGCTTCGACTACATCGTCGCCCACCCCCTGTCGGCCGTGCAGATGGTCCCCCCGGCCACGCCCAACGGGACCACCCCGGGCTCGGGGACGACCCCGGCCGCCTCGGGTCAGACGGGGTCGCCGGGGGCCACGACCGGTGGGCCCGGCGCCTCCACCACCACGGCGCCCCCGGGGGTCCCGCCGACGACCGCACCGGCGGCGACGACGACCCGGGCCGCCCCCCGGCGTGCCGTCGCCAGGACCAGGCGACGAGTCGCCGCCCCGCCGCCAAGGCGCCCACGGTCCGTGGTCGGCCTGGCTCGCTCCCGGGCCGCGTGGGCCCGGTTCTAGAATCGGCCCGCACATGACCGCGCTGTGGCCACGGATCGAGTCCCTGTTGGCCCAGGTCACGAAACCGGCCCGCTACATCGGCGGCGAGCTTGGAGCCCGCCGGCCCGTCTGGGGGCCCGGTCGCGTGGCCTGGCTGCTCGCCTATCCCGACACGTACGAGATCGGCCTGCCCAACCAGGGCCTGCAGATCCTCTACGAGATCCTCAACGAGCGACCCGACGCCCTCGCCGAGCGGACGTACGCGCCGTGGACCGACATGGAGGCGGCCATGCGGGCGGCGGGGGTGCCCCTCTTCTCGCTAGAGAGCACCCGCCCCGCCTCCGACTTCGACGTGCTGGCGTTCAACCTGTCGGCCGAGCTGACCTACACGAACGTCCTCAACATGATCGACCTGGCCGGGACGCCCGTGCGCGCCGCGGACCGCCGGCGCCACGACCCGGTCGTCGTGGCGGGCGGACACTGCGCGTTCAACCCCGAGCCGATGGCCGACTTCGTGGACGCCTTCGTGATGGGCGACGGCGAGGAGGTGGTGGGGGAGATCAACGAGGTCGTGGCCGCCTGGCGCGCCGGCGACGCCCCACGCGCCGCGCTCGTCGCGGCCCTGGCGCAGCTGCCCGGCGTCTACGCGCCCGCCTGCTACGAGGTGGTGGTCGACCCCGACGGCCGCGGCCGGGTCCGGCCCGCGGTGGCCGGCGCCCCCGAGCGGGTCGAGAAGCGGGCCGTGGCCGACCTGGCCGCCTGGCCCTATCCCAAGCAGCAGCTGGTCCCGCTCGTCGAGGTCGTCCACGACCGCCTCAACGTCGAGGTCTTCCGGGGGTGCACCCGCGGGTGCCGCTTCTGCCAGGCGGGGATGATCACCCGGCCGGTGCGGGAGCGCCCCGCCGCGCAGGTGGAGCAGATGGTGCGCGACGGCTTGGCCCGCACGGGCTACGACGAGGTCGCCCTGACGTCGCTGTCGAGCGCGGACTTCTCGGGCATCGAGCAGACGGTGGCCGCCGTCATCAACGACCCCGAGTGCTCGGGCCAGGTGTCGGTGAGCCTGCCCAGCCTGCGGGTGGACGCCTTCACCGTCGGTCTCGCCGCGGAGATCCAGAAGGTCCGCCGCACCGGCCTGACCTTCGCACCCGAGGGCGGGACGTGGCGCATGCGCCAGGTGATCAACAAGCTCATCCGTGAGGAGGATCTCTACGCCGCGGTCGACGCCGCCTTCGGACAGGGTTGGCGCCGCGTGAAGCTGTACTTCCTCATCGGCCTGCCCACCGAGACCGACGAGGACGTCCTCGGGATCGCGCGCCTCGCGAGCACGTGCGTGGAGATCGGCCGCCGCCACCACCGCAACGTGACGGTGACGGCGTCGGTGGGCGGCTTCGTGCCCAAGGCGCACACACCGTTCCAGTGGTTCGGCCAGGTGCCCGTGGCCGAGCTGCGGCGCCGGGTCGTGCTCTTGAAGGACGCCGTGCGGCCCGTGCGAGGGCTGACCCTTCGCTGGCACGACCCCGAGGCGACGGTCGCCGAGGGCATCGTGAGCCGGGGGGACCGACGTGTCGGCGCCGTGATCGAGCACGTCTGGCGCCACGGCGGGACCTTCCAGGAGTGGTCGGAGCACTTCGACTTCACGCGCTGGACCGACGCGCTGGCGGCCGCCGGGCTCACCCTGGACGAGGTCTGCTACCGCGAGCGCGCCGAGGACGACCCGTTGGCCTGGGACCACATCTCGGCCGGGCTGCACCGGGACTTCCTCTGGCAGGACTGGCAGGACGCGCTGGCTGCCGCGGGCGTCGAGGACTGCCGGTGGACGCCGTGCTACGACTGCGGTGCGTGCACGGGGCTCGGCGTCGAGCACGTCGTGGCCTCGGTGGCGCCGCCCGCAGGCGGAAGCCAGGGCACGGGCCAGGACCTCTCGACCGGTGGCGTGGTGCCGGTGCGGTTCCTGGCCGGCACGGGGGTGCGGGGCTCGTGAGGACGCGTCTGCGGTTCACGAAGCTCGGACGGATCCGCTGGACCGGCCACCGCGACGTGGCGCGTGTCTTCGAGCGGGCGCTGCGCCGAGCCGGGCTGCCCGTCGCCTACAGCGCCGGCTTCTCCCCGCACCCCCTCATCAGCTTCGGGCTGGCACTGCCCACGGGCTGCGAGTCCGTCGCCGAGTACCTCGACGTGACGTTCGGCGAGCCCGTGGACCCCGAGGCCGTGACCGAGCGCCTCTCATGCGGTCTACCCGAGGGGATCCGGGTCGTCGCCGCCGCGGTGGTGGTGCCCGGCACGCCCTCGCTCCAGGAGGACGTCACGTCGTGCACCTGGGAGATCGAGGTGCCCGGCGCGGGGACCGAGGCGCTGGCCGAGGCGGCTGACCGCGTGCTGGCGGCCGACAGCCTCTTCGTGCAGCGGATGCGCAAGGGCAGGCTGGACACCGACGACGTCCGGCCGGCCATCCGCGCCGTACACGCCCGAAACGGAGACGACGCCGCGGGGTCCGTGCTCGAGTGCGAGCTCGCCACCCGGCCCCGTGGCGTCCGACCGACCGACCTGGCCCATGCCCTGGGGCTCGCCCTGGGCCGGGCCCGCAGAACCAGTCAGTGGATCGAGCGCGACGGCTCCCGGTGGGAGCCCCTCGCCGCAGCGGCGGCCATCGCCGCCCGTGTGACCGAGGGCGCCGCATGAGCATTGTGAGAAGGGATCGTCCCCATGTCCGACCTGCACTCCGGGCAGCCGCCCGTCGAGCCGACACCCCCCGCCCCGACGGGCGACCCGGGACCCGTGTCCGCCGTGTCCCCCCCGTCCCGGGACGGCGCGCCTGACAGGCAACCGGCGGGCCGACCAACCGGCGGGGACCCGGACCGGCCGCTGACGGGCCAGACCGACGGGGACCCTGTCCCCGGCGCCGAAGGCGCGTCTGTCCCCGGCACCGAAGGCGCGTCTGTCCCCGGCGGGGGTGGCGGCCGGCGCCGCCGGCGGCGGCCGAGCCAGCGCACCGGCGCGTCAGACCTGGAGGCCGCGGCGCCGGCGGGGCCCGGAGCAGCGGTGCCCTCGCCGGACGCCCCGGGGAAGGAGACCGCGGGACCCAAGATCGGTGACACCCGCCCCGGAGGCCCTCCGGCCACAAGGCCTCGCATCGGCGACACCCGCCCGGCCCCGCCCGGGTCGGCCCCGCCCGGGTCGGCACCGCCCGGCTCGGGCCAGGGACGGCGTCGCTCCGGGCGTGGCTCGGGCCAGGGGGCGCGGGCCGGCGCGGGCACGGGGGCCGGCACGCGCGTGCCGGCGGAAGAGGCGACGGGCGGGCCCGCCGTCGCGGCGGTGCCGGGGGTCGTGGTCGGCGCGGTGCCGGTCGACCGGGCCGAGGGGATCGAGGGGATCGAGGGGATCGAGGGCGGCGAGACCAAGCCACGGGCCGGCCGCTCGCGCCGGCGCAGCGGACGCGAGCGGCGTGGCCGGGCTGTGGGCCGCTACCTCATGTGCGTGCACGTCCGCCCGCACGCCACGCAGATCGCCGTGCTCGAAGGCCGGACCCTGGTGGAGCACTACGTGTCCCGTGCGTCGGACGACACGACACAGATCGACGGCAACATCTACCGCGGCCGGGTGCAGAACGTCCTGCCGGGGATGGAGGCCGCGTTCATCGACATCGGCACGCCGAAGAACGCCGTCCTCTACCGGGGTGACGTCCGCTACGACCCCGACGACATCGAGACCCCCGGCGGGGGCTCGCCGCGCATCGAGGAGATGCTGCGACCGGGCCAGACCATCGTCACCCAGGTCACGAAGAACCCCATCGGTGCGAAAGGGGCACGGCTCACGCAGGAGGTGTCGCTGCCGGGGCGGTTCGTCGTGATGGTGCCGAACTCGACCGCGTTCGGCATCTCCAAGCGGCTCGAGGACAACGAGCGCAAGCGCCTTCGCCGCATCGTGGACGAGGTCCGCCCCAAGGGCCACGGCCTCATCGTGCGGACGGCGGCCGAGGGGGCGAGCCAGGAGGAGCTGCGCCTGGACGTGGAGCGGCTCGTGGCCCAGTGGGCCAGCATCGACGCCCTGTCGGGGCGCTCGACGACGCCGGAGCTCCTCTACCGCGAGCCGGACCTGGCCGTCCGCATCGTGCGCGAGGAGTTCAACCGCGACTACCGCGGCGTGGTCATCGACGACGAAGCCCTCTTCGCGCAGGTGCGGGACTACGTGGCCCAGGTCAACCCGGAGCTGCTCGACCGGGTCGAGTACTACGACCCCACGGTGGAGGACCTCCCCGTCTTCGAGCGCTTCCACGTCCACGAGCAGCTCCACAAGGCGCTGGACCGCAAGGTGTGGCTCCCCTCGGGGGGCTCGCTCATCATCGAGCGGACCGAGGCGCTGACCGTCATCGACGTCAACACCGGCAAGAACGTCGGCAAGTCGAATCTCGAGGAGACGGTGTTCCGGAACAACCTCGAGGCGGCCGAGGAGATCGCCCGCCAGCTCCGGCTGCGGGACATCGGGGGCATCATCGTCATCGACTTCATCGACATGGAGGTCAAGGAGAACCGGAGCAAGGTGGCCGCCGCCCTGCGGGCCGCCCTGGCCCGGGACAAGACCCGGACCCAGGTGTTCGACATTTCCGAGCTGGGCCTCGTGGAGATGACCCGCAAGCGGGTCTCCGAGGGCCTCGTCGAGTCCCTGTCCACCACCTGCGCCGTCTGCGGCGGGCGCGGAATCGTCCTGGACGAGACCCTGTTGTAGGATTGTCGGGCTATGTACGCGGTGATCCAGGCAGGTGGCAAGCAGGAGCGGGTGTCCGAGGGGCAGACGGTGCTCCTCGAGCTGCTCGGCGTGCCCGACGGGGAGCAGGTCGAGCTCGCCCCGGTCCTCGTGGTCGACGAGGGCCGCGTGCTGGCCACGCCCGACGAGCTCCAGGGCGTGGTGGTGTCGGGCCGGGTGCTCGGCGAGGAGCGGGGACCCAAGATCAAGGGCTTCACCTACCATCCCAAGACCCGGGTCCGTCGGCGCTGGGGTCACCGCCAGCGCTACGCCGTGGTCGAGATCACGGGGATCTCCGCCCCCGAGGCCCGCTGAGCGGCCGCCGGACGAAGGAGGACGACGCATGTCCAAGACGAAGGGCGGCGGTTCGACCCGCAACGGCCGGGACTCCAACGCGCAGCGACTCGGCATCAAGGTGTACGACGGCACCGCGGTGCCCGCGGGATCGATCATCGTCCGCCAGCGGGGCACCCGCTTCCATCCCGGGCGCAACGTCGGGCGCGGCGGCGACGACACCCTGTTCGCCACCGCCGACGGCGTGGTGAAGTTCGGCACCCGCAAGGGGCGCCGGCTGGTGGACGTCCTCACCGACTGACCGGGCCCGGGTCCGCCAAGGACACCGCGCCCCGGGGCGGCGCCGCGCGCGAGCATGGCCGGGTGCCCGTCCACCGCGCCGCCCGGGCGTTCGATGCCACCGCCGACCTCTACGAGCGGGCGCGACCGGAGTACCCGGACGACGCGCTGACCCGGCTGGTCGAGGTCCTGGGCATCGATGCGGCCACGACCGTCGTGGACCTGGCCGCGGGCACGGGCAAGCTGACCGGCCCGCTCGTCCGTACCGGCGCGCAGGTCTTGGCCGTGGAGCCGATCGCCGGCATGTGCCGCGTCCTGGTGGCTCGGGTGCCGGGGGTGCCGGTGCTCGCGGCGACCGCCGAGGCGATCCCGCTGTGCGACGCGTCCGTCGACGTGGTGACGGTGGGCCAGGCCTTCCATTGGTTCCGCGCCGACGAGGCCCTGCGCGAGATCCGCCGGGTGCTGGCGCGCCAGGGCCGGCTCGGGCTGATCTGGAACCGCCGCGACCGGCGCCACGAGGTCCAGCGCGCGCTCAGCGCCATCGTCGAGCCCTACCGCGAGCACGCCCCTTCGTACGCCGAGGGCGACTGGCTCGCCGCCTTCGACCGGACGGACGCCTTTGGGCCGCTTCAGGTCGAGCGCTTCGCCACGGCCCAGCACCTCGACACCGCCGGGCTCGTGGAGCGGGTCTGCTCGATCAGCTTCGTGGCCGGCCTGCCCGACGCCGAGCGGGCGCACGTGGCACGGGACGTGGCCGCGCTGGCCGAGGCGCACGGCGGTCACGTGGACTTGGCCTACGTCACCGACTGCTTCTGGTGCCCCGCCCGCTGACCCCGCCCGCCCGTCGGGCCGGTGACCGGGCCCTCGCCGGGCGCTGCCCCGGTCGGTGCCCGAGGCCCGGCTGCGTAGGATCGAGGGGTGTCCGGGTTCGTCGACGAGTCCCAGATCCACGTCAAGGGCGGTGACGGCGGCGCGGGCGCGGTGGCCTTCCGCCGGGAGGCCCACGTTGCCCGCGGCGGCGAGCCAGCGGTCGCCCGGGGCGCGCAGGTCGGCCA
>DASPTT010000083.1:0-65128 GCA_035623275.1 Acidimicrobiales bacterium
CACCTCAGGTGTCTCCTATGTCTTGACACACCCCCTGGCCAGGGTGTCTCCGATGTCCTGAAATCGGATATTGGTGGCGGGGGCAGGATTTGAACCTGCGACCTTCGGGTTATGAGCCCGACGAGCTACCAGACTGCTCCACCCCGCGGCGAAGATTTCATGCTACCACCAGCGAGTGCCTACCGGCCCAGGGCCCGGGCGGAGGCCCCGCCCGGCGAGCGCGCCCCCGACTGGGCCACCCCTGCGACCGTGGTCGAGGTGGTGGTCGTCGTCGTGGTGGACCCGCTGGGCGCGGCCGCGGCGCTGGAGCCGCCCTCCAGCTGCTGGAGCTGCTGGACCACCAGCCCGAGGGCCGTCACGTCGGACTGGTACTGGCCGAGGTTGCCGTTCTTCAGGTCGCCTTGGACCTGGCTGTAGAGCTGGGTGGCCTGGGCGATGAGCTGGGCGATCTGGGTCTGGGTGGCCGAGGCCTGGCTCGACCCGCCGCTGGGCGACGGCTGCGTACCAGCGCCGATGGGCACCGGGGTGTTGAACACCGACTGCAGGGCGTCCGACAAGGTGTCCTTCATCGCCACCTGGCTCCCGTTGGGGCCGCTGTAGACGACGATCACGTACTGCAGGGTCGGCAGGGCGTTGCGGGAGGCCTGCACGTAGAGCGGCCGCACGTAGATGATCGATTGGTTGACGGGCACCATGAGCACGTTCCCGAGGAGCACGCTCGACCCGTTCTGGTTGAGCAGCGTGATCTGCGACGACACCGCCTGGTTGGAGAGGATGCGCGCGTCGATGAGGGCTGGCCCGTCGATCGGCTGGCCCCGCGGGGTGACGAACACCGTGAGCTGCCCGTAATTGCTCGGATCGCATCCCGCGACCATGAAGGCGGACAGCGTCTGGCTCTGGTCGCCCTGGGACACCGGGACATAGGCGTTCATGAGGTTGAAGGTCGCGCTGTTGCTGCCGGGGATCTTCAGCACCTGGTACAGCGGGGACATCCGGGCGATCTGGCCCGTCGACACCGTCTGGCCCTGGGCATTGGTGGTGAACGTGGTGGCCAGCGCGGCGTTGGGCGGGCCCGCGCCCGGGCTCTGCGAGATGTTCCAAGCGTCGCCCGCGCTGTAGAAGTTCGAGGGGTTGACGATGTGATAGCGGCCGAACGCGGTGGACTGGACGGTGAAGATGTCCTCCGGGTAACGCAGGTGCGCGATCAGGTCGGGCGACATCTTCGAGCGGGGCGTGAACATGCCGGGGAACGCCCGCTCCCAGGCCTGGAGGATGGGATCGCTCGGGTCCCACGCGTAGAAGGTGATCTTCCCGTTGTAGGCATCGATCACGATCTTCACCGAGTTGCGGATGTAGTTGAACGTGTTCGGGAGCCCGCTGTTCGGGTTGAGTGACGTCGTGTTGGCGTTCTGCGCGTACGGGTAGTGGTCGGTCGTCGTGTACGCGTCCTGGATCCAGACGATCTTGCCGTCGACGAGTGCGGGATAGGGGTCGCCGTCGAGGCTGAGGAAGGGCGCCACCGTGGACGCCGCGGTCTGGATGTCGCGGTTGATCATGATGCGGGAAGACGAATTGATGTAGTTGGAGATCAGCAGGTTGAAGTCGCTGAACCGGATGGCGAAAGCGGCCCGGCGCAGGAACGACGAGATCTGCACGCCGCCGGTGCCCTTGTAATGGGACGAGACGATGAGCCCCGAGGGCAGCGAGTAGTCGATCTCCTGCTGGCCCGTGTCGGCCACGACATAGCTCGGGGTGGTGCCGGAGGGCTCGATGCCGTAGTACACCGACGGCTGGGTGATGACCGGCAGGCCGTTGCTGGATGTCGGGGGGACGTCCTGGATGGCGAAGGAAGGCTGGCCCTCGTTGACGGCCACATTGGCCGGCGACACGATCATCCCGTAGCCATGCGTGTACTGGAGGTGGGTGTTGACCCACCCCGCCGAGGGCAGGTTCTGGTCGTTGACCTGGCGGACACCGACGACGGCCGGGGTCAGCGCGCCGTTGACCAGGTAGCGGTCCATGGCCAGCGCGTTCTGGAACGTGTAGTACGAGCGGATGCCGGCCGCCTGGAGCTTCTCGTAGGTCGGGTCGGTGAGCTCGGGGTCCCATAGCCGCACGGCGTTGAGCGTGTCCTGGTTGGCCAGGAGCGCCGTGGGCGTGAGCGACTGGTCCGCCGCGAACGGCGTCATCTTGACGTTCGTGATGCCCATGGCCGCCCTGGTCGCCGCGATGTTCCGGGCGATGTAGGGACGCTCGAGGGCGTTCTGCGCCGGGTTCACCCGAAGCGCCTGGACCAGCGCGGGGTAGATCGCGCCCACGATCACCGCCACGAAGGCCCAGAGGCCGATGGCGAGGACGGGCAGGGCCCACCCCCGGCGGCTGATGTTGACGAGGAGGATCACCGCGGCGAGCAGGGAGATGAAGATGAGCAGCGTCAACGCCGGGAGTCGGGCGTGGACGTCCGTGTATCCCGCCCCCTGGACGTACCCGTTCTGCGACAGGTCCAGCCCGTAGCGGGCCAGGTAGTAGCCGACGGCCTTGACCAGCGCCACCCCGGCGAGCAGCACCGAGACATGGGCCTTGACCTGCGGCGCCACCTGCGGGAACCCCTGTTGGACCCGGATCCCGCCGTTGAGGTAGTGGGCGACCGCGATGAACACCGTGACCACGATGAGTGCCACGAGCGCCCAGCTGACGACGAAGGAAAGGAATGGCAGCGTGAAGACGAAGAACCCGACGTTCTTGTGGAACTGCGGGTCGCTCGAGGCGAACGAACCACCGTTGACGAAGAGCAGGTAGTTGCGCCACTGGCTGATGGCGCTCGACGCGGCGATGAGCGCGACGAGCCCGGAGACGATGCTGCGCACGAGCGTCGCATGGGGCGCGATCCGCTGCTGGTAGCGGCGGACGATCTCGTCCTCGGGACCGAGGGCGAGCTCGCGCACCGCCAGACGGTCGACGACGGCCAGGTTCACCCACATGAGGACGAAGAAGATGGCGGCGAAGCTGAAGAACAGGCCCAGCTTCACCGCCAGGAGCTGCCTCCACACCGACGTGTAGTGCACCGACCCGAACCAGAGGTAGTCGGTGTAGAAGGTGGCGATCGTCCGCAGGGACAGGAAGAACACGACCACCACGACGACGGCCACGATGATCCACACGCGGCCTCGTCGACCGACGCGCCGCGGCCGTTGAGGAAGGTCCTGCGGAGCTCGCACGGCGGGGAAGCCTAGGTGGTGACCGGCACGATGAGGCACCGGCACCCGGCGTGCGCCGGCGGATGTGCGTGCCCCGTCGGGAAAGGCTCGCCCGGCGCCGTGGGGCCGCCCAGTGCGTTGTCGTCGCAGTCGGGGCACTGCATGCCACCGTCGTCCACGATCCACTGCAACGTCGCGCCCTGGGGCATGGCGGCCAGGATGCCCCGGCCGAAGGCGGCCGTCGCCTGGTCACCGGCCAGACGCTCGACCCGGGCCCCCTTCCACTCCCGGTAGGCGGCCCCCACGCGGTCGACCTGCGCGTCGTCCCCGCCCTCGGATCCGGCGACCTCACCCTGGAGCCGCCGCCGGAGCGGGGCGACGATCGACGACGCCAGCTCCTGGGCCAGCTCGTCGACCGCCGGCGCGTCGTCCGGCGACCCCTCGGCGAACACCATGCCCGCCTTGGCGGCGTCGCGCAGGGGCCCGGTCGCGGCGGCCGCGTAGCGTGCTTGATGGTCCTTCACCGAGGGCAGCACCTTGGGACCCCATCCCCCCGCGGCGCGCAGACGGTCCAGGATGTCGTTCTGGTCGTCCTGCAGCGCCCGCTTGAGCCGGCGGGCGAGCGACGTCACCACCGGCCGCACCAGCTCGTCGCGCCGGGCGAGATTCGGATCGGCGACCACCGCCGCACCGGTTCCCGCCGCGCCACGCCCCTCCGTGTCGACCGGGGCAGGCGCGGCGGCGGCCGCGGTGTCGGCGAGCTCCCCGGAGCCCATCCCCGCGTCGACACCCGCGGTCGCTTCCGCCGCCTCCGTCACCGAAACGGTCGACACCGCCTCCTCGACCTCGCGCCCGGCGCGCAGCCGGGCGAAGAGGTCCTCGACCGCCTGCTTGCGCTGGACCTCGTCCTCGCCGGCAGCATGGTCCGGTCCCTCGAGGGCCTCCGGCGAGGGCGTCGGCGCCGCGGCCGGGGTGGGCGCGCTCGCCTCGGCGGCGGACTCGGCCGGCACCCCGGTTGCGGGGGAGGCCTCCACGGCGGTCTCGACCGAGGCCTCGGTCCCGGTCTCGGCGGGCGACGGCGCCGCCTCCTCGGCGTGGATCGCGGCCTGACGGCCGGCCTCCTCCGCGGCCAGGCGCGCCTCGTCCTCGGCGCGGAAGAGCTCGTCGGCGATCACGTCGACCGAGTGACGCACGCCGGTGATGGTCTCCGCCAGGCGCTCGCGCCCAGCGCGCAGCTGCTCGATCTGGCTGTGGAGCACCCGACGGCGTCGGGTGAGATCGGCAAGCACCTTCGTGCGCAGGTCCTGTGCCTCTTGGAGCATGGCGCGACACTCGTCGCGGGCCTGCGCGAGGAGCGCCTCGGCCTCCTGGCGCACCTTCGCCATCATGGTCGTGGCCTCGTCCTGCGTGCGCTGCGTGAGGTCGGCGGCCGCAGCCTCCGCGTGCGCGGTCCGCTCGGCGGCGATCTGCTCGGCGCGGGCGCGCAGCTGACCGGCCTCCTCCAGGGCCGCAGCCCGGGCCGTCTCCGCCTCGGCGACGGCCCGGGCGGTCACCTCGCCCGCCGCGTCGTGCGCGCTGCGCAGGACGCGGGCTGTCTCCTGGCCCAGGGCCGCGGTCAGCGTGGCCTCGTCGAGGACGGGATTGGCCGCCCGGTGCTCGGCCTCGGCGACGAGGTCCCGCAGCTCACGTTCGCGTTCGGCGGACAGCGCGATCTCGGCGGCCACCGCCTCGAGATAGGCCCTGACCTCGCCCGGGTCGTAGCCGCGGCGAGTGGTGCCGAAGGTGTGGCGGGCGACGTCGTCGGGGTGCATCCGAGACGAGGAGATCGTCATTCGGCGGTCGTCGGCCATTGACAGAGCCTACGGCTCCGATCGGCCCGCGCCGTGCCACCGAGGACGGCGCGACCGCCGGTCCCCGGGCGCGGCGAGGCGCTCAGGTCCAGGGCGCGTCCTGCCAGTCGTAGGGGACGCTGTGGCCGCCGGGGCCCGCCGGGGGCCCCGCCGCGGCGGAGCCGATGCTCCCGCCGTAGTGCGCCAGGGTGGCCATGGCCTGGGCCAGCGAGCTCACGGCCACCACCTTGAGCGAGGGCGTGGCCTTCGACTGGGCGGCGGCGTACTCCTGGGGCGGCACGAGGAAGAGGGTGGCCCCGGCCCGCTCGACGGCCACCGTCTTCTGGGGGACGCCGCCCACGTCGCCCACGGTGCCGTCGGGGTGGATCGTCCCGGTGGCCGCCACCCTCTTGCCGCCGGTGAGGTTCCCACCGGAGAGCGCGTTGATGATCCCGAGGGTGAAGGCGAGACCGGCCGACGGCCCGCCGATCCCGTCCGCGGAGACCTGGACCGGGAACGGCAGGTCGTACACGGGCTGGGTGCCCATGCCCGGGATGGGGACGTCCGGCGCGCCGATCCCGACGACGGGCACGGTCTTGCCGTTCTCGACGGCGGACCCGAGGGTCATGGACACGTCGTGGCCGGCACTGGGATCGGAGATCGAGCCGACCCGCAGCGTCACGCGTTCGCCCGGCCGGTGCGTGTGGATGGCGGCGACGAGCGCGGCGGTGGTCGGTGTGGGCACGCCGTCGACGGCGGTGATGACGTCGCCGACGTGCAGCACGTGCCACGCGTGGGAGGCGGGGTCGACGACGTAGACGGTCACCCCGGCGTCGTGCTCGGGCACCGCGTAGCCGAGCTGGCGCAGCGCCACGGCCTCGGCCGTCATCTGCGACTCGGCCATGTCCACGGTCCCTTGGTCGTCGAACTCGCTCACCGGGAGGTTGCCCGTCAGGTCGCCGGACTTCACCAGCTGGGTGTCGGAGTCGAGCAGGTCGCCGACGACCGTGAGGAGCTTGACGTCGTTGACCCCCACGTCGGTGAGCATGAGCTGGCCGTGGACGGTGGACGCCTTGCCCTTCGGCACCGTGATCAGCGCGGCGACCGACTCCGCCTGACCGGGCACGATCGCGTAGTAGGGCAGCGTGATCCGACCGGCCACCACCACCACCACCAGCACGACCACGAAGAGGACGAGGACCACCACCCGGCCCCGACGGCGGGGCCGGAGGGGCACCGACGTGCCCGGCGGTAGCGTGGTCTCGGAGGTCGTCATGCCGTTGGAGTGGGAAGACGCGGCGTGGCGCGCCAGAAGCCAGAAGGAACAGCCTGCCATGGATCGCGCCGAATTCGACACCGCCGGGCGCGATCGACGGCGTCGGGCGGTCCTCGCGGGCTACGACGCCGAGGCGGAGCCCGCCGCGCTGGTCGACGACCCGGACCCGCACGTGCGGGCCGCCGCCCTGGGAGCGCTCTCCCGCCGAGGCCGCCTCGACGCCCGGCTGCTGGACACCGCCCTGCACGACGAGGACGAGCAGGTTCGCCGGCGGGCAGCGACCCTGGCGGGCGCCTACCTCGCCGCCGGCGCCGCGGCCGGTGCCGCGAAGGGCGATCCCCTTCGGGCGGGCACCAGGGCGGCGACGTCCCCCGACGGCGACGAGAGGTCGGTGGTCGCGTCGCTGGCCCGCGCGCTGCACGACGAGGCGCCGCTGGTGGCGGAGGCGGCGGCGTGGGCCCTGGGGGAGGCGGGCGAGGCTGCGCTGCGCACGGTCGACGACCTGTGCGCGGTGGCCCGGGCCCATCCGGACCTGCTGGTGCGCGAGTCGGCGGTCGCCGCCCTCGGGGCGATCGGCGCGCCGCGCGCGCTCGACGCCGTGCTCGATGCGCTCGAGGGCCCCCCGGCGCTGCGCCGGCGTGCCGCCGTGGCGCTGGCCGCCTTCGACGACCCGCGGGCGGACGACGGCCTGCGCCGGTGCCTCTCGGACCGCGACTGGCAGGTGCGGCAGGTCGCCGAAGTCCTGTTGGACCTCCCTCCCGGGGAGGTGCCGCCACCTGTTCGACGCCCTGCTAGGGGTCGCTGACGAACAGCTCGCGCAGGGTGTCGAAGGAGTCGAGGCAGCGACCGGCGCCCAGCGCGACGCATTCGAGCGGCGTGTCCACGAGATGGACGGGCACCGCCGTCGCGTCGGCCAATCGCCGGCCGAACCCACGCAGCAGTGCACCGCCTCCGACGAGATGGATCCCTTGCGTGATGATGTCCTGCGCCAGCTCGGGTGGGGCGTCGCCCAGGCAGGCCACGGCGGCCTCCAGGATCTGGTGCACCTGGTCCTCGATGGCGGCGCGCAGCTCGGAGGGGGCGATGACGACGGTCTTGGGCATCCCGGTCATGAGCTCGCGCCCTCGGACCTCCGCCTTCACCTCGCCGGCGAAGGGCGCAGCTGACCCGATGGCCAACTTGATCTCCTCCGCCGTGCGCTCGCCGAGGGCCACGCCGAACTCGCGCCGGACGTAGGCCTGGATGGCCGCGTCGATGTCGAAACCCCCGCAGCGGATGGCGGCCGACGCGACCACCCCGCCGAGCGAGATGACGGCCGTCTCCGACGTCCCGCCGCCGACGTCGACCACCATGTTGCCGATCGGCTCGTGGATGGCGAGGCCCGCGCCGATGGCCGCGGCCATGGGCTGCTCGATGAGGTACGCGGACGAGGCACCGGCGCGGTGCGCGGCCTCCTTCACCGCGCGCCGCTCGACGGCGGTGATGGCCGACGGGACGCAGATGAGCACGCGTGGGCGGTTGAGGCGCGACACCCCGCAGCGTTGCAGCAGCAGCCGGATCATCCGCTCGGTCACGTCGAAGTCGGTGATCGCCCCTTGGCGAAGCGGGCGGACGGCGACGATGTACCCGGGTGTCCGCCCGATCATCTGCCAGGCATCCTGGCCGACGGCAAGCACCTCCTGGGTGCGCGAATTGAGCGCGATCACCGTGGGCTCGTTGAGGACGATCCCCTTGCCCCGCGCGTAGACCAGGGTGTTCGCCGTCCCGAGGTCGATGGCGAGGTCCCTAGCCACGTCTCCCCAGTCGCACGGCGCCATGGTAGGGCGCACACGTCTGACGTGCGGAGGCCCTGCGTGGGCCCGAGAATGCTGCGGAAACGCATGCGCGCGCGACGTCCCCGGCGCCGCCCTCGCCGATATCCTCGCGGCGATGGACAGCGGAGGTCCCTCACCGGAACCCGGGGAGCCGGAGGAGGTCGACGACGCCCCGCTGCGGGGCTGGATCCCACCCGACGACCGCCTGTGGCGGCACCCCTCCGAGCTCGGCACGTCGGGGGACGCCGACCCGGTCGCCGGCGGCTCCCGACGCGAGCGCTCCACGGTCCTCGCCGTCGGCGCGGTGGGCGCGGTGGTCGTGGTCGTGGCGGTGGCCGCCGCCGCGGCCCTGAGCGGTGGCATCACGCCGGGGGCGCGCGAGACCGCCACCGTGACCAGCGTGACCACAGCAGCACCGCTCCAGGGCGGATCGGTCACGGGCGGATCCAGCTCGAACGTTCCGTCGGTCACGAACCCCGCCGTCACGGCCATGGTGAACGCGCTGCGTCCTTCCCTCGTCGCCGTGATGGCCAGCGATCGCACCACGTCGAGCACGTCCGGCGCCACGGCGGTGCTGACGGGCGTGGTCATGCCCGGCGGCCGGCTCGTCATCACCGCCGCGTCCGCGGTCGTGGGCATGCGCGACGTCGATGTGGTCACGGTCGACGGCAGGCACCATCACGGCACGGTGGCAGGTGCCGACGAACGCTCGGGCGTGGCGGTGGTGAGCGTCGACGACGCGCTGGCGCCCGCGACGTTCGCCGACGACGACGTGGCGGCCGGCGCCATCGGGATCACCGCGTGCCTGTGCGGCGCCGATGCGCACACGGACGCCACCGGCGGCACCCCCACGGTGTCCGTGGGCGTGGTCCGCCGCAGCGGCCAGTCCGCCGCCTTGTCGGACGGCACGACCCTGGTCGACACCATCGAGGCGTCGGTGTCGCTCGACCCGGGCTCGTGGGGCACCGTCCTCCTCGACTCGCAGGGCCAGGTCGCCGGCATCCTCGACAGCGAGCAGGACGCCGGCGGCGGGACCATCGGCGTCTTCGTCCCCGCCCCGCTCGCGCTGGACGTCGCCGGCGCACTGGCGAGCGCGCCGTTGGTGCACGGCTGGCTCGGGATCGTCTGCACCGATTCACCCACGAGCGCCTCGAACGGCCCGGTGGTGACGACGGTGTTCGCCGACAGCCCCGCAGCCCACGCGGGCGTGGAGGTGGGCGACGTCATCCAGGCCGTCGACGGGCACGCGGTGGCGACCATCGCCCAGCTCCAGGCGCGGCTCTACGCGCTCACCCCGGGCACGGCCGCCGGCTTGACCGTGGTCCGGGGTGTCCGCACGATGACGGTGCCGGTGACCCTGGCCACGGAGCCCGGGTAGCGCTCCGGGGGCGCCGGGGCACGCGCCGGGGCGCCCTCGATCCCGGCTCCCTGGGCGCGTCGCCGGCCGGGTCGCGTGACGGTCCGCGTACGATGCCATCGATGGACTTCGGCGCAGCCGGCGGCAACTTCCTCGAGCAGCTCCTGGGCGACCTGCTCTCGCTCATGGGCGGGATGCCGGGCGCGGGGGCCGGCTCGCGCGTCGACCTGGCCCGCACCCTGGCCCAGGGCGTCGCCACCGGGGGGCAGCCCGAGCCGAACGTGGACCCCGCGGCCCGCATGGAGCTCGAGCAGCTCGTGCGGGTGGCCGAGCTGCACGTGGCCGAGCTCACGGGCATGTCGGTGACCGCCAGCGGGGCCCCGGTCACCGTCGTCGCCGACACCCCCGGCGCCTGGGCGCGACGGACCGTCGAGGACTGGCGCTTCCTCCTCGACGCCATGACCGAGGCGCCGCCCCTCCCGCCGGGCGGCGCACCGGGGTCGCCCGCGCCGGGTGAGACCGGCACCACGGCCCCGGCGGGGGTCGAACCGGCGGGCCCGGTCGAGGGGCTCGGGCTGGCCGATCTCGACGAGGAGCCGGCCGCGGCGGCCAACCCGGCCGACCTCGTCGCCCGCTTCGCCACCACGATGGGGCCCATGATGGCGGCGCTGCAGTTCGGCTCCGCCGTCGGTCATCTGGCGCAGACGACCCTCGGCCAGTTCGAGGTCCCCGTCCCCCGCGACGGCGGCGCGCTCCACATCGTGCCCGCCAACCTGACGCGATTCGCCGAGCAGTGGAGCCTCCCACCGGACCAGGTCGGGCTGTGGGTGTGCGTGCGGGACCTGACCGTGCTCGCCGTCTACAACCGGCCCGGCGTGGCCTCGCGCATGCGAGAGCTCCTGGTCTCGGTGCTGCGCGACAACGCGCAGGACGCGGCGGCCATGCTCCTGCGCTTCGAAGGGCTCGACCCCTCCGATCCCGAGACCGTGCAACGCCTCTTCACCGATCCCCAGTCGCTGCTGGGCGACGAGCCCCTGCCCACCGCCCGCCGCTCCGACGACGAGGTCACGGCGGCGGTCGCCGCGCTCTTCGGCTACGTCGAGCACGTGGTCGAGCTCGCCGGGACGAGGCTGCTCGGCGGCCAGGGCGCGGTGGCCGAGGCGTGGCGCCGACGCCAGGTGGCGCGCGAGACGAACGAGCGCGCCGCGGAGGCGCTGCTCGGGCTCGACCTCGGACCCACGCTGGTCGACCGGGGCGCCGCCTTCGTCCGGGGTGTGGTCGATCGCGTCGGCGACGCCGGGCTCGCGCGCCTCTGGACGTCGGGCCGCACGCTTCCCACCCCGTCGGAGCTCGACGCGCCCGGACTGTGGCTGGAGCGGATCGACCTCGACGACGAGTCGACCGGCGGCACCCCGCCCGCCGGCCACTGACCCCGCCCGGCGGCACCCCGCCCGCCGGCCACCGACCCCGCCCGCCGGCGACCGATCGCTGCGCCGCGGCTCAGGAGCCGGCGGCGGCCTCCTCCTCGGGCAGGCCCAGGTCCCACTCCAGCTCGAGGAGCTCGCGCTCGGCGTCACGCACGACCCGCTCCCGGTTCCGCCGGAATTGGGGGTCGTGGGGCGGGAGCAGCGTCAGGCGCGCCAGGGTCCGGTCCCGGAAGGCGTCGATCACCGCCGGGTCGCCGTAGACGGCCTGGACCTCCCAATGGGGCGCCACCGGGCCCAGGTACACCACGCGCACACCGCCTTGCGGTGGCTGGGGCTCCTGTTGCTCCTCGACCTCGTCGGCCACTCCTACCTCGCCTCTGTCGTCGCGTCGGGCTGGACCCCGGCAGCCTAACGGCGCACGGGGGGTCGCATCATCCCCCTCCCGCCCCCTCGCGAGCAGTGGGTGGCGGTCGGCGCCGCCTGCACCGTATCCATGGGCGCCGCCTGCACCGTATCCGTGGGCGCCTCCTGCACCGTATCCATGGGCGCGGCCTGCACCGTATCCCTCGGTGCGGCCTGCACCGTGCCCAGGAGGTGGGGCTCTTGCAGACACGAAGCGCGGTTGCTGTGGAGTTGCTGTGAAGTTGCCCGAAAACAGGCGTTTTCGCCGTGCCGCCGGGTATCGTGAGACGGGACGACGGAGGGGCTATGAGCACCGACTGGATGACGCGAGGCAAGTGCCGGGACCTCGAGCCGGCGCTGTTCTTCCCCAGCGACGGGATCGGCGTGCAGGTCGCTCAGCGCATCTGTGCGGAGTGCGCCGTGCGCCTCGACTGCCTCGAGTACGCGCTCGACAACCGCGTCGACCACGGGGTGTGGGGCGGGGCGTCCGAGCGCGAGCGGCGTCGCCTGCTCCGCCGGCGGCGCTTCGCCCGGCTCGAGCCGAGCCACAGCTAGCCGCTCCCGCCCCCTTCCCTTTTCGCTTCCCGGCCCCCGGCCTCCTCGCCCGCTCGCTCCCCTCGGGGGACGCCGCCTGCCGCGCCCCGGCGCGGCCCTGGCACCATGGGCGGATGCTCGAATGCGTGGTGAACGTCAGCGAGGGCCGTGACACCGCCGTGCTCGACGAGCTCGCCGCGGCGGGCGGCGGGTGCCTGCTCGACCTGCACCGCGACCCGGTCCACCACCGGAGCGTCTTCACGATGGCGGGCGAGGACGTCGAGGAGGCGACCCGCTCCCTGGCCCGGCGGGTGGTGGAACTGGTCGACCTCCGCACCCACAGCGGCGTGCACCCCCGCTTCGGGGCGCTCGACGTCGTACCCTTCGTCCCCCTCGGACCCGGCGGCGTGCCGGCCGACGGGACGGCGCCGCTCGACGAGGCGCTCGACGCCCGCGACCGCTTCGCCCGGTGGGCCGGCGAGGCCTTGGCCCTGCCATGCTTCATCTACGGACCGGCGCGGTCGCTCCCCGATGTGCGCAGCAGGGCGTTTCGCGAGCTGGTGCCAGACACGGGCCCGGCCCGGCCGCACCCCAGCGCGGGTGCCTGCGCGGTAGGAGCGCGGCCAGTGCTGGTCGCCTACAACGTCTGGCTCGAGACCCCGGACCTGGCGCTGGCCCAGCGCATCGCCGAAGCGGTGCGCGGGCCCGCCGTGCGGGCGCTGGGACTCCCGTTCGGCGCCGGCACCCAGGTGTCGTGCAACCTGACCGATCCGGCCACGGTCGGGCCCGGCGAGCTCTTCGACGACGTGTGGTCCCAGGCCGAGGCCGCCGGCGTCACCGTGGCGCGCGCCGAGCTCGTCGGCTTGGTGCCCGCCGCCGTGCTCGGGGCCACGCCCCGGTCGCGCTGGACGGAGCTGGACCTCGACCCCGACCGGACCGTCGAGGCGCGCTTGGCGGCCGGGCGCCGCTGAGCGACCGCGGTGCCGGTCCAGCGCCCGCCGTCAGGCGGGCGCCCCCGTCAGGATGCCGATGCGGCTGCGGCGCGCCGGCTCATGGCCCGAGCGCGGCGCAGGCGACGGCGCTCGCGCTCGGAGAGCCCGCCCCAGATCCCGAACTTCTCCCCGTTCGCCAGCGCGTACTCGAGGCAGTCCTCGCGCACGACGCACCCCCGGCAGACCTCCTTCGCCTCCCGCGTGGACGCGCCACGCTCCGGGAAGAACAGGTCAGGATCGACCCCCATGCAGTTGGCTCTGGTCTGCCAATCGCGCTCCTGGCGGCCGTACAGCAGTGTGACGACGTCCACCGAACGCCTCCCCTCGCCGAATCAGTGGCACGGTTGTAACTACGCCACTTGTAACTACAGCGGTGTCATCTTTGCCCATACCCTCGGGCGACACAAGGGGGAAGACGAGATTCTGCAAGGCGTGACCACGCTCCGTGGTCGCGGTGAACCACCGGTGCCGGCGTGCACCGACTCCTGGTCGGTCCCGGCGAACGGGAGGCCCGCTCAGGCGCCGCGGCGGCCGGAGGTCCGGCTGGTGCGCCGATGCTCGAGGAAGTCGACGAGCACGTAGTCGCCCAGGGTGTCGGGCGAGGTGAAGAAGGCGCGCCCGCGGTTGAGCTGGGTCATCTTCTCCACGAACCCCTGCAGCGAGCGGTTGGGGTCGAGCATGAAGGTGTTGATGGTGATCCCCGCCTTGGTGCAGCGGACGACCTCGGCCAGGGTGGCCTGCACCGTCTCGGCGACGGGCGGGTAGTGGAAGAAGACCTCGTGGCCCTGGCCGCCGGCGTCCGGCACCAGATGGGCGGTCGGCTCCCCGTCGGTGATCATGATGATCTGCTTGGTGCCCGGGCGATGCGCCAGCATCCGCCGGCTGAGCAACAGCCCGTGTTGCATGTTGGTGCCGTAGACGAAGTCCCACGACACCTCGGGGAGCTCCTCCGCCTTGATCTCACGCGCCACCTCGGAGAAGCCCACCAGGCCGAGGAAGTCGCGCGGAAACTGCGTGGAGATGAGCGTGTGCAGCGCGATGGCCACCTTCTTCGCCGCCAGGAAGTTGTCGCGCATCGGCATCGACAGGGACAGGTCGACCATGAGGACCGTCGACGCCCGGGTGAGGTGCTCGGTGCGCGAGATCTCGAAGTCGTCGGGCAGCAGGCGCACCGGCGTGCCCGCCCCGCCCCGGCGCACCGCGTTGTGCACCGTGCGCTGGATGTCCAAGGTGAAGGGGTCGCCGAACTCGTAGGCCTTGGTCTGGCCCTCGGGCTCGTGCCCCGTCCCCACGAAGGTGTTGCGGTGCCCGCCGAGGCGGTCCTTGGCCAGCTTGGCGAACAGGTCGGCCAGGGCCCGCTGGCCGATGCGGCGGATCCCCATGGCCGTCAGCTCGTAGCGGCCCTCGCGCTGCTCGATGAGGCCGGCCGCCTCCAGGTCCTTGGCCAGCCGGGCCAGGCGCTCGAGCGAGCGGGCCCCGTCGTCGCCCAGGTAGCGCGTGGCCTGCTCCAGGTCCGCCTCGGCCAGTGCACCCGGTGACGAGGCCGAGCGAAGGAACTGCGCGAGCTCGTCCATCTCCCCGAGCCGGCGCGCCGCGGCGGCGGCGTCGGCCAGGCCCATGGGGTCTTGCCCCTGGAACCCGTAGCGGCGGCCCCACCCCGCGTCGGGCATGGCCCGGCGCAGGTTGTCGGCCAGCCGGTCGACCTGCCAGCGCAGGTCCATGTCCTCGAACAGGGCGTCGGCCAGCGCCTGGAGCTGGGCCCGCTGCTCCGGCGACATCGAGTCGAGGACGGCCTGCACCGCCGCCATCTGCGCCGCGAACTGCTCGAGCAGCTCGTCGAGGGTCTGGGGGTTGCCGGGGAAGAAGTCGCCGAAGGACTCCATGAACTGCTCGAAGCTCGGGTCCAGCGGCTCGCCCGCCTCCCGCTGCTCGATCATGCGGTTGAGCGCGTCCATCATCTGGCGCGCCCGCTCGAGCTGCGCGGGGTCGGGGTCGGTCATGGCGTCGGCCAGCTGGTCGAACCAGCTGCGGGCGATCTCCTCGCGCAGGCGCTCCATCAGGTCCTCGAAGTGCTGGCGCGCCTCGGACGACGTGAAGTCGTACTCCTGGAGCCCGCGCACCTTGCCGGCGAGGTCGTTGGGCAACAGCTCGAGCTCCATCCGGCGCTCGGCCACCACCTCGTCGGTCACCGACCGGCGCCGCTCGTCCCCCGACGAGCGGGCGCCGGCCTCGAGCTCGTCGAGCCCGGCGCGCTCCTCGCGCACGACCTCGTCGAGCTCGTCCGCGATCTCCGAGAACACCCCCCCGAGGTCGCCGCGCTCGAGCTCCTCCTGCCGGCGCTGGCGCAACCGCTCCATGAGCTCGCGCAGCCCCTGGAGGCGCTCCCCGTCGGGACTGCGGTAGCCGGAGTTGAGCAGGCGACGGAGGGCCGCGTCGGGATCGCCGTGGTAGAGCAGCTCGTCGGCGAGCTCGGAGAACAGGGCGTCGACCTCGTCCTCGAAGCCGCGCTGGGTCCCGTCCCAGCGGCGGTAGTCCCAGCGGCGCGTCATCGCCGCGCCACGCCGCCGCCCGGGCGGGTCAGGGCCGGCTGCTCAGGACCGGCCACGGTAGGTCGCCTTGGTCCCCGACGCCTCCTTGTTGAGGCGCTTGGTCAAATGCAGGCCCTCGAGCACGAACTCGATGGCACTGGCCACCGCGCCCGGGCTCTCGCTCCCCGACAGGGCCTGGACCGGTCCGCGCAGGTCGGGCAGGGCGCCGAGGACCTCCGCGTACGACGCGGCCGGCAGGTCGTCGCCCGCGTGCACCACCCGGGCGTCGTCGAAGGCGGCGGCCACGGCGCCGAGCTGCTCGGTCGGGCAGCGCCGGCGGAAGACGGCGAGGACGGCCGCCGAGACCAGGCCCTGGAGGATCCGCTCCTCGCGGCCCTCCTCCAGCGCCTCGATCTCGATCTTGCCCTGCGTCGAGGAGACGAGCGCGTCCAGGTCGCTGACCCGGGGCACGGCGTCCGTCTCGCCGAGGCGCAGCGCCCGGCGCACGGCGTTGGCCACCAGGGTCTCGTAGTTGGAGATGCTGAGGCGCACGGACACGCCCGAGCGCTGGTTCACGTGCGGGCTCTGGCGCGCCAGCTGGGAGAGCTCGGCGACGACCTCGGCCATGCAGTCCGGGACCTCCACGCGTGGGCCGTCCGCACCGGTCATGGGCGGGGTCGCCTCCTGGTGGACGATGGCGAGCTCGGTCTCGGTGTCGGGCGGGTAGTGGGTCCGGATCTGGGCGCCGAAGCGGTCCTTGAGGGGGGTGATGATCCGGCCCCGGTTCGTGTAGTCCTCGGGGTTGGCCGTCGCCACCAGGACGACGTCGAGGGGCAGGCGCACCGTGAACCCGCGGATCTGCACGTCGCGTTCCTCGAGGACGTTCAGCAGGCCCACCTGGATCCGCTCGGCCAGGTCGGGAAGCTCGTTGACGGCGAAGATGCCGCGGTTGGCCCGGGGGACGAGCCCGTAGTGCAGGGTGAGCTCGTCGGAGAGATAGCGCCCTTCGGCCACCTTGATGGGGTCGACCTCGCCGATGAGGTCCGCGATGGAGGTGTCAGGGGTGGCGAGCTTCTCGGCGAAGCGGGTGGAGCGGTGCACCCAGGCGATCGGCGCCTGGTCTCCCTCGGCCGCGACCAGGTCGCGCCCGTGGCGCGACACCGGCCGCAGCGGGTCGTCGCGCAGCTCCGAGCCGGCCACCGTGGGCACCCACTCGTCGAGCAGCTCGGTCAGCGACCGCACGATCCGGGTCTTCGCCTGGCCCCGCTCGCCGAGGAGGATGATGTCGTGGCCGGCGAGCAAGGCGTTCTCGACCTGTGGGAGCACGGTGTCCTCGAAACCCAGCACTCCCTCGACCAGGGGGCGGCCTGCGGCGATGCGCCGGGCGGCGTTGCGCCGAAGCTCCTCGTGGACGGGCTGGGACTCCCATCCCGACGCCCGCAGCTCGCCGAGCGTCGACGGGAGGTCGGCAGGGGGATCGGGAGGGAGCAGGGCGCGGTTCATGGACGGGAGCCTATGCCCCGGCCCGCCGGCACGAACCGGCGGCCGGCCCCCGGCGGGACTCGTCTCGCACACCCGGCCCCGGTGGTGGAAGGATGAAGGCCCAGGAACCGCGAACCGCCGCCTCGCCGATCGAGCGAGGCCGGTCGGGCGGGCGGGACCGACGCACAGTGGGAGGGGTGGCCACGCCGCGTCATGGGAGAGGTAGGAGGACGAGCAGGGCGTGAGCACGACACTGGAGGAGCTGAAGCCGGTACCGGTCACCCTGGGCGGCGTGCGGGGCGGGCCGGACGTCCGGACCCTGCGGCGGGACAATTGGTGGCGCAACCCGCTCGTCACCGTCCTGTTCCTGACGGCCTTCGTCATCTACTCGACCTGGGCGGTGTTCCAGAACGCCTACTACTACGTGGGCACGGCGATGCACCGGGACCTGATCTCGCCGTTCTACTCGCCCTGCATCACCGCCAGCTGCGTCCCCGGCGCCCACGGCAGCTTCGTCATCACCTGGTGGAACCTCTCGCCAGGCGTCCTCATCCTCATCTTCCCGTTGGGGTTCCGGCTCACCTGCTACTACTACCGCAAGGCCTACTACCGGTCCTTCTGGCAGTCGCCGCCCGCCTGCGGCGTCGCCGACGGGCACGCGCGCTACACGGGCGAGACCAAGTTCCCCCTGATCCTCCAGAACATCCACCGCTATTTCTTCGTCGTCCTGCTGATCTTCAACACCATCCTCACCGTCGACGCCGTCATGGCATTCCGCATGCCCGGCCAAGGCGGCTACGGCATCAGCGTGGGCACCCTGGTGCTGTGCGTCAACGCCGTGTTCCTGTGGTCGTACTCGTTGTCGTGCCACGCGTGCCGCCACCTCTGCGGGGGGAACGTCAAGCAGTTCTCCCGCCACCCGGTCCGCCACCGGATCTGGCGGGTGCTCACGCCGCTCAACGCCCGGCACATGCAGATCGCCTGGATCAGCCTGGCGTTCGTGGCCTTCGCCGACCTCTACGTCCGGCTGGTGGCCAGCGGCGCCTTCAGCGACCCGCAGATCCTGCACTTCTGAGCGGCCGAGGACCGACCGATGGATGAACCCCAGCACGAGACCCACGACTTCGACGTCGTCGTGATCGGCGCCGGCGGCGCCGGCCTGCGCGCCGCCATCGAGGCGAAGGCCCGGGGCCTGCGCACCGCCCTGGTGTGCAAGTCGCTCCTGGGCAAGGCGCACACCGTCATGGCCGAGGGCGGTGCCGCGGCCGCGCTCGGCAACGTGTGGCCGGAGGACAACTGGCAGGTGCACTTCCGCGACACCATGCGCGGCGGCAAGATGCTCAACAACTGGCGGATGGCCGAGCTCCACGCCAAGGAGGCCCCCGACCGGATCTACGAGCTCGAGCGCTGGGGGGCGCTGTTCGACCGGACCGAGGACGGCCGCATCACGCAGCGGGACTTCGGCGGCCACCGCTACGCGCGCCTCGCCCACGTCGGCGACCGCACGGGCCTGGAGCTGATCCGGACCCTGCAGCAGCGGGCCGTGGGCGTGGGCATCGACGTCTTCATGGAGGTGAAGATCGTCCGCCTGCTCTCCGGCGCCGACGGCCAGGTCAACGCGGCGGTCGGCTACTGGCGTCCGAGCGGCGAGGTCGTGGTCTTCCGGGCGAAGGCCTTCGTGCTGGCCACCGGGTCGCTGGGCAAGTCGTGGAAGTACACATCGAACTCGTGGGAGTCGACGGGCGACGGCGTGGCCATGGCCGCGTGGGCGGGAGCGGACCTCATCGACATGGAGTTCGTCCAGTTCCACCCCACCGGGATGGTCTGGCCCCTGTCGGTGCGCGGCATCCTGGTCACCGAGGGCGTGCGGGGCGACGGCGGCGTGCTGCGCAACTCTGAGGGCGAGCGCTTCATGTTCGACTACATCCCACCGATGTTCGCGGCGGAGACGGCCGACTCCATCGAAGAGGCCGACCGCTGGTACGACGACCACATCAACAACCGCCGCCCGCCCGAGCTCCTGCCCCGCGACGAGGTGGCCCGGTCCATCAACTCCGAGGTCAAGAACGGCCGTGGCAGCCCGCACGGCGGCGTGTTCCTCGACATCGCGTCGAGGCGCAGCGCCGAGTACATCCGCCGGCGCCTGCCCTCGATGTACCACCAGTTCAAGGAGCTCGCCGGGGTGGACATCACCGCCGAGCCCATGGAGGTCGGGCCCACCTGCCACTACGCCATGGGCGGCGTGCGCGTCGACCCCGACACGGCGGCGACCACGGTGCCCGGCCTCTTCGCCGCCGGCGAGGTGGCGGCCGGGCTGCACGGGTCGAACCGGCTGGGCGGGAACTCGCTCTCGGACCTCCTCGTCTTCGGGCGCCGGGCCGGGATCGGCGCCTCGGACTTCGCCGAGGCCCAGTCGGCGGAGCCCGCGCTCGACGACGGGGCGCTGCACGAGGCCGTGGCCGACGTCCTCGCCCCGCTCGAGCGCAGCGGCGGTGAGAGCCCCTACGACATCCACCACGACCTGCAGGAGACCATGCAGGACCTGGTGGGGATCATCCGGACCGAGTCCGAGCTGCGTCAGGCCCTGGAGGAGCTGACCAAGCTGCGCGAGCGCGCCGCGCGCGTGTCGGTCGAGGGCGGGCGCGCCTACAACCCAGGGTGGAACCTGGCCACCGACCTCCCGGCCATGCTCACGGTGTCGACCCTGGTCGCCACGGGCGCCGTCAACCGCAAGGAATCGCGTGGCGGGCACACCCGCGACGACTACGCCGGGCCGGACCCCGAGTTCGGCAAGGTCAACCTGGTCCAGCGGGTGAGCCGGGACGGGGAGTTCACCGTCGCATCCGAGCCGCTGCCCCAGATGCCCCCGGAGCTGGCGACCCTGTTCGAGGAGACACACTGATGGGCGACGTCACCATGAACGTCTGGCGCGGTGATCCCGACGGCGGCGAGTTCGCCGAGTACGTGATGCCCGAGGTCGAGGGGGAGGTGGTCCTCGACGTGGTCCACCGCATCCAGGCCGGCCCGGCGCCGGACCTCGCCTGCCGCTGGAACTGCAAGGCCGGCAAGTGCGGGTCGTGCTCGGCGGAGATCAACGGGCTCCCCAGGCTGATGTGCATGACCCGGATGGACGAGCTCCCCCCGGGCGAGCCGGTGACGGTCGCCCCCATGCGGACCTTCCCCGTCATCCGCGACCTCGTGACCGACGTGTCGTTCAACTACACGATGGCGCGACAGGTGCCGCCCCTCGCCCCGCGTGCGCCCGAGGCCGACGGCACCTACCGGATGCAGCAGGTCGACGTGGAGCGGGGCCAGGAATTCCGCAAGTGCATCGAGTGCTTCATGTGCCAGAACGTCTGCCACGTCATCCGGGACCACGAGGAGAACAAGGCCCACTACGCCGGACCCCGCCTCTTCATCCGCTACATGGAGCTCGAATCGCATCCCCTCGACACCAACGACCGGCGCGAGCTGCTGCGCGAGCGGATGGGGATCGGGCTCTGCAACATCACCAAGTGCTGCACCGAGGTGTGCCCGGAGCACATCAAGATCACCGACAACGCCATCATCCCGCTCAAGGAGCGGGTGGTCGACGCCTCCTACGACCCCATCGCCTGGCTGGGCCGCAAGATCCTGCGCCGTGGACGGCGCTCCGCGGCCGAAGCGGCCGAGGACGCGCCCGCCTTCCGCTCGCCGACCCTCGCCGACGAGCAGGCCCCGGCCCCGGCGTCGTCCGCCGGCGGGTAGCCGCCGCGCCTCGGTGGCCCGGTTCCTCAGCGCCGAGTGGGTGGCCGCCTTCAACGAGGCCGTCGCCGGCGTCGAGCTGCCCGAGCCTGATCCCGACGCGGACCTGGCCACCCGGGGCGGCGCCTACGCCTGGAGCCAGGTCGTCACCGGCGGCCCGGCGGGGGACGTCGAGGTGACCCTGCGGGTGGCCGGGCGACGGCTGTCGATGGCGCTGCGCGCCGACCCCGACGCCGAGGTCACCGTCCGGATCCCATGGGCCGACGCGCTGGCCATGGCGCGCGGCGAGCTCACGCCGGCCGAGGCCATCGCCACGGGTCGGGTGCGCGTGCGCGGCGACCTGGCGGTGTTGCGCGCCGGCCAGGCGCTGCTGGCCGCGCTCGGCCCCGAGCTGGCCGCCCTGCAGGCGGCCACCACCTACTGACCCATGGCGATCGTCGTCCACCGCGCCGAGGCGTCGTGAACCCGGGACCCCTCGCAGGCGCCACGGAGGACGACAAGCGCGTGGCCGCGCAGGCGGCGGCCGCGCTGGTCGACGACGGCATGCGCGTCGGGCTCGGCACCGGCTCCACCGTCGCCCACCTGCTCCCCGCGCTCGCCGAGCGCCGCCTGTCGATCGCGTGCGTGGCCACCTCGCCGCGCACCGAGGCGGCCGCGCGCGCGCTGGGCCTGGAGGTGGGGCCACTCGAGTCCCCGGCGCGTCTCGACATCGCCATCGACGGTGCGGACCAGGTCGCGCCGGACGGATGGCTCGTCAAGGGGGGCGGCGGGGCGCACACCCGCGAGAAGATCGTGGCCGCGGCGGCGGATCGTTTCGTGGTCATCGTCGACGCGACCAAGCTCGTCGACGCGCTGCGCCCACCGGTCCCCCTCGAGCTGCTGGAGTTCGGGCTGGCCGCCACGATGGCCCACCTCGGCACCGCGCACGTCCGCCACGGCGAGCGCAGCCCCGACGGCGGAGTGCTGGTGGACTTCGTCGGCGCGGTCGACGACCCGACGTCGCTCGCGGCGCGTCTGGCGGCCACGCCGGGCGTGGTCGAGCACGGCCTCTTCCCGCCCTCCATGGTCGACGTGGTGCTGGTCGGCGACCATGGCGCGGTCACGCGACTGACCCCCTGAGCTGGGACGATGCCCCCCAACGGCGGCCACAGCGAGGTGGCGGGGCGTGGCGGACGCAGACACTCGGCTATAGGGTGGGCAACGAGGACGGCGTTCTTCGGCGGACGCCGAAAGGGAGGCAACGATGTCCGTGCCCGGTGTCCTGGACGACCAGGCTCTTCGTCGCTACCGCGAGCTCCTCGATGCCGAGGACGCGGCGTTCGACGAGTTGGAACACGCCTACGAGGAGGGTGACCGGGCCCACTTCGAGGCCGACCTCGACGCCTGGCGCGACGCCCTGGCACGGAAGCTGACCTTCCTCACCCGCATGGGGATCGAGATCCCGGCGGGCGCCGCCGCGCTCTAGCGTCGGACGGTCACCCCTGGCCGTCGGGCAGCGGGCACGCGGTCGCCGGTGCTCATTGGCGCGCGGCCAGCTTGATCGCCTTGACCCGGTACATGGCACGGTCGGCCTCCGCCAGGAGGTCCTCGACCGTGGCCGGGTCGAAGGGGACGCGCGCCGCCCACCCGATGGACACCTCCACGGGGCGCCCCACCGCGTCGACCGTCGGCGCGGCACGCAGGTAGCCGTCGATCCGGCGCTCCACCACGACGCGCCGTTCGTCGTCGAGACCGAGCACCAGGGCCACGAACTCGTCACCGCCGATGCGCGAGACGACGTCCGCGTGGCGCAGCACCCGGGTCAGCGCGCCCGCCACGGCGCGCAGGCCTGCGTCCCCCGCCGCGTGCCCGAGGTTGTCGTTGAGGTCCTTCATGTTGTCGACGTCGAGGTAGAGCAGCTGGGCGTTGCTCACGTGGCGGTCCGCCACCTCGAGCATGTGGGCCCCCACGGCCAGGAACCCGCGCCGGTTGCGCAGCCCGGTCAGCTCGTCGGTGAGGGCAAGCTCCCGCAGCTGCTCGCTCATCTCCTCGAGCTCGTGCTCCATCGCCACCCGGGCGGTGATCTCGCGCACGATGGTGCAGGTGCGCCGCTCGGCGGGTCCGTCCCCGTCGGGTGCGCCGAAGACCTGCGAGGCGATCTCCACCTCCACCAAGGTCCCGTCGCCCCGGCACATCCGCCCCTCCCCCCGCACCCGGCCCGCGCGATCGCGTTCGGCGACCAGCTCGTCCCAGCGTCCGTCGTCGGGGTCGACGATGCCGGCGCGCCCCGCGGCGCAGATCTCCTCCTCGGTCATCCGCAGAAGGGTGCAGGCGGCCGGGTTGGCGGCGAAGATCCGCCCGTCGGGCGCGGTGAACAGGACGCCGTCCGCGCTGTACTCCCAGATGGCCCGGAACTCCTCGGGCCCCAGCTCGTCGCCGGTCATCCGTGCGCGCCCCCCTGACCCGCGTCCCGAGCCGCCGGGAACCCGGGCCCCTTGCGATCGCCCTCCCGTCGGGTCCAGCGTAGCGAGCCCTGCGGTCGCCGCCCGCCAGCCCCCCGGCGGCCGCTAGCCCAGGAGGTGGGCGACCGCCGCCCGCTCGGACTCGAGCTCCTCGGTGGTGACGCGGATTCGCTCCTTGGCGAAGTCGCTGTGCTCGATGCCCTCGATGACAGCCCAGCCGCCGGCACCGGTGCGCACCGGGTACCCGAAGACGAGGCCCTCGGGGACCCCGTACTCGCCGTGGGAGACGACGGCCAGCGAGGCGCAGTCGCCCTCGGCGGTCGGTGCGAGCACGCTGTTGACGGAGTCGATCACCGCGTTGGCCGCCGACGCGGCCGACGAGGCACCGCGCGCCTCGATGATCTTGGCGCCGCGCTGCTGGACGGTGGCGATGAACTCGCCCTGGAGCCATGCGGCGTCGTCGATGACGGCCGGCACCGGCTTGCCGTCGATGGTGGCGTTCTCGAAGTCCGGGAACTGGGTCGAGGAGTGGTTGCCCCAGATGGCCACGGAGCGCACGGACGCGACCGGGACGCCGGCCTTGCGTGCCAGCTGGGTCTGGGCGCGGTTCTGGTCGAGGCGCGTCATGGCGAACCAGCGGTCGTCGGGCACCTCGGGTGCATGGGCGCGGGCGATGAGGCAATTCGTGTTGCACGGGTTGCCGACGACCAGGACACGCACGTCCGGCGCGGCGTGGGCTGCCACCGCCTCGCCCTGCGGGCCGAAGATCCCCCCGTTGATGGTCAGCAGGTCGTTGCGCTCCATGCCCGCCTTGCGGGGCACCGAGCCCACCAGCAGCGCCCACGACGTCCCGTCGAACGCCGTCTTGCGGTCGGAGGTGGCCTCGATCCCGGCCACCAGGTCGAAGGCGCAGTCGTCGATCTCCATGACAACGCCCTCCAGCGCGCCCATGGCCGCCTCGATCTCGAGCAGCCGCAGGACCACCGGCTGGTCGGGCCCGAGGAGCTGGCCCGAGGCGATACGGAAGAGCAGCGAGTAGCCGATCTGGCCGGCGGCGCCGGTGACGGTGACGTGGACGGGGGCCAGCGCGGGAGTCATGGGGCGAGGCTACCGGCGCCCCCGCGAGCGGGCCAGACGGCCGGCTAGAGGCGCTCAGCGACGGCCGACGCGAACTCCGAGCACTTCACCTCGGTGGCCCCCTCCATGAGCCGGGCGAAGTCGTAGGTCACGATCTTCTCGGCGATCGTCGCCTCCAGGGCGCGGACGATGTCCGCCGCCGCCTCGGTCCAGCCGAGGTGCTCGAACATGAGGACCCCCGAGAGGATCACCGAGCCGGGGTTCACCTTGTCGAGGCCGGCGTACTTGGGCGCGGTGCCGTGCGTTGCCTCGAACACCCCGTGGCCGGTGACGTAGTTGATGTTCCCGCCGGGCGCGATGCCGATGCCGCCCACCTGGGCGGCCAACGCGTCGGAGAGGTAGTCGCCGTTGAGGTTGGTGGTGGCGATCACGTCGAACTCGTCGGGGCGCGTCAGCACCTGTTGCAGGGTGATGTCGGCGATGGCGTCCTTGACGAGCAGTTTGCCCCCCGGGTCGCCGCCACAGTCGTCCCACCCGACGGCGACGTCCGCGAACTCCTCGCGCACGAGCTCGTAGCCCCAAGTGCGGAAGGCGCCTTCGGTGAACTTCTGGATGTTGCCCTTGTGCACCAAGGTGACGCTCTGGCGGCCGTGGCGAAGCGCATAGGTGATGGCGGCCCGGACGAGGCGCTTGGACCCCATCTCGGAGATGGGCTTGATGCCGATGCCGGAGTTCGGGCGGATCTCCCAGCCCATCTCCTCGCGCAGGAAGATGGCCAGGCGCTCCGCCTCGGGCGTGCCCGCCTGCGCCTCGAGCCCGGCATAGACGTCCTCGGTGTTCTCCCGGAAGATCACCATGTCGACCTTCTCCGGGTGGCGCACCGGCGAGGGGACCCCGGTGAACCAGCGCACCGGCCGCAGGCAGACATAGAGGTCGAGGATCTGGCGCAGGGCCACGTTGAGCGAGCGGATCCCCCCGCCCACCGGCGTGGTCAGCGGACCCTTGATGCCGATCAGGTGGTCCCGGAAGGCCTCGACGGTGGCCTCGGGGAGCCAGTCGCCGGTCTCCTTGAAGGCCTTCTCGCCCGCGAGGACCTCCTTCCAGGCGATCCGCTTGCCGTGCTTGGCCGCGGCGGCGTCGAACACGAGCTGGGAGGCGGGCCAGATGTCGATCCCGGTGCCGTCGCCCTCGATGAAGGGGATGACGGGCTCGTCGGGGACGTCGAGGGCGCCGTCGGCCCCCAGGGTGATGCGCTCAGCCATGGCGGCGAGCCTAAGCGAGCCCCGGCGCCGAGGCCCAACCGGGTCCGGCGCCGACCCCGGGCGCCGACCCCGGGCGCCGACCCCGGGCGCCGACCGGGGCGTCAGCCCGGGCGTCAGCCAGAGGTGACGGTCCCCGGCGCGCCCAGACCCAGTGCCGCGTAGATCTCGCGCGTCGCGCTGGAGCGGTTGAGCGTGTAGAAGTGCAGCCCCGGCGCGCCGAGATCGCGGAGCTGCTCGCAGAGCTCGGTCGCCAGCTCGATCCCGGTGTGGCGGACGGCGTCGTCGCCCCCCGACTCGGCCGCGGCCTCCAGCCGGGCCACCGCCCACGGCGGGACCGCCGCGCCCATCTGGGCCAGCCTCGGCAGCGACTTGAGCGACTCGACCGGCATGATGCCCGGCAGGACCGGCTTGCGCACGCCGCGCACCTCGAGGTCGGAGACGAGCGTGGCGTACTCGTGCGCCTCGAAGAAGAACTGGGTGACGGCGAAGTCCGCGACCGCCAGCTTGGCGGCCAGGAAGTCGCGGTCGGAGGCCATGTCCGGGGACGCCGGGTGGCCCGCGGGGTGGGCCGCCACCCCGATGGAGAACCCGCCGATGGCCCGGGCCAGCTCGACCAGCTCCACGGCGTGGCGCAGCTCGCCGGGCGCGGCGTCGGGGTCGGCGGGCGGGTCGCCGCCGAGGGCCATGAGGTTCTCGACGCCCGCCTTGCGGAACGACACGAGGATGTCCGCGAGCTCGAGGCGGGTGTGGGCCACGCAGATCAGGTGGGCCATGGGGGTGAGCGTGGTCGTCCGCAGGATCCCGGCGACGAGGTCGTGTGTCCGCTGGCGCGACTCGGCACCGCCCCGGTAGGTGACGGACACGAACGACGGGGCGAGCGGCTCGAGCTCGCGCAGGGTGCGCACCAGCGTCGCCTGCTCCGCGTCGTTCTTCGGCGGGAAGAACTCGAAGGAGTAGGTCCGACCCCGTGCCAGCATGTCCGAGATCAGGGCCATGGCCGGCCAATCGTACCGTCCGTGCCGGTGGTGGCCGTTGTCGTGACGAAGGACCCTGCTTGGCCGGATCCCCATCGGTCACCATGGCAGTGGACCCGGCCCGGAGGGGACGGGGTTTCGGGTAGGAAAGGGCCATGGCCGAGAGCAACCAGGAGACCGGCGGGCACCCCGAGCAGGACACGGCGCCGGAAGGGTCCCGCGTCGTCGTGGGCGTGAGCACGTCCGAGTCCTCCCAGCAGGCCCTGGCCTGGGCTGCTCGGGAGGCGGCCCTGCGGGACGCCACCCTGCACGTGGTGTTCGCCTGGCAGTACCCCTTCGAGATGGCGGACGGCACCTACGTCCCGCCCATGCCCAACGACGAGCTCGAGCCCTGGGCCGAGAAGGTGGTCGACGAGGCTCTGGCCTCGCTCGGCGACGGCGCTCCTCGGTCGGTCCGGCGCGACGTGCGCAGCGGGCCGGCCGCGGCGGTGCTCATGTCGGCGGCGCAGGGCGCGGACCTGCTCGTCGTCGGCACCAGCGGCCACGGCCGGGTCACGGGCCTGCTGCTCGGGTCGGTGAGCCAGTTCCTGGCCGTCCACGCACCATGCCCGGTGGTCATCGTCCACGGGCCGCGCCGCAACGTCGAGGCGGCACCGGCGGCCGCGCCGGCGACCGCGCACCCCGAGATCGGCGTGCTCGAGGAGATCGGCGAGGAGGAGTGCCTGGGGCTGCTGGCGGGCGCCGACGTGGGCCGGCTGGTGGTCGTCGAGCGGGGCCAACCGCTCGTCTTCCCGATGAATTACGTGCTCGACAACCGGACCATCGGCGTGCGCACGGACCCCGGCACCAAGCTCGACGCCGCCACCTTGGGTCGCGTCGCCTTTGAGGTGGACCACATCGACCCGGCGACACACGAGGGCTGGAGCGTGCTCGTCCAGGGCGTGGGCCAGGACGTCACCGAAGGCCTCGACGCCTGGTCGGCGCGGGTGCGGGCGTCAGGGATCGAGCCGTGGGCGCAGGGCGAGAAGCAGCACTGGATCGCCGTGGCGCCGAGCTCCATCACCGGGCGCCGGATCCGCCGGCGCGCCGGCGGGGGCTGACGCGTCCCCCGGGGTGCGGGGACGCCGGGCGATCCCTACCTCGTGGGGCACGACGAGGCGACGAGCGACCCGCGCAGCGCCACGTTGACCCCGAGCTCGGAGAGCAGCGCCAGCCGGACGTTCACGCCCTCGCCCCGCAGGGTGGCACGCGTCAGGTCCACGACCACGGCCGTGCCCCTCGGCAAGGTCGACAGGGCGAGCTCCAGGTGGTCGACGGCGAACTCGTCGACCTCTCCCTCGATGCTGAGGCTGCCGTCCGCCACGTAGAGGCGGAACTGCGGGAGCGGGTCGCTCGAGCTCGTCAACGGGTGCAGCGTGGCCAGGTGCCGCAGCGTGTCGATCTTGACCTTGTCGCGGTTGAAGGCACAGAGCCCGGTCACGTGGTTCTCGGCCATGAAGCGGTCGGCGACCAGCTCCCAGCGGATCCAGGCGGCGAGCCGCTCGGGGTCCGTGACCAGGGTGGAGTTGTCGGCGGCGACGCGGATGCCCGAGTACCCGTCGGCCAGCGCCTCGGCCATGGCCCCGGCGAAGGTGGCCCGCTGGGTGGGGGCGTCGACGACGCCCGAGGCGCCGTAGACCTCGGAGATGCTCGCCACCTGGAGCACGGCCGGATCGAGGTGCTCGGTCATGGCGGCGTAGACGTCGAGCTCGGGGTTCTCCGCCACGAACATGAGCCGCTCCCCGAGGGCCGCCCCCTCGCCGAGGAACGGCGCGGCCAGGGAGGCGAACTCGTCGGGCCCGGAGAAGACCCAGCCGATGTGGTCGTGCGGCCGCATGCGGATGATCTCGAACCGCGTGCCGTGGTTGCGCATGGCGTGGTGCTCCCGTCGTGCCCGTCGTGCCTGTCGCCGTTTCGAGCGTAGGCGAGCCGGAGGCCCGTCGGCCCGCTCGATTTCCGCCGGCACCCGTTGCACGCGCCACGTTTGGCGGCACCCAGCGCCCACGCGACGCAGGTCAGACCCTCCGGAGCCCCGGGCTCAAGGGGAGCGCTCGGCGGCGCGCACGGCGTTTCGCAGCAGCATGGCCCGCGTCATCGGCCCCACGCCCCCGATGCGGGGTGTGATCCACCCCGCCACCTCCGCCACGGCCTCGTCGACGTCGGAGAGGAGCTTGCGGCCCTCCCACGACGTGCCCGCGCCCACCACCGCCGCGCCCGGCTTGACCATGTCCCGGGTCACGAGCCCCGGCGACCCGGCCGCGGCCACCACGATGTCCGCGCGCCGTACGTGGTCGGCCAGGTCGGGCACGCCGGTGTGCACCACGGTGACCGCGGCGTTGCATCCCGGTCGCTTGAGCGCCAGCAGCAGGGCGAGGGGCCGGCCGATGGTCAGGCCCCGCCCCACGATGACCACGTGGCGACCTTCCACCGGGACGTCGTAGGCGTGGAGGAGCTCGACGATGCCCGCCGGGGTGCAGGGCAGGGGGCCGGGCGCCCCCATCACGAGGCGGCCCAGGTTGACCGGGTGCAGGCCGTCGACGTCCTTGGCCGGGTCCACGGCCAGCAACGCCGCCTCCTCGTCGAGGCCGGCCGGCAGCGGCAGCTGCACGAGGTACGCGTGGACCGCTGGGTCCGCGTTGAACCGGGTGATCACCGCGTCGAGCTCGGCCTGCGACGCGTCGGCGGGAAGGTGCTCCCCCACCGAGGCGATGCCGACCTCGGCGCAGTCCTCGTGCTTCATGGCGACGTAGCGGGCGCTGGCCGCGTCGTGGCCCACCAGGATCGTGCCCAGGCCCGGCGCGATCCCCTCGGCACGCAGGCGCGCCACGCGATCGGCGAGCTCGGCGCGCACGCGCGCCGCGAGAGACTCCCCGTCGAGGAGCGTGGCCGTCAATGCCGGAAGTGCCGCTCGCCGGTGAGGACGATGGCCACGCCGCGCTCGTCGGCCGCCGCCACCACCTCGGCGTCGCGCATCGACCCGCCGGGCTGGACCACCGCGGTGATGCCGGCGTCGGCGAGCACGTCGAGCCCGTCGCGGAAGGGAAAGAAGGCGTCGCTGGCGGCCACGCCGCCCGCGGCCCGGCCGGCGGCCTTGCGCACGGCGATCTCGGCCGCCTCGACCCGGCTCTGCTGGCCGGCCCCCACCCCGAAGGCCTGGCCGTCGTGGACCACCACGATGGCGTTGGACGACGTCCGGGCGCAGAGCACCCAGGCGAGCTCGAGGTCGCGCCACTGCGCCTCGGTCGGCGCCAGCGCGCCGGCCACCTTCCACTCGGCGCGCTCTGCGCCGACGCGGTCGGGCTCCTGGACGAGCACGCTCCCTCCGAGGCTCCGGATCTCCAATGCGCTGGACGTGTACGGCGGCGCCTCGAGCAGGCGCGTCGCCTTGCGGCGGGCGATCAGCGTGTCGATCGCCCCCGCGTCCCAGCCCGACGCCACGACGACGTCGGACTGGGGCCCCTCGGCCACCGCCGCGGCCACGGCCTCGGTGCAGCGGCCGTTCAGGGCCACCACGCCCCCGAAGGCGGAGACCGGGTCGCAGGCCAAGGCGGCACGATAGGCGTCGGTCAGGTTGCCGGCGAGCGCGGCGCCGCACGGGTTCGCATGCTTGATGATTGCGACCGCGGCCTCGCCGCCGCGCGCCATCTCCGCGACGAGCCGCCAGGCCGCGTCGGTGTCGAAGAGGTTCAGGTAGCTGAGCGCGCTGCCACCGTGCTGGACGACGCCGTCCCACCACGTGGGCGCGCCCGGCACCCGGTAGCGCGCCCCCTGCTGGTGGGGGTTCTCGCCGTAGCGGAGCTCCTGGGCGCGCTCGAGCGTGAGATGGAGCGTCGGCGGGGCCTGCACCACGGCGCCGCCGGCGCCGCCCTGGTCGAACCAGGCCACGATGGCCGCGTCGTACGCGGCGGTGTGCGCGAAGGCGGCACGGGCAAGGCGCCGGCGCGTGTCGTCGCCGAGCGAGCCCCGGGTACGCAGCTCGTCGAGGACGGGGCCGTAGTCGGCGGGGTCGACGACGACGCCGACATGGGCGTGGTTCTTGGCCGCGGCGCGCACCATCGTCGGTCCCCCCACGTCGATGAGCTCGACGGAGGGGTCCGACGAGAAGGGATAGAGGTTGCACACGACGAGGTCGATCGGGCCGATGCCCTGGGCTTCGAGATCCGCGAGGTGCTCGGGCTTGGAGCGGTCGGCCAGGATCCCACCGTGGATCGCCGGGTGAAGGGTCTTGACCCGGCCCCCGAGCATCTCCGGCGCGCCGGTGACCCGGGCCACCTCCAGGTGGTCGACGCCCGCCTCGGCCAGGGCGCGCGAGGTGCCGCCGCTGGAGACCAGCTCCCAGCCGAGGTCGACGAGTCCCCTGGCCAGGTCCTCGAGCCCGGTCTTGTCGTAGACGGACAGCAGCGCCCGCATCATTCTCCTTCACCCGCGCGCCGGCTCCGGGCGGCGGGGGCGGGCCCGCCCGTGGCGATGGCGCCGGTCTCCTCGATCTGCGCGATCACGCGCCGGATGGTCTCGGGGTACAGCCGGCGCTCCACCGCCTTGATGCGCTCGTGCAGCCGCTCCTCGGTGTCGCCCGCCTCGATCCGGACCTCGGCCTGGGCCAGGATCGGGCCGGCGTCCATGTCGAGGGTGGCCAGGTGCACGGTGCACCCGGTGACGGCCACGCCGGCGGCCAGCGCGTCACGCACCGCGTGCCACCCAGGAAAGGCGGGCAGCAGCGCCGGGTGAGTGTTGAGGATCCGCCCGCCGAAGGCGTCGTGCACCGGCTGGCCCAGCACCGTCCCGAACCCGGCCATGGCCACCAGGTCGACCTGGTGGTCCTGGAGCACGTCGACGATCCGCTTGGTGAACCCGATCCGGTCGAACCCCTCGCCGAAGCCGCCGAAATCCCGGCGGTCGACCAGCGCCGCGTCGATCCCGGCACCGGCGGCGACGTCGAGGCCCCGGCAGGGACGGTCGGCCACGACGAGGACGACGGGCAGCGCCGCGTCGAGCAGGGCGTCGAGGATCGTCCCGGCACCGGAGACGAGGACCGCGACGCGCACGAAGGCAGGCTAGCAGCGCCCCCGCGGCGGGCCGGGCGCCCGCCGAAGGCGTCGCGCGCCACCGCGCCTCCCGTCACGCCAGGTTCTTCACCACCTCGACCATGCGCTCGCCGGCCTCGGTCGGGTTCTTGGCGACGGTCACGCCCGCTGCCGAGAGCGCCTCCATCTTCGCCTGCGCCGTCCCCGACGTGCCCGAGATGATGGCGCCGGCGTGCCCCATCTTGCGCCCCGGCGGCGCGGTCACCCCAGCGATGTAGGCGACGACCGGCTTGGTCATCTCCGCGGCGATGAACTCGGCCGCCCGCTCCTCCTCGGACCCGCCGATCTCGCCGATCATCATGACCGCCTTGGTGTCGGGGTCGCGCTCGAACTCGGCGAGGCAGTCGATGAAGTTCGTGCCCGGCACGGGGTCGCCGCCGATGCCCACGCACGTCGTCTGCCCCACGCCCTGCTGCGAAAGCTCGTGCAGTGCCTGGTAGGTGAGCGTGCCCGAGCGGCTCACGATGCCCACGGGGCCGCCGGGCAGGGCGATGTCACCCGAGGTGATGCCGATGTTGCATTTCCCCGGCGAGATCACCCCCGGGCAGTTGGGCCCCAGCAGGCGAGCGTCGGGATAGTCGCGCCGCAGCGTGTTGTAGAAGAGCGCCTCGTCCTGCGCGGGGATGCCCTCGGTGATGCACACGATGAACCGGATGCCGGCCTCGGCGGCCTCGATGATGGCCTTGGGCGCCCCCTTGGGCGGGACCACGACGAACGACGCGTCCGCCCCGGTGGCCGCGACGGCCTCGGCGACCGAATCGTAGACCGGGACGCCGTCCACGTCGGTGCCGCCCTTGCCCGGTGTGACGCCGGCGACCACCTGGGTCCCGTAGTCGCGGTTGCGCAACCCGTGGAAGCGCCCCTGGCCGCCGGTCAGGCCCTGGACGACGACCTTGGTGTTCTCGTCGACGAAGATGCTCACTTGTTCCCTCCTGCCAGCGCCACGGCCCGCGCGGCGGCACCGAGCATCGTGTCCTCTACGATCAACCGCTCCGAGACGTGCTCGGTGAGGATCGCCCGTCCGGCCTCCGCGTTGGTGCCGTCGAGGCGCAACACGATCGGCGAGCGCAGGTCCACGCGCTCGAGGGCCTCGACGATGCCCTTGGCCACCTCGTCGCACCGGGTGATCCCGCCGAACACGTTGACCAGGATGGCCTTCACCTCCTTGTCCGTGTTGATCACCTCGAGCGCCGCAGCCATCACGTCGGCGTTGGCACCGCCCCCGATGTCGAGGAAGTTGGCCGCCGCGCCCCCGGCCTGGTTGACCACGTCCAGCGTGCTCATGGCCAGCCCGGCCCCGTTGGCGATGATCCCGACCGAGCCCGAGAGCCCGATGTAATTGAGGCCGCGCTCCTTGGCCAGCCGCTCCCGCTCGTCGGAGGTCTCCGTACCGGCGTACTCCTCCCACTCGGGGTGGCGGAACGCGGCGTTGTCGTCGAGCGTGACCTTGGCGTCGAGCGCGTGGACGCGCCCGTCGGTGGTGAGGATGAGCGGGTTGATCTCCGCCAGGTCGCAGTCGCCCTCGGTGTAGCAGCGGTACAGCGCGACGAGCAGCTCGGCCGCCTGGCGCCGCGCCGCCTCGTCGAGCCCGGCCCGCTCGACGATGGCGGCCGCCGTCTCGAGGGTCAGCCCGTCGACCGGGTCCACATGGGCCCGGACGATCGCCTCGGGCTCCGTGGCGGCCACCTCCTCGATGTCGACCCCGCCGCGGGCCGACACCATGCACAGGTGCAGCTTGGCCGGCCGGTCGAGGGTGAAGCTGGCGTAGTACTCGCGTTCGATGTCCGACGAGCGCTCGATCCACAGCCGCCGGACGACGTGCCCCTTGATGTCGAGGCCGAGGATGGACGCCGCCGCGGCGCGCACCTCGTCCTCGTCGGCCGCCAGCTTGATGCCGCCGGCCTTGCCGCGCCCGCCGACCTTCACCTGGGCCTTGACTACGACGGGGAAGCCGATGGCCGTCGCCTGGGCCACGGCGTCGTCCACCGTGTCGGCCACGGCGCCGGGCGACGTCGGGATGCCGAAGCGGGCGAAGTACTGCTTGCCCTGGTACTCGTAGAGATCCACCGGTCCTGCTCCTCGTTCGTACGTGGGTTCGTTCGGGGTTCGTTCGGGGTTCGTGCGGGGGTTCGGTCTTGCGTTCGCTCGTGGGTGGGTCGGCGCGTCGGTGGCCGACGCGTGGTCGTGGCGCGTCGGGGTCCGACTCGGCCGTGGCTCAGCTCCCGGCCGTCGCCTCCTCCCGGGCGTCGAGCGCGTCGGCCAGCCATTGGGCGATGTCGGGCAGCGGCGCGCCAGGCGTGAAGACCTCGTCGACGCCCATCTCCTTGAGCACGGCGATGTCGGGGTCGGGGATGATGCCACCCACCATCACCACGACGTCGTCGAGACCTCGCTCCCGCAGCCCCTGGATGACGCGGGGAACGAGTGTGAGGTGGGCGCCCGAGAGCAGCGACATCCCCAGCGCGTCCGCGTCCTCCTGGACGACTGCCTGGACCACCTGCTCGGGCGTCTGGTGCAGGCCGGTGTAGATCACTTCGAAGCCGGCGTCGCGCAGCGCCCGGGCGATCACCTTGGCACCCCGATCATGACCGTCGAGCCCGGGTTTCGCCACCACGACGCGATAAGGGCGCTTCATCGAGCACCGAGTGTAGGCAGGTGACCTGTTCGCGGCGCCAAACGAGCCGGGCCGCCGACCGTCCCCCTGGGCAGCGGGCCAGCCGGGCGGGCCAGCCGGGCGGGCCAGAAGGGGGGTGCATGGTAGCGTCGGACGGGTCAGCCGGCGCTGCCCGAGCCTCCACCGGCCCCGCCGACTGCTGCGATCCCCATGGTGAACGCCGCCACCAAGCACGAGGGCCCGTCCGGGTCACCCACCGCACCTGCCCCCACGGCGGTGTCGACCGGTGCCGTCGTCCGGGGCATGGTGCGCATCGCCCGTCCCCGGCAGTGGATCAAGAACCTGCTGGTGTTCGCGGCGCCGGGGGCGGCCGGGGTGCTTACGCACCGCCACGCCGCCCTGCTCGCGATCGGGGCCTTCGGGATCTTCTGCCTCGCCGCGTCGGGCACCTACTTCCTCAACGACACCTTCGACGCCGACGCGGATCGCAGCCACCCGACCAAGCGCCTCCGCCCGGTGGCCGCAGGCATCGTGTCCGTCCCCCTGGCCCTGGGCACGGGCGCGGTCCTGCTCGCCCTGGCCATTGGTCTCGCCTGGTGGATGGCGGGATGGCAGCTGGCGCTGGTGATCGGCATCTACGCCGGGGTGGCGACCTCCTACTCCATCCGCCTCAAGCACGTGCCCGTCATCGACCTGGTGTGCGTGTCGGCCGGCTTCGTCCTTCGCGCCATCGCCGGCGGTGTGGCCACGGGCGTGGCCCTGTCGGACTGGTTCATCATCGTGGCCTGCTTCGGGTCCCTGCTCGTCGTCACCGGCAAGCGCAGTGCCGAGCAGCAGGAGCACGGGCTGGGGGCGCACCGCCCGATCCTCGAGGAGTATCCGCCCACCTTCCTGCGCTCGGTGCGGCTCCTCTCCGCCGCCGTCACCGTCACCGCCTACTGCCTGTGGGCGTTCGAGCGCTCGGCCCAGGCCCCGGGGCATCACCACCACCCGATCTGGTTCCAGCTGTCGATCATCCCCGTGGTCATCGCGCTGCTCCACCTGGAGCTTCGCTTCGAGCGGGGGCAGGGGGCCGCACCCGAGGAGCTGGCCATGGGCGACCACATGCTCCAGGTCCTCGGGCTGGCATGGGCCGTCCTCTTCGCCGTGGGCGTCTACGCGTGAGCGGCGCGGTGGACGGGGACGAGGGCACCGGCGCACGGCGTCGGCTCCTCACGGGCTGGGGGCGCACGGCGCCGAGCGCCGCGGAGGTGCGCACCGTCACCTCGGCCGACGAGGCGGCCGCGGTCCTGGCCGAGGCGGTGGCCGCGGGCCGGGGCGTGGTCCCTCGCGGGCTCGGGCGCTCCTACGGGGACGCGGCCCAGTGCGCCGGCGGCATCGTCCTGGACCTCACCCGGCACGCGGCCGTGCTCGATGCCGACCTCGAGGCCGGGTGGGTCACGGTGGGGGCGGGCATGTCGCTGGACAGCCTCATGCGCCTGCTCGTGGCGCGGGGGCGCTTCGTGCCGGTGACGCCTGGCACCCGGTACGTGACCGTCGGCGGTGCCATCGCCGCCGACATCCACGGCAAGAACCATCACCGCGAGGGGTCGTTCTGCTCGCACGTCACCGCCATGACCCTGGCCACGCCCACGGGGACCGTCTCCGTCACACCGGCATCGGACCCGGACCTGTTCTGGGCGACCGCCGGCGGCATGGGCCTCACGGGGGTGGTGCTGGACGCCACCATCACGCTCCCCGCCATCGAGACGGCGCACATGGTCGTCGACACCGAGCGCGCCCGCGACCTCGACGACCTGATGGCGCGCATGACGGCGCGCGACCACGAGTACCGCTACTCGGTGGCCTGGATCGACTGCGTGGCCAAGGGCGCGCGCCTCGGGCGGGCCGTGCTCACCCGCGGGGACCATGCCCGCATGGACGACCTTCCCCCCAAGGCCCGAGGGCCCCACGCGCTCGCCTTCGACCCCCAGGTCCGGCTCCAGGTACCCCTCACCCCGCCGTCGGGCCTGCTGAACCCCTTGACGGTGGCCGCGTTCAACGAGCTGTGGTTCCGCAAGGCCCCCCGCCGGCGCATCGGGGGCATCGAGTCGATCGCCGGGTTCTTCCACCCGCTCGACGGGGTGGGCGGTTGGAACCGGCTGTACGGGCCGCGGGGCTTCGTCCAATACCAGTTCGTCGTCCCCTTCGGCGCGGAGGAGACGATGCGCCGGGTCGTCGAGCGCCTCAGCGCCTCCCGGGTGGCCTCGTTCCTGGCCGTGCTCAAGCGATTCGGGCCGGGGGACGCGGGACCGCTGTCGTTCCCACGCGAGGGCTGGACGCTGGCCCTCGACCTCCCCGTCGGCCCGGCCGGGCTGCCCGCGCTCCTCGACGAGCTCGACGAGGAGGTGGCCGGTGCGGGGGGCCGGATCTACCTGGCCAAGGACTCGCGCCTGCGCCCCGAGCTGCTCCCCGCCATGTACCCGCGCCTCGGGGAGTTCCGCGCCGTGCGCGACCGGGTGGACCCCGCGGGCGTCCTCGTGTCGGACCTGGCGTGCCGGCTCGGCATCGTCACCGGCCCGGCCGGCCCGGCCGGCCGGGCCGGCCGGGCCGGGCGCGCCGGCGCACCGGGCAAGCGGACCCGCGCGGCCGGCACAGGACGCGGCGCGGGGCGCCCCGTCCGCACCCGGACGCGTGCCGCCACCCGCTCGGCCACCACAGCAGGAGGGGACGGATGAACGACGCCATGGGCATGCCCCAGACCGCGGTCGTGCTCGGCGGCTCGTCGGAGATCGCCCGGGCCGTGCTGCGCGCGCTGGCGACCACCCGCCTGCGCCACGTGGTGCTGGCCGGGCGCGACGAGGTGTCGCTGGCCGCCGCGGCCAAGGAGCTCGAGGCGCTGGGCACCGACAAGGTCGAGACCCGCCCCTTCGACGTCACCGACGTCGAAGGCCACGGCGCCTTCGCCCGGGAGACGGCGGAGCGCCTCGGCCACGTGGACCTCGTGCTGGTGGCCGCCGGGGTCCTGGGCGACCAGTCGACCGACGAGCACGACCCGCTGGCCACGGCGCGGGTGCTCACCACCAACACGGTGGGCCCGGCCGCGGCCATGGTGGCGTTCGCGGACGTCCTGCGGGCCCAGGGGACGGGCCGCATGGTCGTGCTCTCGTCGGTGGCCGGCGTGCGGGTCCGGCGGGCCAACTTCGTCTACGGCGCCTCCAAGGCGGGGCTCGACGGCTTCGCCCAGGGCCTGGCCGAGTCGTTGCGGGGCTCGGGTGCCGGCCTCATGATCGTGCGCCCCGGGTGGGTGGCCACCAGGATGACGGCGGGGCGCGAGCCCGGCCCCATGGCCACCACGCCCGACGCGGTGGCGGCCGACGTCGTGCGCGGCCTGGAGCGGGGTGCCGCGACGGTGTGGTCGCCCGCCCCCCTGAAATTCGTCTTCGCGCTGCTCCGGCTGCTGCCTGCCGCCCTCTGGCGGCGCCTGCCGGGCTGACCCGGGCGGACCCCGGGCGGCCAGCGGCGAACGACGGGCGACGCGTGTCCGCCGTGCGGGTCGTCGAGGTCTTCGCCGACGTCGTGTGCCCCTTCACCCACGCGGGGCTGTCCCGGTTGGTGGACGAACGTCGCCGCCGCGACCGCCCGGACGTGGTGCTGCGTTGCCGCTCCTGGCCGCTCGAGCTGGTCAACGGCGCGCCCCTCGACCCCGCCGTGGTGGCCGAGGAGATCGAGGCGCTGCGCCGCAGTGTGGCCCCCGGGCTCTTCGCCGGCTTCGACCCCGCCCGCTTCCCCCGCTCGTCGGTCCCCGCCCTCGCCCTCGCGGCGGCCGCCTACGACACGAGCCTGGCGGCGGGCGAGGCCGTGAGCCTGGGTGTGCGCCGCGCCCTGTTCGAGGAGGGCCTGGACCTTCAGGACCCCGCCGTGCTCGACGCCGTCGCCGCGGCGGCCGGGCTGGACCCGGCGACGTCGGGCGGGGCCGCGACCGCCGGGGCCGGCGGACGGGCACGGGTCGAGGCCGACTGGGCCGAGGGGCGTGCCCGTGGCGTGGTGGGGTCGCCGCACTTCTTCGTGGGCGACACCGACGTCTTCTGCCCGACGCTGACCATCGCCCACGAGGGGGGCCGCTTCGACGTCGAGGTGGACTGGCAGGGCCTCGAGGCCTTCCTCGCTGCCTGCTTCGACTGAACGGGCGGCGCGTCGGCCCGGCGGGTGCCCGGCGCAACCCGCGGCGTCGTGTCAGCCGGTGCCCGGGTGGGCTCCGACGGGGACCGGGGCCAGGGGCCAGGGATAGGCGCCGATGGCGGCCCACTGCTCGGCGTCCGCCGCCTGCCAGCTCCAGAAGGAGGCGCCCACCGCCCCGTCGGCGCGCGCCACCGCCAGGAACTGCGTGATCTCGGCCGCGCTGGGGGCGCCGGCCCGCTCGCCCGGTGTGCCCGCGGTGGAGAAGGCCTGGCCGATGGGGGCGACGGGCGCAAGGGTGGCCAGCCGGGCGATCGCCTGCTGCACCGCCGCCGCCGGCTGGGTGCACGACCAGTAGACCATCGGGGCAAAGGCGTCGACGTAGGGGGCGATCGACGCGTAGGGATAGGTCGCCCAGAGCCGGTCCGTCGGCGGGTAGACGGTGCCCACGAAGGGGCGGCCGGCCGCGGCCTGACGGGCGAGGGCCAGGTAGACCGTCACCCGCCGGGCGGAGAGGGCCACGCCCTCGGTCGCCATCTCGATGTCGGCGCTGAACCCGTCGAGCTCGGCGCCGCCGGGACCCCGCCAGTCGAGGGCGGCGCGGGTCCAGCCGGCGTCGCCCACGGGGTCGTAGAGATAGGGGAAGCCCCACCCGATGACGGCGAGGCCCGCGCGATGGGCGGCGGGCACGAGCGCGTCGAGCTCCGCCGCGCCGTAGAAGCCGTCGAAGGAGTCGGCCACCCGCACCCACAGCTGATGGAGCCCCGCGGCGCGGGCCCGGGCGACGACGGCCGCCGCGTCGGCGCCTTCGGTCTGCGACCACTGCCAGATCCACATGCCCTTGCCCGAGATGGCGGACAGGTCGTGCACCCGCAGGGTCGGCCAGGGGGGCGCCGGCAGGGCCGACTCGGGCACGAGGACCGCCGGGTGCGACGGCGGCGCGGGCGGGGCGGAGGACGGCGGGGCCGGCGGCGGCGGGCAGCCCGCCAGCGTCAGCGTGGCCGGCACGGTCGTGGTCGTCGGCGACCCCTCCGGGACCGTCCCCCCCGTCCCGCGGCCGGCCGACCCGGTGCTCCCGGAGCCGAGAACGTCGCCGGCAGCACCGGCCGAACCGGTGCCCCGCACCCGGCCGCCGGTTCCCCGTCGGCCGGCCCCGGGGACGAGCGCGACGACCAGCGCGACGACCGCGGCGACGACGAGCAGGGCGACGACGAGGGATTTCACAGGGCGGGCGGGTTTCGCCCGTCGGAGGTCCATGGGTCCTCCCGACCACGGCGCGCGGGCGCCTCGACCAGGATACGGGGCGGCGTCTCGGGACTTTGGACCCTGTCGCCGCCCGGAGTCAGTCGGCATAGTGCTTTCACACAGCAACGGCGGACCGTTGGCGACCGCCCCCCCTCCAGTCCCTGGCCCGCCAGGGTCAGACTCCCAAGGAGCCTCCTCCATGCACAGCGCCCACGGCGACGCCCGACCTCGGGAGCTCTCGTCGATCACCATGCAGTTGCGGCGGGTGACCCGCACGGTCGACCGCCTCTGGGAGCTGGCGCTGACCGGCCCGGCAGCGGGCCAGCGGGCCATGGAGCTCGGCGAGGCCAGCCGGGCGCTGCACCAGGCGCTGCTCGCCATGGAGGAGGCCGCCCTCCCCGTGGCCGGGGCGCTCGGCGCGCGGGCCTGACGCCACCTAGCACCAGATCTGGTCGAACCCCTCGCCGACCGGGGCCATGGTCACCGTCGTGAGGGTCATGCGGGCGTGGCGCCAGACGCCAAGCCCGTCGCGCGCGTACTCGTCCTCCTCGATCCCGCACATCCAGTAGGAGCGGCCCGCCGCGTCCTTGCACGGCGCGAGCAGCTCCCAGCGGCCACGGGCCCGATCGCCCTCCACGGTGATGCTCGGGGACACGAAGAGATGGCGGGAGAACACCAGCGTGGGCTCGGCCAGGCGCGCGGCGATGGCGGCCCTGCCCTCGGCCACCCCGAGCACCGGCCCCCCGTCCCACACCCCGTCCTCGGTGAAGAGCTCGGCGATGGCCGCGCCCAGCTCGGCCAGGCGCGCCGCGGGGACCACCGCGCCGCGCTCGAAGCGCCGGTCGACGAGCTCGCCGTAGCGCGCCTTGAGCGCCTGGATGGCCAGGACGGCCTCGGCGGCCGCCAGCCGGCGGGCAACGTCGGCCAGCGCGGCCCGAAGGTCCTCGTCGCTCACGACGGCAAAGGCGTCGGATACGACGGCGGCATCGCCCGCCGGGCGCGGCTGCGCTGGACGAGCGCCACGACGAGGATGACGATCCCGGCGATGCCGAGCAGCACCGACAGGCCGATGCCCACCCCCCAGCCGGCCACCTCGGCGGCCACCGTGCCGAACGACGGCGCCACGATCACCCGGTGCGCGCCGGCCGACGAGGCCCGGACGGTGATCGTGTAGTCGCCTGCAACGGCGGCGTGGAAGCCGACCGACGCCGTGTACGTCCTGCCGTCGCGGGTGACGGTCTGCGTGCCCGTCGGCGCCCCCAGCGTGGGCGCGGTGCCGTTCGGCCCGACGACCACGAGATCCGACGCGTCGAGGGCACCGACGCCCAAGGGGTCGTAGAGGTAGTAGTCACCCGACGCCGGCAGCGACAGGCTCAGGGTGCCCGGCACCGCCATGGTCGGGGCGTGGACGATCTGGTCGACGACGGTGCGGGCGACAAAGAAGACCGAGGGCACGAACACGACGGCCGCCACGACGACGAAGCAGATGGCCACGACCAGCCCGGTGCGCCCGGCCACGGGCGCGGCCGACCGGGGGCCACCGAAACGCTCCGGGGGCGGGGGGATGGGACCGGGCGGCGCCATGACGCCGGGAGGCGAGGCGCTGGGAAGCGGTGGGGGCACCGGGATCGCGTCGGGCGCCGGGGGTGCCGGAGTCGCGTGGACGTGCTCGGTCCACCGGCCCCCGTCCCACCAGCGCAGGCTGGCGGTTCCGTCAGGGTTCGGGTACCAGCCGGCCGGGGGGGGCGGCGGCGTCACGCTCCGCTCCGGCGTCCCGATGCCTGCGCCACGGCACTCACCCTACGCCCGGCGCATCGGCTCTCCCGGGTTGCTCAGGCCCGGCGGGCCACGATGTTGAGGCGCACGTAGTCGATGACCGGCTCGTCCATCGCCGCCGCCACCGCTTTGACGAACGGGACGCGCTCGGGCTCGGGCAGGGCGGCCACGTGGCTGCGCAGGCACACCGCCTCCAGGTAGGTCTCCAGGGCTTCGCCGGACTCGATGGGCGTGGGCTCGGGGTTGGTCCACACCTCGGCGTCGACGAACCCCGCGCGCGCCAGGCGCCCCCGGGTCTCGTCGGGGGTCGCGTAGTTCCATTGCCCGGCGCGCTCGTGGCCCGTGGCCCGCACCGCCTCTATCAGGCCGGCGATGTTGCCCGCCGCCCCGCACTGGGCCACGAGCGGCGCGCCGCTCGCCATCACCGACGCCAGCACGGCGAAGAGCCGGTCGTGGTCGAGGACCCAGTGGAAGGTGGCGGTAGAGAACACGGCGTCGACGGGGGCCCAGCCGCCGAGCATGGAGGCGTCGAGCCGCAGGACGTCCGCGTGGAGCGCGCGCACCCGATCGCCGAAGCGCTCCAGGCGCCGCGCGGCCACCTCGAGCATCGACGCCGAGGCGTCAAGCGCCACCACCCGGCCGCTCTCGAGCCGCTCGAGGAGCATTTCCGTCACGCGCCCGGTCCCCGCCCCGACGTCGAGGACGGTCTCACCGCCGGTGAGCTCGAGCCGCTCGAGCACGCCCGCACCCCAGCGCGTCTGGGGGTCGGCGATGCGGTCGTAGGTGGAGGCGTCCCACTCACGCCGGCCGGCCGAGCCCGATGGGCCGGCCGTGCTCACAGGCGGGCACTCACCGGGCGGGCACTTACCGGGCGAACACTCACCGGGCGGACATGGTGAAGAAGTCGCGGTACCAGGGGGAGAAGTAGCGCGACGTGCCGCCGGCCATCCCGGTGATGAGGTTCGTGCCGTTGGCAGCGCTGGCCGCGCCGTCGGGCGTCGAGGGGCCATAGGTGGCGGCGTTGACCCACGCCGTGTTGATGTCGAGCTCCATCGCCCGCATCGCACCGGCGCGTACCAGCAGGTCTGCCAGCGTCGTGATGTTGAGGCCCGGCCCGCCCACGTAGACGATGGCCCTGTCGCCGGTGATGCCCACGCCCGAGCGCCAGACGTAGATGTCGTTGTGCAGGGTGAAGCCCCACTCGGAGGTGTCGTTGGCGTTGAGCCCGGGCACGGGCGCCCCGTTGTCGACGAGCAGGTGGAGGTTCTGGCGGGCCGCCACCACCTCGGGGGTCCTGGTCACCTCCGTGCCCCAGGCCCCGATGTTCATCGTCCCGTCGGTGTAGATGACGGCCGTGGCCGCCCCGGTGCGCAACGGGACCACCTCACGCCCCTCGGAGTAGTAGCCGCCGAGGGCGTCGCTCATCCGAAAGCCGGAGTTGAAGGCGGCCACGAGCGAGGTCGCCTCGACGGAGCCGACGGGGGCCGTGTAGTGCCATGGGCCGTTGCCGGGGACCTGCGAGCCCGAGTACAGCGTGGCCCGCAGGAGCGTGGGGTCCATCCACATGACCCCGTCGACGACGCTCGTGTGCACCGGGTCGGGACGTAGGTAGGACTCGTAGACGGCGGGGATGCCGTGGACGAGGCGGCCCGCCGGGTGCCAGAGTCCCTCGCCGGGGATCGGCGGGCTGGCCAGGGGCGCGATCGGCGACGGCACCGGCAGATGGGCGACCGTGGCGTTCGGTGTCGTGGCCCCCGCCCCCTTGGGCGAGGGGATGGCCCCGGCCTTGGGCTTGCCCCCCGTGGGCGGCGGGTGGTGCGCGTACCACCAGTTCTCCACCCACACGACGATGCCGTTGCCCCCGTGGTCGCGCACCCATTCGACGAACCGGCCGCCGAATGGGCCGTTGGCGGGGTTGGCCATGAACGACCCCAGCGACCACCACACGGGGGTGAGGGCCACGAGGACCGCGAGCAAGGCCGTGGTCTTGGGATGGCGCCCGAACCAGGTGCGCCGGGCCGCCCGCTCGTGGTTGCGCCTGACCCTCTGGGCGCGGCGACGGTCGCGGACCCGGCGGAACCAGCCGGCGTCGTGACGGGCACTGCCGGGTCGGGGTGCCCCCGGCTGGCGTGGCAGCACCGACTTGGGGCCGTGCCCGTCCGTCGTCGTCAGGGGCATGGTGACGATCCCGTGGTCAGCGTCCTTCGTCGAATCGCCACTGCGCCATCTTGGGCAGACGGCGGGACCGAGCCCCACCCGTGCCCGACGAGCCCGACCGCGCCGATCGCTCCGGCGGCGATTTCGTCGACCCCAGCCTACCTGGGCTTCTGCGCCGGTCCAGGGCGGGCGAGGGCGCGCCACGGGTCGACGCCGACCGGCCGCGGCCCCCCTCGCCCTCGTCCCGGGGGCCCTGCGCGTCGTCCCAGGCGTCCCCGCCTGCCTCGTGGAGGTCGTCCCAGTCCCACTCGGCGTCGGCCTCGAACCCCGAGGGGTCGGGCCGGGCGGCCCCCGGCCCCCGGCGCCCGCCCCAGGCGCGGTCGGGGCGGTCCCGGAGCGAGGGCCCCACGTCGCGCACGAGCTCATCGGGGAGCTCGGAGAGGAACCGGCTGGGAATGGCGTGGCTGGTCGACCCCCACTGGGTGCGGCGCCAGGCGTGGGTGACGTAGAGGTGCTCGCGAGCCCGGGTGATGCCCACGTAGCACAGGCGCCGCTCCTCCTCGAGCTGCACCGGGTCGTCGAGGGCGCGCAGGTGGGGGAAGACCCCGTCCTCCATGCCGATGAGGAAGACCGCCGGGAACTCGAGCCCCTTGGCCGTGTGCAGCGTCATGAGCGAGACGCGGCTGCCGTCGCCCCCGAGCTCGTCCGCATCGGCCACCAGGGCCACCGACTCGAGGAACGAGTCGAGGTCGTCGTACTGGGTGGCGGCCACGGCCAGCTCGCCGATGTTCTCGAGCCGCCCGCGGGCGTCGAGGGTCCCCTCCGCCTCGAGCTCGGCCCGGTAGCCGGTGCGGACGGCCACCTCGTCGACGAGCACGGCGGGGCCGGCGCCCTCGACGACGAGGGTGCGCAACCCGTCGAGGAGCGTGCGCAGCTCGGCCACGCCCTTCGCCGCGCGCCCCGTCACCCCGGCATCGGCGGCGAAGGCCAGCGCCGCCGCGAACGACAGGCCGTTGGCACGGGCCCAGGCCGACAGGCGCTCGGCCGACGTGTCGCCGATGCCCCGGCGCGGGACGTTGACGATTCGCCGGGCCGACACCTCGTCGGACGGGTTGGCCAGCACCCGCAGGTAGGCGAGGACGTCCTTCACCTCGCGGCGGTCGTAGAAACGGGTCCCGCCCACCACCTTGAGGGGGATCCGGGCCCGCCCGAGGGCCTCCTCCAGGGCCCGGCTCTGGGCGTTGGTGCGGTAGAAGACCGCCACGTCGCCGTAGCGGAGGCCCTCGGTGGCGCACAGCCGGGCGATCTCACGGGTCACCCAGGCGGCCTCGTCGTACTCGTCCTCGGCCCGGTAGCGCCGCAGCGGCTCGCCGCGCCCGCCCTCGGTCCACAGCTCCTTGGGCACGCGCGTCGTGTTGTTGGCGATGACGGCGTTGGCGGCGTCGAGGATCGTCTTGGTCGAGCGGTAGTTCTGCTCGAGCGGGATCACCGCCGCGTCGGGGAAGGCCTCTTCGAACTCGAGGATGTTGCGGATGTCCGCCGAGCGGAACGAGTAGATCGACTGGTCGCTGTCGCCGACCACGCACACGTTGCGGTGGGCGGCGCCCAGCATGAGGACGATCTCGTTCTGTGCCCGGTTGGTGTCCTGGTACTCGTCCACCAGCACGTGGGTGAAGCGTCGCTGGTAGGACTCGAGCACGTCAGGGCACGTGCGGAAGAGATCGACGACGCACAGGAGCAGGTCGTCGAAGTCCATAGCCGACGCGGCGCGCAGCCGCCCCTGGTACTCGGCGTAGACGTCGGCGATGCGACGGTCGAAGACGCTCGTCGCCGCGGCGGCGAAGTCGCCGGGGCCCACCAGCTCCGCCTTGGCGCGTGAGATGGCCGCCTGCACCCCGCGGGGCGGCAACTTCTTCGAATCGATGTTCAGGTCGCGCTCGACCTGCTCGACGAGCCGGCGCGAGTCACTGTCGTCGTAGATGGTGAACGAGCGCCGGTATCCCAGCCGGTCCGCGTGCGTGCGCAGGATGCGCACGCAGGCTGCGTGGAAGGTCGAGACCCACATGCGCTCCGCCGGCGGCCCGATGAGCGCGACGAGGCGCTCGCGCATCTCGTCGGCCGCCTTGTTGGTGAAGGTGATGGCCAGGATCTCCCAGGGGGCGGCCTCTGCCGTGGCCACCAGGTGGGCGACCCGGCGGGTCAGCACCCGGGTCTTGCCCGAGCCCGCGCCCGCCACCACGAGGAGCGGGCCGCCACGGTGCACCACAGCCCGGCGCTGTGGATCGTTGAGGCCCTCGAGCAGCTCGTCGGGGTCGATGTCGAGCCCCGCCCAGCGGCCCCGTCGGGCCGGCGCTCCGGGCTCGGTCTCCTCCCCGACGCTTCCGCCGTGGCCGGGCGCGGCCGGCGCCTCGGCGACCTCGAAGTCGTCGAACTCGTCGCCCTCGTAGGCGCCCACGCCGAGCCGGGGCAACGGCGCGGCGGGGGTCCCTGCACCCGCCATGGCCCGCGTCACTCCCACTCGATGGTGCCAGGCGGCTTGGACGTGATGTCCAGCGCCACCCGGTTCACGCCGTCGACCTCGTTGATGATGCGCGAGCTGAGGCGCTCGAGGAGGTCGAAGGGCAGCCGTGCCCAGTCCGCGGTCATGGCGTCGTCGGAGGTGACGGCGCGGATCACGATCGGGTACGCGTAGGTGCGGGCGTCGCCCATGACGCCGACCGTGCGCACGGCGGGGAGCACGGCGAAGCTCTGCCACAGCTCGCGATAGAGCCCGGCGCGCCGGACCTCCTCCAACACGACGGCGTCGGCGGCGCGCAGGATCTCGGCCCGCTCGGGTGTCACCTCGCCGATGATGCGCACGGCCAGGCCGGGGCCCGGGAACGGCTGGCGCCAGACGATCTCCTCGGGGAGGCCGAGCTCCTCGCCCACGGCACGGACCTCGTCCTTGAACAGGAGCCGCAGGGGCTCGACGAGGTCGAAGGCCATGTCCTCGGGCAGGCCGCCCACGTTGTGGTGCGACTTGATGGTGGCCGCGTCCGCCGTCCCCGACTCGATGATGTCCGGGTACAGCGTCCCCTGCACGAGAAAGCGCGCCTCTTCGACGTCCGCCGCCACCTCCTCGAAGACACGGATGAACGTCTCGCCGATGGCCTTGCGCTTCGCCTCGGGCTCGGTGACGCCCTTGAGGACGCCGAAGAAACGGTCGGCCGCCTTGACGTGGATCAGGTCGAAGTGGAATTGGCGACGGAAGGTCTCCTCGACCTGTTCGGCCTCACCTGAGCGCATGAGCCCGGTGTCGACGAACACACAGGTGAGCTGGTCGCCCACGGCGCGATGCACGAGGGCGGCGGCCACCGCGGAGTCGACCCCGCCGGAGAGGGCGCACAGGACGCGCGCACCGCCGACCTGGGCCCGCACCTCCTCCACCGACGACTCGATGATGTTGGTGTGCGTCCACAGCGGGCGCGCGCCGCAGACGTCGAAGAGGAACCGCTCGAGCAGTGCCTGGCCCCGGTCGGTGTGCACCACCTCGGGATGGAACTGCACGCCGTGGATGCGCCGCTCGGCGTGCTCGAGCACGGCGACGGGCGCCTCGGCGGTCGAGGCCCGGGCCACGAACCCGGGGGGCACCTCGGTGATCGAGTCGCCGTGGCTCATCCACACGTCGACCGGGCCGGTCGGCGGGTAGTCGGCGAAGAGGGGGGACGAGCCGGTGCGGTTGAGCACGGTCCGGCCGTACTCGCCCCGGCCTGTGCGCGTCACCGTGCCGCCGAGCTGCTGGGTCAGCAGCTGCGCGCCGTAGCAGATGCCCAGGATCGGCACGCCGGTGTCGTAGATGGCGGGATCGATCTGCGGCGCCCACTCCGCGTACACCGACTGCGGGCCGCCGGAGAGGATGATGCCCTTGGGCCGACGCGCCATGAGCTCCGGGGCACCGATGTCGTGGCGGACGATCTCCGAGTAGACGCGCGCCTCGCGGACGCGCCGGGCGATCAGCTGGGCGTACTGGGCGCCGAAGTCGACGACGAGGACGACGTCAGGTGATTCGGTCATCGGCGGGTGGCGGGTCGGGCGTGGGGCGACGGTGGCGGGCGGAGCCGGCGGCGTGGCGTGGCGGCGAGCGGGCCGGCGGCCGAGCTCAGTGGCCCATCCCCACGCGCTGGGACCGCTGCAGGTCCTTGCCCTCGGTCTGCAGGGCCGGTGCCACCATCACCTCGGCCTTCTGGAATTCCTTGACCGTCTGGTACCCGGTGGTGGCCATGGAGGTGCGCAGTGCCCCGAAGAGGTTCATGCGACCGTCGTTCTCGTGGGCCGGCCCGAGGAGGATCTCCTTGAGCGACCCGCGCACGGTGGTGCGCACGCGCGCGCCACGGGGCAGCGTCGGGTGGAACGTGGCCATGCCCCAGTGGAAGCCCCGGCACGGCGCCTCCTCGGCCGACGACAGGGGCGAGCCGAGCATGACGGCGTCGGCGCCGCAGGCGATGGCCTTGGCGATGTCACCGCCCCGGCTCATGCCGCCGTCGGCGATGACGTGGACGTAGACGCCGGTCTCGTCGAGGTGGCGCATCCGGGCGCCGGCCACGTCCGCGATTGCGGTGGCCTGGGGCACGCCGATGCCCAGCACGCCCCGCGTGGTGCACGCGTTGCCCGGGCCCACGCCGACGAGCACGCCCACCGCACCGGTGCGCATGAGGTGGAGGGCCGCCTGGTACGAGGCGCAACCGCCCACGATCACCGGGATGTCGAACTCGCGGATGAAGCGCTTGAGGTTGAGCGGCTCCACCGTCTTCGACACGTGCTCGGCGGACACCACGGTGCCCTGGATCACCAGCATGTCGAGCTCGCCGGCCAGGATGGCGGGGGCGAATTCCGCCGTCTTCTGGGGGGTGACCGAGGCACAGGAGACGACCCCGGCGGCCTTGACCTGGCGGATGCGCTCGGTGACGAGCTCGGGCTTCACGGGCTCGAGGTACATCTGCTGCATCCGGGCCGTGGCCTTGTCGTCCTCGAGCTCGGCGATCTCCTCGAAGAGGTGCTCGGGGTCCTCGTAGCGGGTCCAGAGCCCCTCGAGGTTGAGGACGGCAAGCCCCCCGAGGCGGCCGATCTCCACGGCGGTGCGCGGGCTCACCACACCGTCCATGGCCGCGGCCATGAGGGGCAGGTCGAAGTGGAACGCGTCGATCTCCCAGGAGATGTCGACGTCCTCGGGGTCGCGGGTCCGCCGGCTCGGCACGATGGCGATGTCGTCGAAGCCGTAGGCCTGCCGACCCGACTTGTAGATCCCGATCTCGATCTCAGCCACCTGGCTGCCTCCTGCCCGTGTCCCGCGACCAATACCCGGGCCCAGGCCCCGGGTGCCCAGGGCCCAGTGCCGCTCGCCGTTCGCCCGCCGGCGATCCCTCCACCCTACCGTCCCGATGCGCGGCCCCCGGTGTGCGGGGGAGCCGTCACACCGACAGCACCAGCCGCAACAGCTCCACCAGCATCCGGGCCGTCGCTCCCCAGATCGTGTCGTCGCCGAGCTCGAAGAACCACACGGGGAAGTCGTCGCCGCGCCCGGGGATGGCCCAGCGCTCCTCCCGGAAGCAGGCCGGATCGGCCAGATCGCTGAGCGCGGCGTCGAAGACGTGCTCGACCTCGGTCGGATTGGCCGCCAGCGCAGGCCGGCCCGGGAGCAAGGCGACCACGGGGGTGATGGTCGTCCCCGAGGACACCGTGCCAAGCTTGCTCAGCCGCCCCACCAGCTCGATCCCGGCGGGGTCGAGGCCGACCTCCTCGGCGGCTTCTCGCAGGGCTCCGCGCTCGGGTGACTCCCCCTCCTCCAGGCGCCCACCAGGAAAACTCACCTCGCCGCGATGCGACCGCAGATGCGCGGCGCGGCGGGTCAGCACCACGCGAGCCTCACCGTCCTCCTCGAACACCGGGACCAGCACCGCCGCGGGCGCGCCGGGGTCGGGGATCCCGTCGACCACCACGCGCTCCGCGCCACGCAGGGCGTGGTGATGGGAGCGCACGGCCTCGGCGACCCGGGCCGCGCCGATGGGGCGCCGTCGCGGCTCGGGCAGCGCCGCCCAGGGGGCGGGGCCGCCGGCGCGCGCCGTCGCTGGGCGGGGGATGACCTGGCGACCGCCGCGCCCGAACGCCGACTCCATCGCCGGGACCCTACCGGTCACGGCCGGGGCGGCTGCCCCCTCCGTGGGCGGACGCGACGGTGGCCGGGCACCGGCCCGGCCACCGTCCACCATGTCGTGCGGCCCGTGTCATGCGGCCCATGTCGTGCGGCCCGTGTCGTGCGGCCGTGTCCTGCATCGACCACATGCGGCCGCTCGGCGGCGCCGTGGCGCCGCCGGAACGTCACATCATGCCCATGCCGCCCATGCCGCCCATGCCCGCGGCGGCGGCCGCGGCCGCCGCCGCGTCCTTCTTCTCGGGCTTCTCGGCCACCAGGGCCTCGGTCGTGAGCAGGAGCCCCGCCACCGAGGCGGCGTTCTGCAGGGCAGAGCGCGTCACCTTGGCGGGGTCGATGACGCCGGCCTTCACCAGGTCCTCGAGCTCGCCGGTGGCGGCATTGAGGCCGGTGTTGCCCTTGGCCAACTCGACCTCGCGCACCTTGATCGAGCCCTCCAACCCGGCGTTGATCGCGATCCATCGCAGCGGCTCGTCGAGGGCACGGGCCACGATCGACGCCCCGGTGGACTCGTCGCCCTCCAGATCGGCGATGAGCTTGTCGAGCGACGAGCGGCTGCGCACCAGCGCGGTGCCGCCACCGGCCACGATGCCCTCCTCGATGGCGGCGCGCGTCGCGCTCAGCGCGTCCTCGATGCGGTGCTTCTTCTCCTTGAGCTCGACCTCGGTCGCCGCACCCACCTTGACGACGGCGACGCCGCCGGCCAGCTTGGCCAGCCGCTCCTGGAGCTTCTCGCGGTCCCAGTCGGAGTCGGTGTCCTCGATCTCGCGCTTGATCTGCGCGATCCGGCCCTTGACGTCCTCCTCGGTCCCGGCACCCTCGACGATGGTCGTGTCGTCCTTGGTCACGATGACCTTGCGGGCCCGCCCCAGCAGGTCGAGCGTGGTGTGCTCGAGCTTGAGGCCGACCTCCTCGGAGATCACCTGGCCGCCGCTCAGCACGGCGATGTCCTGGAGCATGGCCTTGCGGCGCTCGCCGAAGCCGGGTGCCTTGACGGCCACGGAGACGAAGGTGCCGCGGATCTTGTTGACGACCAGCGTGGCCAGGGCCTCGCCCTCGACGTCCTCGGCGATGATGAGCAGCGGGCGGCCCGTCTGCATGACCTTCTCGAGCACCGGCACCAGGTCGTGCACCGCGCTCACCTTCTGGTTGGCGATGAGCACGTAGGCGTCGTCGAGGACGGCCTCCTGGCGCTCGGGGTCGGTGACGAAGTACGGCGACAGGTAGCCCTTGTCGAACTGCATGCCCTCGGTGAACTCGAGCTCGAGGCCGAAGGTGTTCGACTCCTCCACGGTGACGGTCCCGTCCTTGCCGACCTTGTCGATCGCCTCGGCCAGCACGTCGCCGATCGAGGAGTCCGCGGCCGAGATGGCGGCCACCTGGGCGATCTCGGTCTTGGAGTCGATCTCCCGGGCCTGGGAGCGGATGGACTCGACGACCGCCTCGACCGCCTTTTCGATGCCGCGCTTGAGGGAGGTGGGCGACGCCCCGGCGGCCACGTTGCGCAGGCCCTCGTGGATGAGCGCCTGGGCCAGCACCGTGGCCGTGGTGGTGCCGTCACCGGCGACGTCGTTGGTCTTCGTCGCCACCTCCTTCACCAGCTGCGCGCCCATGTTCTCGAAGGGGTCCTCGAGCTCGACCTCCCGGGCGATGGTCACGCCGTCGTTGGTGATGGTCGGGGCGCCGAACTTCTTGTCGATGACGACGTTGCGGCCCTTGGGGCCGAGCGTCACCTTGACCGTGTCGGCCAGCTTGTCGACGCCCGCCTCGAGCCCGCGGCGCGCGGACTCGTCGAACTTCAGGATCTTGGGCATGGAGGTCGGCCCCGCTTACTTGGTGGTCTTGGCCAGCACGTCACGGCTGGAGAGGATGAGCAGGTCTTCGCCGTCCACCGTGATCTCGGTGCCGCCGTACTTCGAGTAGACGACCGTGTCGCCGACCTTGACGTCGAGGGGGATCAGCTCCCCGGTGTTCTCGGCCCGGCGGCCGGGGCCCACGGCCAGGACCTCGCCCTGCTGGGGCTTCTCCTTGGCGGTGTCGGGGATGACCAGACCGGAGGCGGTGGTCTCCTCGGACTCACCGGGGCGGACGACGATCCGGTCCTCGAGGGGCTGGAGATTCATGACTGGCGAGCCTCCTAGGCAGCGTTGGCACTCACGGGGTGTCGGTGCCAGGTCTTAGCACTCACACCAAGCGAGTGCTAACGATAGCGGGCACCGCGGGGAGGGGCAACTGGATCGCTTCAGCCGGCCAGGGGAAGGCGCAGGTCGGGGTCCGCGCCCAGCTCCAGGGGGCTCGGGCCCACCGCCTGGAGCTGCCACCACCCCGCGGCCGCCACCATGGCCGCGTTGTCCGTGCACATGGCCCGGCTGGGCAGGAAGGCGGGCACCCCCAGTTCGGCGCACGTGGCCTCGACGGCGGCCCGCAGGGGCCCGTTGGCGGCCACCCCGCCGGCCAGGCACACCCCCCGGGCGCCGATGCGCTCGGCGGCGCGCACGGTCTTGGCCACCAGCACCTCCACCACCGCGGCCTGGAACGACGCGGCCACATCCTCGTTGGTCGCCTCGGGGTGGGCACGCACGGCGCGCACCACGGCGGTCTTGAGCCCGCTGAAGGAGAGGTCCAGCCCGTCCTCGAGCATGGCCCGGGGGAAGTCGAAGGCCTCGGGGTCGCCGTGCTCGGCCGCCCGCTCCATGGCCGGGCCCCCGGGGTAGCCGAGGCCGAGGAATCGGGCCACCTTGTCGAACGCCTCGCCCGCGGCGTCGTCGAGGGTCGCCCCGAGCAGCGAGTAGCGGCCGGGCCCGGCCATCGACACCACCATGGTGTGGCCCCCCGAGACGAGCAGGACGGCCAGCGGCCACTCGAGGCCGGGGTGGTCCAACAAGGCGGCGAAGAGGTGACCCTCGAGGTGGTTGACCCCGACGAAGGGCACGTCCCAGGCGAGGGCCAGGGCCTTGGCCTCGCTCACGCCGACGAGCAGCGAGCCCATGAGGCCGGGGCCCACCGTGGCGGCCACCGCCGCGGGGTGGGCCGATCCGGGACCCGGGCCGAGCCCCGCGCGCCGAAGGGCGTCGGCCACCACCGGCGTGAGCAGCTCCAGGTGGGCGCGCCCGGCCAGCTCGGGGACCACACCCCCGTAGGCGGCGTGCAGGTCGACCTGGCTGGAGACGACCGACGACAGGACGGTGCGCCCGCCGCCGACCACGGCGGCGGCCGTCTCGTCGCACGACGTCTCGATGCCGAGCACGGTGTCCGAGGGTGCCGCCTGCACGCTCATCGCCTCGCCGCCAGACGCGCCTCGATGGCGTCGAGGCGCGCCGCGTAGCGCTCGGAGCCCACGTCGTTGGCCCACATGACGATGGCGTCCTCACCCGTCTCGGCGTAATAGTTGCGCCGCACGCCCACCGGCGCGAAGCCGAACTCGTCGTAGAGGGCCTGCGCGCCGGTGTTGCCGGTGCGCACCTCCAGTGTGAGGTTGCGCACGCCGAGGGACGGCGCGACGCGGGCCAGGTCCAGCAGCAACGTGGCGCCGATGCCCTGGCGGTGCCAGGGCGGGTCGACGGTGAGGGTGGTCACGTGCCCCTCGTCGTCCACCAGCATGAGGCCCGAGTACCCGGCCACCATGGGCCCGATGGTGGCCACCATGTAGCGGCGGGTGGCCCGCTGGGCCAGCTCGGAGAGGAAGAGCGCTGCCGACCAGGGGCGCGGGTAGCACTCCTCCTCGATGCGCACCACCGAGCGCAGGTGGCGCCGGCGCATGCGCACGATGCGCACCGCCCCGAGGACGTGCTCGTACTCCGCGTCGGCCGAGTGGTCGTCCTTGGTCACGACGGGGCCTCCGCGTGCGGGCGCGTGGCGCGAGTCTCCCAGTTGATGCGCGCGTCCGCCTCGCGCAGGTAGTGCGCGCCGATGGCGCCACCCTCGACCCACTCGCCTGTCGCGGCACGCGCCAGGGCCGTGCGGGCCAGCGTCGCGACCGGCGGGTGGGCCAGCGCGGGACCGGCCACCTCCAGCCCGGGCACCGAGGCGAGCAGACCCTCGTAGCGCAGCGCGCCGTCGCCCAGGGCCAGTGCCGGGCGCCCGTGGAAGGCCAGCGCCTCGGCCAGCACCTCGGGCGAGCCGATCGTCGGGGTCGCGCACTCGACCAGGCCGGCGCCGTCGACCTCGTAGCGGGCCGAGAAGACCTCGCCGCGGCGGGCGTCGACGACGGGGACGACCAGGCGGCCGCCTGCGCCGCCCTCCTCGGCCACGGCGCCGGCCAGGATCTCCAGGCTGGTCACCCCCACCACCGGGATCTCGAGCGCGAAGGCGAGCGCCTTGACCGTCGCCACCCCCACCCGGAGGCCGGTGAACAGGCCCGGTCCGACGTCCACGGCCAGCGCGTCGATCTCCCTCAGGGTCACGCCCGCCTCGGCGCACACCGAAGCGACGAAGGGCGCGATGCGCTCGGCATGGTGGCGGCGCTCGGTGGTGACGGCCGACGCCAGCACGCCGTCCTCCCCGGCCAGGGCCACGGCCGCCGCGTCGGTGGCGCTCTCCACCGCGAGGACCAGCACGGCGCGACCCCTACCCCGCCCCGCCGCGCCCCGAGGCCGCCGGCGCCGCGGCCCTCGAGCCGGCCCAGGGCGCGAGCGCCTCCGCCAACGCCCCCGCCCGCGCCGCCCAGGATCCCGCCGGCGTCACCCGCAGGTGCCGGCGCGTCGCCTCCGCGCCCTCCTCGCCGCCGTCGCCGTCCCCGCCCGTGACGGAGGCGATGCTGATGACGAGGACGTCGGGCCCGATCACCGGCGCCGCCGCCTCGCCCCACTCGACGACGGCCACTGCGGCGTCCTCTACCAGCTCGCCGAGCCCCAGCTCGACCACCTCGCGCAGGTGCTCGAGCCGGTAGAGGTCCGCGTGCAGCATGGTGCGCAGCGGCCCGGGGCCGTCGGGGTCCCCGGCACGCGGCCCGCAGGGCAGGTGCCGCACCAGCGTGAAGGTCGGGCTCGTGACCTGCTCGCGCACCCCGAGGCCGGCGGCCAGGCCCTGGGCCAGCACGGTCTTGCCCGCCCCCAGGTCACCCGACACGAGCAGGACGTCGCCGGGACGAAGCAGGCGCGCCAGTGCGGCGCCGAGAGCGCGCGTGTCCTGGGGCCCCGTCGTGAAGGCCTCCAGCGCGCCGGCACCGGGCGCAGCGGGGCGAGGCGGGGCGGTCACGGCGCCCCGCCCTGGAGGAGCTGCTTGGCCAGCACGAAGTCCGCGCGCATCTCGGCGAGGACCTCGCCGCCGCCGCGCAGCGCCGCCGCGGGGTGGTAGGTCGGGACCAGGTGCCCGTGGCGGAAGGGATAGGCCCGCCCGCGCACGCGGCGGATGCCGTCGCCGGTGGCGAGCAGGAGCTTGGTGGCGAAGTTGCCGAGGGTGACCACGACCGCGGGGTCGATGCACCCGAGCTGGGCCTCCAGGTAGGGACGGCAGGCGTCGATCTCCTCGGGCCTCGGGTCACGGTTGCCCGGGGGCCGGCACTTGACCACGTTGGCGATGTAGCAGGTGCTGCGGTCGATCCCGATCTCCTGGGCCATGAGCTTGTCGAGCAGCTTCCCCGACCGGCCGACGAATGGCTCGCCGGCGAGGTCCTCGTCGCGGCCGGGACCCTCGCCGACGAACATGAGGCGCGCCCCGGGGTCCCCCACCCCGAAGACGACCTGGGTGCGGCCCGCGGCCAGCGCGCAGCGGGTGCATCCGAGGGCCTCGGCCCGGACATCGGCGAGCGTGCCCACCGCGGCATGGTACCGCCGGGCCCCGGCGATGCCGCCGGGCCGGCCTCTGGGGAACCGGGCCGCCTGCGCGGCGGCAGGCCGGCGCCCTCAGCGCACCTTGGCCGAGAACTCGTCGAGCAGCCGGGAGAACTCGTGGGGGCGCTCCAGCATGGGCTGGTGCCCGCAGCGGGCCAGTTCCACCAGCTCGGCGTTGGCCAGCCCGCCGGCCAGGCGCAGGCTCTGGCGCGGCGGGATCACGCGGTCGTGGGTGCCCACGACGACGAGGGTGGGCAGCTCGACGGCCCCGAGACGGCCGGACACGTCGTAGGCGACGAGCGAGGGCAGCAGCTCGGCGAACACCCGCGCCGAATTCGTGCTGTGCATGCGCTCGACGAATTCGACCTGCGCGCCCGACGCGTCGGCGCCGAAGCCCAGGCGGCTGACCCACCAGCGCAGGTCCTGCGACGGGAGCCCGTGCACGCCACGGCGCTCGGCGGCCAGCACCACGCGCGACGACAGGTCGCCTCCGAGGCGCGCCAGCGCGGGCGACAGGGCGGTGACGGGACCCGCCGTCGTCGAGACCAGCCCCAGGCCGCGCACACGCCGGGCCAGGGCGTCGGGCGGCGTGTCCAGCGCCAGCCGGAGCACCGTCATGCCGCCCAGCGAGTGGCCCACGAGCAGCGCGCCCTCCACCTCCAGGCGCTCGAGCACCGCCCACAGGTCGGCCGACAGGCGGCCGAGCGCGTCGGCGGGCCCGGGTCCCTCGTCCGTACGGAAGCGCCGGGCCCCGAGGACCGACTGGCCGTGCCCCGACAGGTCGACGGTGACTACCCGATGGTGCTCGCCCAGGTCGTGCAGCTGGTGCACCCAGACGGCCGAGGACAGCATGAGCCCGTGCACGAGGACGACGGGCGGGCCCACGCCGCGCTCCATGGCGTGCAGCCGGCCCCCGTCGGGGACGTCGACGTCGTGGTGGACGAGGTCGCCCGGCAGGACGAGGTCGGGTTCCCCCAGGGCCACGTCCCGAGCGGCGCGGCGCACCACGCGGTGCTCCAGGGCCCAGGCGGCCGCGGCCACCGCCCCCAGTCCCAGGCCCAGCGCGATCCGCGCCCCGGGCCGGTGCCTGCCGCCGGTGCGCGCCGTCATGCGCCGGCGCCGCCCGCCCGGTCGCCATCGGCCTCGCGGTCGACCACCACCCGCGGGACGCGCGGCCCGATGCCGCAGAGCACCTCGTAGCTGATGGTGCCGAGGGCGTCGGCCCAGTCGCCCGCCGCCAGGGACTCGGCGCCCTGGCGGCCGATGAGCACCACCTCGTCGCCCACCGCGACGGGCGCGTCGGGGCCGCAGTCCACCACGATCTGGTCCATGGTCACCGTCCCCGCCAGCGGGCAGCGCCGGCCGCCCACGAGCACCGTGCCGCCCACGTCGAACCATCGGCGTGGGACGCCGTCGGCGTAGCCCACGGGCACGGTCGCCACGGTGGCGTCCGCGGGCAGGGGCCGGCGCCGGCCGTAGGAGGGGGACTCGCCGGCCCGAAGCCGGCGCACGAACGAGACACGCGCCTTGAACGCCAGCACGGGACGCAGCCCGACGCCCGCGGCCCGCAGCATCTCGGCGACCGCCGGCGAGGGCGCCTCGCCGTAGAGGGCGATGCCGCAGCGCACCATGTCGAGGCGCGCCGCGGGGTGGGCGACGGCGCCGGCCGAGTTGGCCGCGTGCGCCATGGGGGCCGGGATGCCGGCGGCGGCCAGGGCGTCGCGCACCTCTGCGAAACGCCGCAGCTGCTCCGCCGTGTACGCCCGGTCGGCCTCCTCGAGGGACTCGGCGACGGCCAGGTGCGTCCACAGCGCCTCGAAGGTCAGCCCGGGGGCGTCGCGCACAGCCGACACGACCTTGAGGACGTCGTCGACGTCCGCGCCGACCCGGTGCATCCCGGTGTCGACCTTCACGTGCACCCCCACCGGCGCGGGCGCGAGGCGCGCCGCGTCCTCCAGGGCGCGCACACCCTCGAGCGAGTACAGCGTGGGGGTGAGCGACGCGGCGACGAGCTCGTCCATCGCCTCGGGCGGCGGTTCGGAGAGGACGAGCACGGGGGCATCGATCCCCGCGGCGCGCAGCGCCGCCCCCTCCTCGACCAGGGCCACGGCCAGCCAGGTGGCACCACCGTCGAGGGCAGCCCGCGCCACCGCGGGCGCACCGTGCCCGTAGCCGTCGGCCTTCACCACCGCGCACAGCCGAGCCGGCGCGGCCACCCCGGCCAGGACGCGGGCGTTGTGGCGCACGGCGGCCACGTCGATCTCGGCCCAGGCCCCGCGTCCGGCGGCGCCTTCGCGCTCACCCACGCCGGGCCCCCGACAGCCACCGGCCGACCAGGTCGGCGAGGTCGCCGGCGACGAGGCCCTCCGACGGCCCCAGCGCCGCCGCCGCCCCGTGGACATGGGCGGCCAGCGCGGCCGCCTGCAGGGGGGCGAGGCCCCGGGCCACGAACGCGCCGATGGCCCCGGCGAGCACGTCGCCCGTGCCGGCGGTGGCCAGGCGCGGCGACCCGGACGTCACCAGCAGGACCTCGGACCCGGGCGCGGCCACCACGGTGGTGGGGCCCTTGCGCAGCACCACCGCGCCGAGGGTCTCGGCCGCCCGGCGCGTCTCGGCGATGCGGTCGTCACCGGGGTCGCGCCCCGTGAGCCGGGCGAACTCACCGTCGTGGGGGGTGAGGACGGGCGTGGCCCGGGCCGAAGCCAGGGCGCGCACCGCGTCGGCGCCCGAGCCCAGGGCGTAGAGGCCGTCCGCGTCGACGACCAGGGGGACGGGCGAGCCCGCCACCAGCACACGCAGCGCGTCTGCCGTCCGAGGGTCCCGGCCGAGCCCGGGGCCGACGACGATCGCCTTGCAACGCCCCGCCATGGCCAGCGCGTCGTCGGCCCAGGCGTGCTCGGGCAGGACCACGCCCACCGCCTCGCCCGAGGGGAGCTCGCCGCCGCTGGCGCCGGGCACGCCGAGCCGTACCATCCCCGCGCCGGCGCGGTAGGCGGCGTGCGCACACAGGCCCGCGGCACCGGTCATCCCGGGGCTCCCCGCCACCACCGCCACGGCGGAGACCCACTTGTGCGCGCCCCGCGGGCGCGGGGGGAGCGAGGCGGCCACGTCCGCGTCCTCCACCAGCGCCATGCGCGGGCGCCCGATGTCGATGCCGATGTCCGCCACCTCCACCCGTCCGGCCAGGAGCGGGCCGTCGCCCTGGAGCAGGCCGGGCTTCAAGGCGGCGAAGGTCACTGTGCAGTCGGCCCGCAGCGGCTCGCCGCAGGCCCTGCCCGTGTCGCCGTCCACCCCCGAGGGGATGTCGGCTGCGAGCACCGGCACGCCGGCGGGCACGGAGGGGGCGACGTACTCGCCCCGGAAGCCTGTGCCGAAGGCGGCGTCGACGACCAGGTCGACCGCCCCCGCGGGGCCGATGCGGGCCGGGGCGTCGAGCGCGTCGACCACGACCACCCGCGCCCCGCGCCGGCGCAGCACCTCGGCGGCCACCTTGCCGTCGGCGCCGTTGTTGCCCTTGCCGGCGACGACCACGACGCGCCGCCCGTAGGCACCCCCCATGATGGCGAGCGCGTGGGTGGCCAGTGCCGTGCCGGCGCGCTCGACGAGCACGGCCTCGTCCACCTCGGCCAGCGCGGCCTTGTCGGCGGCGCGCATCTCCTCCACGGTGACGACGGGCCTCACGGACGTGGCCCTGCCTCGGCGACCACGCTGGCCACGGCCACCGTCGCGGTGTGCGTGAGGGACACGTGCCAGCGCGCCACCCCCTGGGCCGCGGCCAGCGCCGCGGCCCGGCCGTGGAGCGACAGGCGGGGCGCGCCGCTTTCGGTGCGCACGACCTCGACGTCGTGGAAGCCCGCCCCGCCGAGTCCCACGCCCAGCGCCTTGAAGACCGCCTCCTTGGCCGCGAAGCGCGCCGCCAGGCGCGGCGCGGGGTCGGCGCCCCCGGCCGTGTCGTCCCGCTCGCCCGCGGTGAACACGCGCCCGAGGATGGCGGGCCGGCGCTCGAGCACGGCGCGGAAGCGGGCCACGTCGACGGCGTCGATGCCGATGCCGCTCACGCTGGCGCCGCTCACGCTGGCGCCGCTCATGGTGGCGCCGCTCATGCCGGTCCCGTGCTCGCCGGTCACCGGCTCGTCACTCGACCGTGACGGTCTTCGCCAGGTTCCGCGGCCGGTCGACGTCGTGGCCGTGGAGGCGGGCCAGCGCATAGGCGAAGAGCTGCAGGGGCACCACGTCGACCACCGGCGCCAGCAGCGGGTGGGTGCGCGGCACCCACAGCACGTCGTCGGCCTGTTCGGCGGTCTCGTCGTCGTCGTCGTTGGCCACCAGGACGACCTTCGCCCCCCGGCTGCGCACCTCGGCCACGTTGCCCATCATCTTGTCCCACAGCTGGGTGCGCGTCGCCACCCCCACGACGACCGTGCCGGGCTCGATGAGGGCGATGGGCCCGTGCTTGAGCTCGCCCGCGGGATATCCCTCGGCGCGCAGGTACGAGATCTCCTTGAGCTTGAGCGCGCCCTCCATGGCGACGGGGAAGCCCACGTGGCGGCCGAGGAAGAAGAAGTCGCGCGTCGTGACATAGCGGCCGGCCACCGCGGTCACGTCCTCGGCGCGCGCCAGCGTGGCCTCGAGCAGGGCGGGGAGCTCGGCCATGTCGACGAGCCGGCCGCGCCCGTCCGCCGCCGTCAGCGTGCCGCGCAGCTCGGCGAGGTAGATGGCGAGGATCTCCAGGGCGACCACCTGGGCCAGATGCGTCTTGGTGGCGGCCACGCCCACCTCGGGGCCGGCATGGGTGTAGAGCACGCCGTCGGCCTCCCGGGCCATGGAGGAGTCCACCACGTTGGTGATGACGAGCACCTTCGCCCCCCACTGGCGGGCCTCGCGCATGGCCTGCAGGGTGTCGATGGTCTCGCCCGACTGGCTGACGCCGACCACCAGCGTCCGTTCGTCGAGCACGGGGTCGCGGTAGCGGAACTCCGAGGCGATGTCGATCTCGGTGGGCAGCCGGGCCCAGTGCTCGATGGCGTACTTGGCCACCATGCCGGCGTGGTAGCTCGACCCGCAGGCGACGATGAACGCCTTGTCCACGGCACGCAGGTGCTCCGGGGTGATGCGCAGCTCGTCGAGGGCGATCGACCCGTCGGCGAGCACTCGGCCGAGCAGGGTGTCCGCCACGGCCCGGGGCTGCTCGCGGATCTCCTTGCTCATGAAGTCGGGGTACCCGCCCTTCTCGGCTGCCTCGAGGTCCCAGTCGACGACCCGCGCCGTCGGCTCGACGACCTTGCCCGCCAGCGTGGTGACCCGCATGGCGCCGGGGCGCAGCTCGACCACCTGGTCGTCGTCGATGACCCAGAAGTGCCGCGTCCGCCCCAACAGCGCCGGGATGTCCGAGGCGAGGAGTCCCTCCCCGGCCTCGCCGATCCCGACCACGAGCGGGGACACCCGGCGCGCCGCCACGATGGTCCCGGGCTCGCCGGTGCACACCACCGCCAACGAGAACGCGCCGCGCAGCTCGCGCACGGTGGTGCGCACGGCGTCGGCCAGCGACGCGCCGCCGGCCAGCTCCTCCTCCACCAGATGGGCGACCACCTCGGTGTCGGTGTCCGAGGCCAGGGTGTGCCCGTCGTCCTCCAGGCGGGCCCGCAGCTCGCGGCAGTTCTCGATGATGCCGTTGTGGACGACGGCCACCCGCCCCGAGCAGTCCACATGGGGGTGGGCGTTCGCCTCCGTCGGGTGGCCGTGGGTGGCCCACCGGGTGTGGCCGATGCCGGCGACGATGTCGTCGGGGGCGTCGTGGACGACCTTGGCGAGGTCCTCGAGCGAGCGCGTGCCCGTGGCGGCCCGGGCCCGCCACAGGGCGTCCTGGGCCCCCTCGGCCTGCAGGGCCACCCCGGCCGAGTCGTACCCGCGGTACTCGAGGCGCTCGAGCCCCTGGAACAGGACGTCGAGGACGTTGGCGCCGCCGGTGGCGCCGATGATCCCGCACATGGCCCCAGGCTAGGGCGCCGGTGCCGGGGAGGCGGCGCCGGGCACCGCCCCGTGGTCGGCCTCGGCCACCGGCGCCGGGGGGCCCACCGCCTGGCCGACCGCCGCCACCAGGTCCTCGGCGATGCGGCGGGCGAGCTCCTCGGTCTGGGCCTCGACCATCACCCGGGCCAGGGGCTCGGTCCCGCTGGCCCGCAGCAGCACCCGTCCCCCGCCGCCGAGCTCGGCCTCGGCGCGCGCCCGCGCCTCGGCCACCGCGGCGTCGGCCACCGCCGCGGCCGGGTCGGCCACGGGCACGTTGACGAGCACCTGGGGCAGACGGCGCATCGAGGCGCCGGCCACGTCGGCCAACGGCCGGCCGTCGCGGCGCAGCAGGTCGAGGAGCATGAGGCCGGTGAGGATGCCGTCGCCCGTGGTGGACAGCTCGCGAAAGACGAGATGGCCCGACTGCTCCCCACCGAGGCTCAGCCCGTCGGCGTCGAGCGCCTCGAGAACGTAGCGGTCGCCCACGGGGGTCTCGCGCACCGCGATCCCCCGCTCGGCCATGGCCAGGCGCAGGCCCAGGTTGGACATCACGGTGACCACGACGGTGTTGCCCGCCAGCCGCCCCCGCCCGGCCAGGTCGGCGGCAAACATGGCCAGGAGCTCGTCGCCCGAGACGAGGGTGCCGGTGTGGTCCACGGCCACGAGCCGGTCCGCGTCGCCGTCGAGCGCAAGGCCCAGCGCCGCGCCGGTCTCGACCACCGCCGCTGCCAGCCGCTCCGGGTGGGTCGAGCCCACCCCGTCGTTGATGTTGGTCCCGTCGGGATCGGCCCCGATCAGCTCGACACGCGCGCCGAGGCGCTCGAAGACCGCCGGCGCGGCGGCGTGGGCGGCGCCGTTGGCGCAGTCGAGCACCAGGTGGACGCCGGCGAGCGCGCCCGGCTCGAGCAGGCCGGCGAGGTGATCGACGTAGGCCTCGGCCACCTCGGGCTCGGCCCACATGCGGCCCACGCCGTGGCCGCTCGGGGGCAGGGGGCCGGGCGCGCCGGCCAGGATGCCCTCCAGCTCGGCCTCGATCGTCTTCTCCACCGCGTCGGGGAGCTTCACGCCGCCCGCCGCGAACAGCTTCACGCCGTTGTCGGTGAAGGGGTTGTGCGAGGCGGAGACCATGGCCGCCGGCAGGGCGCGCTCGGCCGCCACCCAGGCCACGCCGGGCGTGGGGAGCACGCCCAGGTCGACCACGTCGGCCCCCTCGCTGGCCAGGCCCGCGCCGAACGCGGCCTGCAGCATGGGGCCCGAGAGCCGGGTGTCGCGCCCGACGAGGAAGGTGTGCGCGGGCAGCACGCGCGCCGCCGCCCGGCCGAGCGCCAGGACGAGCCCGGCGTCGAGTTCGACGTTGGCGACCCCGCGGATGCCGTCCGTGCCGAAGCGGACGCCCACCGCCGGCTACCGCTTCGAGTACTGCGGCGCCTTGCGGGCCTTCTTCAGCCCGTACTTCTTGGACTCCTTCTCACGGGCGTCACGCGTGAGGAGCCCGGCGCGCTTGAGCGTGCCGCGGTGCTCGGGGTCGAGCTCGACGATGGAGCGGGCGATGCCGAGGCGCAGGGCGCCGGCCTGGCCCGAGACGCCGCCGCCGTCGATGGTGGCGTCAACGTCGTAGCCCTCGGTCAGGTTGGTGACCCGCAGGGGCTCGGTCACGAGCATGCGGTGGGTGGCCGAGGTGAAGTAGGACTCGATGGGGCGGCGGTTGACGGTGATGACTCCCGCGCCCGGCCGGATCCGCACCCGCGCCACGGCGGCCTTGCGGCGGCCGACGGTCTTGGTCAGCGGGGCAGGGGACTTGGTTGTGGTCGACACGAAGCTGGTGGTCCTTTCAGCGCTCGGCGCGGGCGTCGGGGAGCTCGAGCGGCACGGGCTGCTGTGCCTGGTGCGGGTGGTCGGGGCCGGCGTAGACCTTGAGCTTGAGCAGCTGCTGGCGCCCGAGACGGGTCCGCGGCAGCATCCCCCGCACGGCGCGGCGCACCACCTCGTCCGGCCGGGTCTCGAGCAGCTCGCTGTAGCGCTGCTCCTTGAGCCCGCCTGGGTAGCCGCTGTGGCGGTAGGCGACCTTCGTCTCGGCCTTGCCCGCCGTCAGCACCACCTTGCCGGCGTTCACCACCACGACGTGGTCGCCGGTGTCGACGTGGGGGGCGAAGATGGCCTTGTGCTTGCCTCGCAGGCGCGCCGCGATCTCCGTGGCCATGCGGCCGAGGACGAGTCCCTCGGCATCGACCACGAGCCACGACTTGGTGATGTCCTCGGGCTTGGGCGAGAAGGTGCGCACAGATCTTCCTCGTAGCTGTCCGGCGCGGGCCCGCCGTTCGGGCCCCCGGCACCGGTCCGTCGGCCCGCCATGGGAGGGAAAAGCCCAGGTCCCGAGCGCTGGCCGACCGTCAACTGTAGGTCGTGGCGAGGGCCGACGGCAAGCCGGCCTCCGGCCTTCAGCTACGAGGGGTCCCCTGGTCCTCGGACCCGTAGTCCACGTCGGTCAGGCACAGCCCGTGGGGCGGGGCGATGTTCGACACGTGGGCCCTTGCCGGCGCCGAGAGCATCCCGACCACGTCGCTGGCCCGATGGCGCCCGCGACCCACGTCCACCAGGGTGCCCACGAGGGAGCGGACCATCTGGTGGCAGAAGCTCTGGGCCTCGATGCGGAAGCGCAGGAGCCGGGCGCCCTCGCCGAGGGCGTCGACGGGCTCGCCCACCACCTCCCAGCGGGCGTCGAGGATCCGGCGGCGGATGGGCTCCCCGGGCGGGGTGCCCGGCGGGCGCCGGCAGAAGGCCCGGAAGTCGTGCTCGCCCAGCAGCGCGTCCGCGGCGGCGACCATGGCCCGCAGTGCCAGGCGGTCCTTCACATGCCAGGCGATCGGGGCGAGGAGGGGGTCGGGGGCGGGCGACTCGAGGACCAGGTACCGGTAGCGCCGGGCCCGGGCGTCCCGGCGGGCGTCGAAGCCGTCGGGGGCCAGCTCGGCCCGGCGCACCACCACGGCGGGGGCGAGCATGGCGTTGCAGGACTTGGCCAGCGCGTCGGGGTCCACCGACGCGCCGACGTCGACGTGCACCACCTGGCCCCGGGCGTGCACTCCGGCGTCGGTGCGACCCGCGCAGGTGAGGGTGACGGGGTGGCGGACCACGGTGGTGATGGCGTCGCCGAGCGCCCCGGCCACGGTCACCTGCCCCGGCTGGGCGGCGAATCCCCGGAACCCGCTGCCGTCGTAGGCGACGAGCAGGCGCAGCCGCACGGTCGTCGAGGCCGGTGTGGCGGTGTCGGCCGGTGTGGCGGTGTCGGCCGGCCCGACCCCGGCCTCGGCGGGCGCAGGATCGGGGTCGAAGAGGGTCAAACCAGCTCGATGCGCGCCATCGGCGCGCTGTCGCCCGGACGGGGGCCGAGCTTGAGGATCCGGGTGTAGCCGCCGGGGCGGTCCGAGTACCGGGGCCCGATCTCCTCGAAGAGCTTGTGGGCCATGTCCTTGTCCCGGATGAGGGCGACCACGTGGCGGTGGCGGTGCACCCCGCCCTTGCGCGCCGCGGTGATGCACTTCTCCATCACGGGGCGGAGGGCCTTGGCCTTCGTCTCGGTGGTCACGAGGGACTCGGCCGCGATGAGCGAGGCCACCAGGTTGCCCATCATCGCCTTCTGGTGGGCGGCGTCGCCACCGAAGCGGCGGCCCCGCTTGGGGGTGGCCGGCACGCCTCAGCCCTCCTTGTTGCGCAGAGCCAGGCCCCGCTCGTCGAGCTTCTGGAGCACCTCGTCC